>NZ_NPKS01000007.1:0-230129 GCF_008329595.1 Methylobacterium sp. P1-11
CTCGTAGCGGGCCAGCAGGCCGCCATCGGCCGTGGCCACCTCAGCCCCGGCCTGGATCGCACTCGCCGTCGGACCCGCCGCGGGCAGGTACGTGCAGCCCGACATCGCCGTGACGGCGAGCAGGACGTGGGGAAGTTTGCGCATCCAGATGTTGCCCATCGGTATTGCCAAGCCCGTGCCTAGCCAAATCTCAGCGGGGCAACCGTTGCCGGTGAGCCACACTCCGGACAGGACGGAGCAGGAGGAGCGTTTATCCTTGGTATGCACAACCTTGTGAGCGGGGTACGGTCGAAACAGATGGCGCCTTAGGGGTGTCACGTAGTTGAGCGACACTCCGTAAAGCCGAGAGCGACGGACGCGACGATGCACGAGGCTTTGAACGGATGTTGCGGTAGTGCTAGCTGCCGAAGTCGACGCTCTGTCCCCGGCACCGGCCGCGGTGGGCCGATGTGGCCAAAACGCATGCACACTATCCGAGCGGAGGCGGCGATAGCAATTTACTCAGCGAGCCAATTATACCAGCATTGGCTTTCGAGTGGCAGAATTGTGAAATCCCTATGATTTATCTATAGGAACGAAATACATCGGTTTGGTCAATTTGCCGCTGGAATGTCTCAACAAATCATCGCTAGGCATAACTATGTTTGATCCTAACAAAGTGAGTGAGTTTGACGCTAAATGGTATGTCTCAAGATATCCAGAGGTTAAAAAGTTTAAGGCCGGGCCGCTCGCGCATTATCAACAATACGGGAAACTGGAAAACAAGCATCCTAACGAATTTATGGAGAAGGTCGTCGCCACGTGTAAGGACTTGGATGCTGAATGGTACAGAAGCAATAATGCCGATGTTGAAAAAAGCGGACTAGACCCCGCCGTGCACTACACGTTATATGGAAAAGCTGAGGGACGACCCCCAAACAGGCAAATCGAGATATGGACAAGCATTATTCCGCCCGATTTTGATGCAGATTGGTATGTATCTCGCTATCGCGATGTGGCGAAATCGAAATTTAGTGCGACCGAGCACTACGCATTCTTTGGAAGGGGCGAAGGTAGGGCTCCCAATGCCGAAGCCGAACTAGCGCTTAAAAACCATAAATACGATCCCTTTGTCAGAGCGTTATTCCTTGCTGTCATGGGAAGGCAGCCAACTTATAGAGAGCTCTTCGAGTACGTCACCCGCCTCGTTAATGGGTCTCATTATCATTATGTAGTCATGAGCATAATAAACGATCCCGAGGCAATCCGCTACCAAGCTAAATGTAGGACTATAATTGAGGCTGCAAACAGCCAGTGACCGAGTGAGGGGAATGCCCAAGCGCAAGAGCCCCGCACGGCGGTGCCGCCGGGGTTCAAACGCAGTCGATTGTCGCTCAGTTTTCGAGCTTGATCTCTGCGGTGAGCACCTTGCCGTCGGGGAGCGCCGTCTTGGGTGTGACTTCTCTCCCGGTGGCGAGCTTGATGACCGGGGTTATCGTCGTGGTGGCCATACCGTTCTCCGCTTCGACCATGTTGCGAGAACAAGAGGCCGGATGATCGTCGGTTCCCCACCTTTGGCGCTTGAAACGACGAAAGGCGCCCCGGCCAGAGGTTAGCACCATCGGCCTGGATCTGGCCAAGAACGTCTTCCAGGCGCACGGCGCGGATGTCGCCGGTGCGCCAGTCTTCCGCAGGAAGCTGCGGCGAGATCAGGTGCTGGCCTTCTTCGCCGCTCAACCCTTTTGCGTCGTCGCTATGGAGGCCTGTCCTAGCGCGCATCACTGGGGCCGGGAGATCGGCAAGCTCGGCCACACAGTGAAGCTGATCGCACCGGCTTACGTGAAGCCATTCGTCAAAAGGCAGAAGAACGATGCGGCCGATGCCGAGGCGATCCGCGAGGCCGCGCAGCGTCCGACCATGCGCTTCGTGGCCGTGAAGAGTGAGGCCAAGCAGGCCTCCGCGGTGATCTTCCGGACCCGTGACGTACTCGTCGGCCAGCGTACCCAGCTCATTAACGCGATCCGTGGTCACCTCGCCGAGTACGGCCAGATCGCCCCGCGGGGGCCAGCCTACATCGAGCGGCTGATCGCGCAGATTGAGGATCCAGCATCGGATCTTCCTCCGGCCGCCCGTGCCAGCCTCGCCGTTCTTGTTGGCACGCTCCGCCATCTGCAGGAGCAGACCGCAGCCCTCGATGCCGAGATCGCCGCGCGCGCGAAGGCCGACGACACGGCCCGGCGGCTGATGAGCTACCGGGCATCGGCCCGCTGATCGCCACCGCCATCGAGGCCTTGGCCCCACCCGTCGAGACGTTCCACTCGGGCCGCGACTTTGCAGCCTGGGTAGGGCTAACACCGGTGCAGCGTTCGACCGGCGGCAAGGGACGCCTAGGTCGCACCTCGCGCATGGGCGAGCGCACGTTGCGCCGCCTGCTGATCATCGCCGCCAGCGCGGTGGTGCGCTGGGCCAAACGCAAAGGCGTGCTGTCCGACTCGTGGCTGGGCCGAATGCTAGCGCGCAAGCCGCCGATGCTGGTGATCGTGGCGGTGGCCAACAAGAACGCGCGCATCGCGTGGGCCCTTCTGACGGAGGGCGGGATCTACCGAGCTCCGGCCGTCACCGCGTAGGCGGGACGGACGCGAGGCTGTCGGAGGGCGTGAGGAGGTCGACGGACAGGTATGGCGCAACGTCGGTGAGACGAAGTTGGGAGAACCAGGCTCAGGGGAAGCGCTTCGAGCGCGCTGTAGTGATGTGGTCCCGACTCTCGCACTCCCATACGGGCCCGCGGCATGTCACCCGCCGCATCAGAGGCCGGACACATGGCAGCACCCGATCACGCGCAACGTTTGTCTGGAGATTTTGCTTGCACCCGAGGAGGCGTCCACACATTTCCCTGCGCCACGGCAATCCGGCAGCGCTCGCCGCGCAGCGCTCAACCGTAGCGCCGGGCCATGTTGGTGGCAGCCGCCGTCTCGTCCAGGAACACGAGTCGGTCCGGGTCGAGCTCGGGCTGTGCCTCGAACCAGGCCTCGCGAGCCGCCCTTACGTCCGCGCGCTCCTGCTCAGCTGCGTGCGTCGCCCCTTTTTCCAGGTGATCCGGTGCCGTTGGAAGAAGCGCGACAGACCACTCGTGCTGGTCTGCACGCCCTGCTCAGCTAGTCGGTCACGGAGCTCGCGCAGGAAAAGACGCGGCTCCTGCTTGGAGATCCTCAGGATCAGCCCGGCATGCGCCTCTATTCGCTTCGAGGTGTGATCGCCGCCCATCGGCTTGGAGGCGAGTTGGCCCTCATGGCGGAAGCGCTCCGACCAGCGGCTGACGCTCGACACGCTGACTCCCAAAGCGAGCTGCGGCACGATGGCAGGAGGCACCCGCTACCACGGCAGCCACGACACGCTCGCGCAGGTCCACAGACAGCGGTGAAGGCATGAGAAATTCCTTCACCTACCAACGCGCTACCCGCAAACCTGTCTCAAGCGGCGCGGGACCGGCTCTAGCTGAAGGTCCCACGCCGGGATTTTAGGCACGAAAAAGCCCGCCGTGGCGCCTGCCGGGCGGCCTCAAGTCGTCTAAAGCTGTGCCCGACCGATCGGCAACATGGTTTGGGGTGAGGCGTTGATGGGCCGAGGAGGCTTCGATGCCGTCAGCCCTGTCGATCGATCTACGCGAGCGCGTTGTCGCCGCGATGGCGGAGGGAGCTTCCCGCCACCGCGCGGCCGCCCGCTTCGGGGTGAGCGCGTCGAGCGCCAGCCGCTGGGCGGGGCGCTTACGGCGGGAGGGCCGGGTCGCGCCGCGGCCACGCGGCGGCGATCAGCGCTCACTGGCCATCGAGGCGCACGCCGGCCTGATCCGCGCGACCTACGAAGCGCAGCCCACGATCTGCCTGCATGAACTGTGCGCCGCCCTGGCCGAGCAAGGCGTGATGACCAGCACGAGCGGCCTGTCACGCTTCTTCGTCCGCCACCGCATCACCCGCAAAAGGGGGCGCTGCATGCGGCCGAGCAAGAGCGGGAGGACGTGAAGGCTGCCCGGGAGGAGTGGTTCGCGAGCCAGGACACCCTCGACCCGGACCGCTTGGTGTTCCTCGACGAGACCGCAGCCGCCACCAACATGACCCGCCGCTACGGGTGGGCGCCGCGCGGCCAGTGCTGCCGGATTGCCGTGCCGCAGGGGCACTACAAGACAACCACCGTGACCGCCGCCCTACGCGCCGCCGAACCTGTGCGCAGTCGATCTGGCCGACGGCGCCACGAACGGCGGCCGCTTTCGAGCCTACGTCTCCCGCACCCTGGCCCCGATGCTGCGGCACGGCGATACGGTCATTCTCGACAACCTCGGGGCTCACAAGGTCGCTGGGATACGCGAGGCGATCGAGGCGGCGGGAGCGCGGCTCCTCTACCTCCCACCCTACTCACCCGACTTCAACCCGATCAGGGGTATCCCCAACCGACCTGTCGGTTGGGGGCCCTCAGCAGATCTTCGCCAAGCTCAAGCGCCTGCTCCGGACCAGGGCAGCCTGCACCGTCGCCGACCTGTGGGCTGCCATCCGGCAGGCGCTTACCCGCTTCACAGCCCAGGAGTGCCGCAACTGCCTCACCGCAGCCGGATACGCAGACGACCTGGCCGTTTCTACATGATCGAGCATCGCTCTAGCTCCAGGGATACTCAATATTTATTGCTCATACCTAGCTAATTTTGCCTTAAGATCCTCGATCTCCATCAACAAGCTGTGAGCATGATGAGTTCGAGTGTCCAGTTCTTTCAGCGCGAAAAGAAGATGCTCGCGAGTATCTGCTAAGGTCGAGTTGTGCCCCGCAACAGGAGGCGAGCGGGGCTCAAGCTGACGAGATCCGTCTTCTAGTGATATGTCCTTAAATGGATTTGTATTTCTATCATAAGATGACCGACGGAAATTCTCTCGTGTCTTATCGGTGATAATTGTGCCGGATGCGAAACGGTCGAAAGCATACGGCGGCGCGACATAGGTGTGTGCATTCAGCCGTCGCAAATTGCTATCGTACCAAGAAATAAGCGCGTTTAGGCCAGCGTCGTCTTCCGGATGATTGTTCGCGCCGTAAGCGGAAAGCTTCGCGGGGTTATTGAGATCGAAGCCGCTGAAATGGCAGAACATTAGCACGCTGTCATTTACAAAGAACTCGCCATTGACACTTTTTACTAATCTGCGGCTCATGTTCCAATACGCATAATTTGCCCCTGGATCGCGGATGATTACGTAGCGCGATGTAAAAGAAGGAACAAGGTCTATGAATTTCTGATCGGCAAACACGCCCTCTTCAATCATTGTCACGCAGTTGTGTTCCAGCATTCTCGCCCACCATCTAACTATGGGTACTGCCGTAGAAGAGTTGCGAATGCCGATGAAGCCCAGATTGAATGTACCGTGGAGTAGGATCGCAACTTCATCAGGCTGATCGGCTGCGGTTACGGGCTCTAAAAAGTGTGGGGTCACGACAAAGTCGGCGCCGTTTTCCATCAGTGCAAAATAACGGTCAAGTGAATTGAATACCGCAATATCGCTATCGAAATAAATTATGCTCTCGTATCCCATTTTAAACAAATGTTCAAAAAAATAAGGTTTAACGGCCGTACATAGATTGAAAGCATTGTATCTAAACAAAAAATGATTTTGATCAGGAAGGCCTAATTCCTCAACATTTAATATGGTGCAATTCTCTGGATACCGGAAGTCAGCTTGTCTATCAACAAGACCCAGTACGAGATCGCATTCCGGATTATTTTTACGCAACGTCTCAAATAGGATCTGCACCCATGGGAGTTTCTGATTAGTTGAAAGGGTGAAAATCGCCCGTCGTAGTATGTTCATTCTAGGCCCACCCAACGGCTGATGCGCCGATTGGTGTCCCTAGCATTTCGGTCATTTTCGACCAACCAGATATCCGCTCCGAACGGGAGAAAATACCCCGTGCAGCGGCTCCGGCGGGGCTCAGAGACGCGAAACCCGCCGCGACTGTAAGCCGGGCAGGCGGGTCGAAAGACGGCGATTTAAGGTGGCCGATACCGGATGCCGGTCAAGGTCACCGATTAAGGCGGGTCGGGCCGGACAAGGCGCTGCGCAGCAGCAGGTCCACATCCTTCCGGAGGGGCCGCACCTCAACGCGCCACATCGAAGCCCTGCGCGCCTGCGCTGTCTGCCGGATCGGAACGCGTTTCGATGCCTATCCGAGCGCGGTGCCGGCGCTGCGGGAGTAGGGGTGCGTGGAGGATAGGCCGGTGCGCTCCCGGCAGGGCGAGAGGCGGTGGTATCTCACGGCATCCAGACGGGAGCTGCTGGCGGCGCTTGGTATGGGAGAGTCCGAGGAGTAGGAAGGGCCATCCACGCCCCGCACCATCCGCCGCTCCTGAAGACGACAGCGCCAAAAATGGAACAAGCCTTGACCGATAAGGGAGCCAACACTCCTGAGACCGCCAGCCCCGATGCGCCCGAATTGTGGTTTTTCGTAACGTGGCACGAAAACGTAACGCGGCTGTCGCGCCTGTGCTCTGTGATTTATCGTGGCACCAACACGCACGTCATCTCCATAGGCGGGATGTCGGAGCCCGAGAACATTTCAGCTCTCTCGGCCTTGTTGAGCCTGGGCAACACCCACTTTCTATATCGGCGTCCGGTTGCCTGGGGCGGCCAAAAACTCTTGTTCCACAACCTCTTGGAGGCGGCCCGGGCGTTCGACGCGCGGGCTGACAAGAATGCATGGCTCCAGGTCATCTGCAACCGCACCTTCCCCCTAGTCGGGCCGAAGGAAATGGCCGAGCGCTTAGCCGTCAACATCTTCGCGAGAGAGCCCAGCCGGTTTCACAAAATTGCGCCCCCTGGATGGCGGGAAGAATGGCCGGATGAAATCGTCCGCGACTTGCCGAGGCTGTATTCCGAAGCCCTTGATGAAATATTTGAGACCGCTAATCCCGAGAAGTTCCTGCGACTCGCGACTTACGAGGCCATCTACAAATCTTCGTATGATCGAGTCACTCCGCAATCGTTCAATTTCTCCGAGCGAGCGGAAGTCATGTCTACTACCGGCACCGACAGCGTCCACCGATACGCCATCTCGCCATTCGGTGTAGATGCTCGGTGGATGAGCTTTGCCCGCCTGGGCGAGTTCGTCGATACCTCAGCGGAGAACGGGTTCACTTACGCGCGCCGCGCCGACACAGTTCAGGTGCAGTGGGCCCACAAGATCATTTCGCAGTACAATTTCCGCATCGGTAGTCCGTTTATAACGGCGTCAAAGCGGTACGTCCACACCCTATTGCACGACGAGAGATGCACTGAACTCATGGCCGTAATGAACCATGGGTTCGGCCCAGAGATGAATGTCTTCGACACAATAGGCATGTCTCATCAGTTCAAGCTAATGTATGAGTACGGCCATCTATACTTCCGGACGCCGACGCACACTGCTACGGATGCGGACATAGAAGTTGCAACAGAGGCATGCGAGAAGGAGGGCGTCTTCTTCCTCAGAAAAACGCTAGCTGCCGGAAGTGCGGAGTTCATCAGGCACTTCACCGCGAAAATTTCTAAGGAATGGGATCACTCAGTCCGTTACTACTCGACATCAGTACCGTCCCCTATCGCTGGAGCGTCCATTCCGACTCTTGATCAGGTCGTCGCCCTGATACCGGACGGCGCCCGAATGGATCTTCGAAGTCTTATGGGGCAGGCTCTGGGGGCGTTCCGCGTCTTTCGGGATGGCCGGGTCATGGATCTGACCGGCGCCTCCTTCGGTGGCTGGCGCATCGAGGATAAGGATTTCGTCCTCGTGTTCCCTTGGGGCGAGAAGATCTACCGCCGCGGCTCCTCAATGCCCGGCAAGCTGCTCCTACCACCGTCCGAGGTGGTCTCCGCGGCCAACAATTGGGGCATCTTCGTCGAGATCGAGCTTGGAGACGAGCCAGCCAGCGCCGAGAGCAGGTGCGTCGACTTCGCCCTCCCCTCTGATCTGCTGTCCGCTGATCGGACATGGATCACGGCCGACTCCGAGCATGCCGTTATGCTTGCGGCCTTGGAGCCGAACGACGATCCTGATTACCCGCCGGCCGTTCAATCCGCGAGGGCGCGCGGGACGTCTCTCGGCAGCCTTGATCTCGGCAGCGTGACATTCGCCGACCGCAAGTGCGCAGTGGTGATGCGAGATGCCGCCCCAGGCGCGCAGGCAGCGACGGTCAACGATCTGCCGATCACGCTGACCGCACGCGACCTGATCGGAGTGTTCCAGATCCAAACGCTGGATGTCGATGCCCCCGTCCACTTCCACGAAAGCGGGCGCCTGCTGGACGAGAGCGGCGAGCATGTGGGTGATTGGCGCGTGCGGGCTGGCGCGGTTTGGATCCTGGGGTTGCCGAGGATCCGTCTCGCCTGCGGCAGGCAGTTTACGCGGACCAATGCGGGCTGGCGCATCTCGGGCTGGGGCTGGAAGGACTTTAAGAATCCAGTCAGCTTCTCGGCAACGCAAGTGGGGTGATCCAAATCGGGGGCGGCTCCCGTGCTGAGCTGGATTGCGGGCATGAAAAAGGCCGCGCCAGCGAACAGGGCGGGCGGCAATCGGCATGAGATCGACTTCAGATCACGTAGACGGTGCCGTTGGTCTTGAAGGCCTTCGGACAATTGCTCCCGTCGACCATCTTCTGAGCCTCGGCGAGCGTTAGGTTCCGATCGGCGGCCACCTCGGCCAGGGTCATCCACTTGCTCTGCATGGTGCACTCCTGCTTTCGCGCTCAACGCGAAGGCCTGGGAATCGTTCATGCGCACGAAAAAGCCCCGCCCGGTGGTACCGGCGGGGCTGAGTGAATCCATGGGAGGAATGGCTGTCGCAAGCGGCGGGCCAGCGGGCACGAAAAAACCGGCGCGGCCGGAGCCGGGCGGTTCAAGGTGGTGGTGCTAAGAACCAGAAGGCCGGTTACACGCGGGGCGGCGCGGGGTTCCGGTCAGCCCGGCGGCGCAGGCGGATCCTTCGGCGCGGTCCGGTTACCGACGATCAGACCGTTCATGAACGCGAGCAGGGCGATCACCACGGTCAGGTCCTGGGTCACGGGCGCGCAGCTCATGGGTTGTGCTCCCGCCGCAGGATCTCGAAGTCCAGCGGCGGCATCACCTGGACGATGGACCAGCCGAGCGCGCGCTGAAGCATGTTGCAGTCCCACGCCAGAACCGAGATCCAGCTCCCTCGACCCGGCACCGCATCGAGGGGAATGATCGGCCCCGTGGTCTCCACGTCGGCGTGGCCTGTCGTTCCCGTGACGGGGCCGTAGGCATCGAATCGGTCCGGCTCATAGTCGTAGCGCCGGCCGTCACCGTTGATGATTGACGAGCGCCGCGTCAGCTCGCACGAGCGCAGCCGCCGCCGGGACGACTGCACCAACAGGCGAGTTCCCTGGTGCACCTGCTTGCCGGGGTTAATGATCTCGCGCGTGCCGGTCTGGACTGGAACTTCGCAGTCGATCACCATCCAGAAGATCCAGCCGACCAGTAGGACGAGCGTGCCGTAGTAGAGCACGTTGAGCACAAGCTGCAGGCGCGCTTGGCGCCGAGATGGGCCGTAGGCGAGTTCGATGGCACGGGCGTAGATCTCGTCCGTGCGGCCCACTTCGAAGAGTATCACGACCTGCGGCGATCCCGTTTTGGGGGGCATCAGTGCGGCACCCCGCCTTTCGACAGGACGAGGCCGACGATGGCCAGCACGATGACGCCGAGGACGGAATTCACCAGCCAGCCGACGTGATCCTTCAGCTTGGACACGTCGTCGACCACGTCCTTCAGCTCGGTCTTGGTGGCGTAGACGTTGCGCAGGTCCTCTCTAATTCCGCGAACGTCGGACTGGACCGCATCGAGCTTCGTCGCCGAGACCGCGACGTCGACCTGCATCTTGGTCCAGGCAGCCTCATCCTGGCTCTTGAGGGCTTCCGGCATCATGTTCTCTTGGTCGTGGAACCGCAGGAAGGCTGGCGGGCGGGTGAGAGGTTCGGGGGCGGCGTCCATGGCGCGGGCATCCGCGCTCAGCGACGAGGCGGCTGCGAATTGGGCACTGCGCCCGGCACACCGGTCGCGCGCTCATAGGTGCGCATCGCGCCCAGTCCGAGCATGCCGATCAGAACCGGCTGATATCGGACACGACGATCGTCGGCGGGGCGGGGAAGGCGATGCCGAGCATGACGCCGAGGATCGCGCCCAGCCACGTGACGACAGGCGCGGCCAGGAACTGGTAGAGGAAAGCCGCCACGCACGCCCAGCCGAGCGCCGGCCGCCACCTCGAGGAGAAGCGGTCGTTGCCCTGCGCCTCGGCGAGGTTGATCGCGTTCTGCTGCTCGTTCTCCGCCTGGAGGGCCGCCGTCAGCGCGGTCTCGCGAGCGGTCAGCGCCTGCTCGATCTCGGCCTGAACCTCGACCTTCTTCTGCGGGTCCGGGATGGTCCGGTCGACGATGACCTTCGCGATCCCGGCGATACTGGGGATGGCCGCGCCGATTCCAGCCCGAGCGCCGGGCCGGCACCGCCCGTCAGGACGCAGCCGATGATGGATCCGATGATGCCGCCGGCCATGGGTCAGATCTCCTTCTTCGGATAGGCGGTGCGCAGCCGCGCGAGGGCGAAGGCCCAGAAGCCAGGCTTCGGCGCGGCCGGCGCAGGAGCAGTATCGGCCGGCGCGGGCGACCCGCTGTTGCGCGGGGCCGGCGCGAACACCGGCGTAACCGGGGCCGCCTCAACCGCTGGCACGGGGGCGATCACGACCGGCGTGACCGGCGCAACGGCGACGACACCGCCCGGGACGTGCCCCGCTGCCTTGAGCGCTCGCAGGAACGCATCGTGGTAGGCGGCAATTGTCTGCGCCTTGTCGGTCCCGTTGATGATCCGGCGGGCGTTGATCGGGTCGCCGAACTTGCCGGGTCCGAAGTAGTCCGCGAGCTTCTTGCCGGTGAACCAGCTCTCGGCCATGCCCAGGAACATGATCGGCGCCGCGATATCGGGCGTCATCGCCATGTCGGGCGCGGCGGTGAGGTCGAGCCCCCGGTCCAGGTAGCCGTGGTTCTGCAGCTCGCCGGTGGCGCGCCGATAGTTCGTCCGGCCCGTGAGCTGCACGTAGCCTCGGCCGGCGAACTTCGCCCTGGCGCCCGGCACGGTGTTGCCCAGGGTCTTGGCCGTCGCCGGGCGCTCGCCCTGCGGGTCGAACATGTGCCGGAAATAGTCCTCGCTGCCCATCTCCTTGATCGGGGGCATGGTGCGGGCGGTCTCATGGAACGCCGTCGCCAGGCAGTAGCGAGTTCCTGACTGCTGAGGTCCGGCGGGCATGCGTCGAGGATCGACGTCATGCCCGAGACCTGCCCCTGGGTCAGGGCCACCGGGCACGGGTTCTTGCGCGCAGCCGCAAAGAACGCGGTGCGGTCGAGGCTCGCGGCCATGGTGGTCTCTCAGGTTGTGGAAGGTGAAGCGCTCAGCGCCGGCGCGCGGGCCGAACGAAGATCCAGACGATGCCAGCGCCCTCGATGAACACCGGCACGGCGTGCGGGCAGCGGCGGGGCCGGGCTTGGACTGCCACGGGCCACAGGAGCGTGCAGACGAGCGCCAGCGCCGCGAGAAGCGTGCGGAGCATGGGTGTTCCTGGAGTGGGGGTGTTAGGCGGCCGGCAGCGGCCGGGTGCCGGATCCTAGAGCGACGTCAGGTTGGATCCTGCGAAGCCTGCACGACATCCGCGACGACCGTACCAGCCAGCGCGGAAACCCGGCTCAGGCTGAGAGCAGCGGCGCGCCGGGCGTCCGCTTCTGCCTGCGCGGCGCGGGCTGCCGCCGTGGCGGCGTTCGCCCGCTCGGCCGCCGCGACCTCGTCGGTCGTGTGAACGACCGAGAACGTGCCATCGTCGTTGCGCTTGAGCGTTGACACGGTCACCCGCCCTTGTCGTTGACGCCGCCCGCGACAACTGCACCGCCCGCGAGACCGAGGTTGGGCGTGCGGACGCGGAAATAGGAGTTGCTTTGCGTCGAGGCTCCGTTCTGCACCGGCGTGGTGTCCCCGAGGAGCCACTGGCAGTTGTTCGGGTCGGTGTCGCCATTCGGGCCGCCGCCGCCGCGCAGGTTCGACACGTCGAAGTTGCGCGTCAGGCCGCCGAGGAGCACGCCCGCTCCATAATCGAGCGGGTCGCCCTTGGTCGTGTCGAAGCCGGCCACGTTGAACCCCCAAGCGGCCGTGTTTTCGAGGGAGCCGCCATCTACCGCGTAGAAACGGGCAGCCGCCCCTTGGTAGGCGGCGAGGATGTTGTTGGCGGCGCGCAATCTGGCCACGGCCATCAGCGAGGACGGTGCGATGTCGATCCCATGCGCGCCGACCAACTGGCCGTTGAACTCGCAGCCCAGGATCGACAGGACGTTGAGGATCGCCTGAGACGCGTCCGTGCGCCGGGCCTCGATGCCCGCCCACATGCTCTCGTCGATATGGCAGCCGAGAAGGCTGAGCTTGATCTGAACCCAGGCCGGCTTGCCGTTGATGATCGCGGGACCGCCCGGGAAGATTGCGATGGGGGTGCGGTTGAACCCACCCATGAAGCCGCCGAGGACTTGAATGTCCTCGCCGGCCGCGTGCCACAGCCCCCACTTCGGCCCGAGCCGCTCCTGGCAGGTGTAGGTCTTGTTGTAGAGAGTGATCGTCCGAGTCTCGGCCGAGATGTTGCCGCCGACGAAGTTCGGGTTGATGACCGTCGTGCAGGCCGGGTGCCCGTGAACCGGATTGTAGAGCGCAGCTAGGACCGCGACGCTCTCCTGGAGCGCCGGGTTGGTTCGGTCCCACAGCCCACCAATCGAGGCCGGGTTCTCGAGGGTGAGCGCGTAGCCGCCCTCCTGCGCGATGAAGAACGTCGGCATGCCCTGCGCGCCGCAGTTACGGATGGCGCCGAACTGCGATCCGTAGGCTCGGACGTGGGCCGCGCTCGCGGTGCTCCCACCCGTGAGCGTCGAGGTATTGGGGACCAATCCCTGGGGCGTCGTGCCCGCCGGGACCTGCCCGAGGAACCGGCCCGGCATGACGAACCAAAGGCCTTCGATCTCAGCCGAGCCCATGCCGGCGGTGGGCGAACCCATCTGGAGGGTATCGCCCATGTAGCCGGGCAGCCGGGTGATGACAGTGCCCTGCCGCCCCGCGGTGCCACGAAACTTGGCGTTGGGCGGCACGATGATCGGGCCATTCTTCGCCAGAATGGGACCGCGCCCCTGTCCGACCGGCAACGCCTCGACGCCGTTGTAGTCGGAGAGCATCTGGTTGAGCAGCGGCTCGTTGGCGGTGGCGCCATCCCGGACCGCCCCGTCGAACATATCGAAGACCGGAAGCTGCCCGCGTGCGATCTTCGCGAGGGCAGGAGCGGGCAGGCTCGAACTGACGCCGATCGCCAGCGGGACCGAGCCAGCGAGCGCCAGCAACCTGCGTCGGGTGAGATCCGAGGTCATGAGCCCCGTTGTAGCGGACCCGGCCTCCGCGTCATCTGGCGAAGAGGGATCGGATGCGCCGAAGGCCCCCATCGCCTCGCGTTGCTTGATCGGGTCCGCTCCGTTCAGGGCCCAAAAAGCTTCCGTGGTGTCGGTCAGTCCGGCAAGAGTGGTGGTGCCCGGCAGACCCTGCTCCGGCGCTGTAACGACGGTCGCGCCGTCACTGCTCAACACCGAGACCGCCTGCGTCGGATCAAGCGCGACGATGACATCCGGATCGGAGGAGACGACGATGTCGGCGCTCAACGGGTGACGCCCTGCGATGATGGTCATCGTGCCGGCCCAGACCTGCTCGGTCGAGCCGTCGGGGCGCGTGCGGACCAGATCGTGGGCGTAGTCGCCGGGCGCGAACTTCCGCATCCGCTCCTGAGTCGCGGTGATCGTGAAGCCGCCACCGCTCCCTGAGGCGACAGAAATGCCCCCGTCCTCGCTGTCGAGTTTCAACAAGACCGTTGGATCAGACGCGAACTAGCGCACCTGCATGGTCAAGCGTGACCCCGTCAGGTCGACGGCCGCTCCGCCCGACGTCTGGTAGACGAAAGACTTCGAGAACGTGACGTTATTCGGCATACTCGGGAAGGTGACCGTGTTCACGGCGTCAGCCTAGGGCTGGCCAGGAAACGGCATCAACTGCCGCGCAGGCGTCATCAATGGTCGCCGCGGCATCGACCGCCTGCTTCCCCGCCAGCCGCGCACCGCGGATCGAGGCGCCGCCTCCGAGGAAAGCCTCGTAGGCCGCCTTCACCGATCGCGCAACGCCGAGCACGTCCTTGGCGGTCTTCGGATCGACGTCGATGCCGATCGTGGCGGCCAGCATCGGATAGTCTGAGGCTGAGACCGTGCCCGTGACGCCAAGGGCGGTCTGCGCTTGTGCGTAGGCCTCCTGGTATTCCATCTGAACCGCACCCCGTTTTGACCGGACGGGCGGCACAGCTCACGAAGGTATAGGCGTTGGCCTATGGGTAAGGCTATGTCATTCGATCCAACCGCCCCGCCGGTGCACGGCGAGATCCTGACCGGCGTTCAGCGCCGCCGGCGCTGGTCCACCACTGAGAAGATCCGGCTCGTCGAGGAGAGCCAGCAGCCCGGCTCGTCCGTATCGTTCGTCGCCCACCGCTACGGCCTCTCGCCCAGCCTGCTGTTCTCGTGGAAGCGGCGCATGCTGGAGGGCGGCCATCAGGCCGTGCACGCCGACGAGGAGGTCGTCGGCACCCCAGCCGCGTGCGCGAGTTGGAGCGGCGCGTACCCGACCTCGAACGCCTGCTGGGCCGTAAGATCATGGAGGTCGAGATCCTGTAGGAGGCGCTCGACCTCGCGCGCACAAAAAAACCGACCTCGCCGCTCAGCTCCTGGGGCGGTTCGACGGGCGGTTCGCGGTGAAGGCGGTCGCCGACACGCTCGGCGTGGCCCGCTCCCACCTGGCCGAGCGCCTGAGCCGGCCCGCTCGACCGCGCGGCCCCTACCGTAAGCCCGAGGATGCGCTCCTGCTGCCGACGATCCGCGCGATCGTCGATGCCCACCCGAGCTACGGCTACCGCCGTGTCACTGCGCTGGTGAACGGGGCACTGCGCTCGCGCGGCGAGGCGAGCATCAACGCCAAGCGGGTGCTGCGCATCCTGCAGGCGAACGGGCTCACCCTCGCGCGGCACACCACCCGCCGTCCCGGCCGCACCCACGACGGCATCGTGGTGGCGCTACGCTCGAACGTGCGCTGGTGCTCGGATCACCTCGAACTGCGCTGCCGGGACGGTGCGATCGTCCGCGTGCTGTTTGCGATCGACGCCTGCGACCGCGAGATCATGGCGTGGTCGGCGACCACGACGGGCGTCTCGGCCGAGATGGTCTGTGACCTGATGATCGCCTGCTGCGAGCGCCGGTTCGACGCGACGAAGACCCCGCACCCGGTCGAGTGGCTGTCCGATAACGGCTCCGCCTACATCGCCAAGGCGACAGCGCAGACGGCCGCCGCGCTCGGCCTACGGCTGCTGTTCACCCCGGTGCGTTCGCCGCAGAGCAACGGCATCGCGGAGGCGTTCGTGAAGACGCTCAAGCGCGACTACGCCCGCCTCGCCATCTTGGCCGACGCCGAGACCGTGATGCGGCTCTGCCGGCTTGGTTCGAGGACTACAACACCATCCACCCGCACTCCGGACTGCGCATGCTCTCGCCCCGAGAGTACCTCAGCCGGACTGCCTAAACCCACCCCGCTGCCTGTCCGGTCAAACAGGGTGCACTCCACCATCGCTTGCCCGGTGCCGGGCGTGATCAGAGACAGGCGCAAGGCCTCGGCCTTGTCGTCGATCCAGCTCTTGAGCACACCGCGGATCGCCGGCAGCATCTGCGCCTCGGTGAACGAGAAGGGCTCCTCGGTCAGTTCGGCAAAGCGGGCGCCCCGGTAGCCGATGCCGGCGACCTCTAGGGACAGTGGTGCGGCTTTTAGGGACAGTGGTGCGGCTTTCAGCCGGTCTAAGGTCATCATGGGCAATCCTGCTCTCTGAGCGATGCAAAGCGGGCGCGAGCGCGAGCGCGGTTAGCGCCCGGCGGCTGTTCAGCCAGAGGTGACGTTTGTGCGGTACTGGATCGGGTCGGTGTTGGGATTGCCCCCGCCCCAATGCTGAGGAACAGGTGCCCCGCGGCGTTCGCACCGAGCCCGATCACCGCGCGCACGTCGAGCGGCAGGCCGCCATTGTTGCCGATCAGCGAGCCGGCGTTCGTACCGTCGACCAGCAGGCTCGCCCCGCGGATGAGGATCGGGGCGCCGTTGTCGGAGCGGATGTGGTCGTCGTAGGTCTTCGAACCCGTCGTGCGGTTCGGCCGGCTGAAGAAGATTTGGTTCGAGCTGAAGCTCGCCTGCAGCCAGAGGCCGGCGCAGAACGTCGTCCCATCGGCGAGCGGTGAGTTGTCGGCCTTCTCCAGGAACCCGATCTGGCGATCCGTGACGGACCAAGCACTACCGTCGCTGTTGGCGACGCCGCCAGTGAAGGCGAGCGCTCCGTAGGTGTTGCGGCGGCGACGAACCGAAGCATTGTTCAGCAGAATGATGGTGGTACCGGCGTTGGCCTGCCGGTCGAGAACCGCGTCGATATCATTGAGCGCCAGCCTGATCCGGTCGGCGGATTGTAAGGCATCACGATCTCCAGGCGCGCGGACGCAACAGATCGGCGAGAGTTTCAGGAAGGCCAGGGATGGTGGGCGAGTCGCCGCGTCAGGCGGCGTAGGAGAAGACGAGCCGGGTGTGCGGCGGCGCGATCGCGTTCACCACGGACTCCAGATCACGCGCCAGCACGAAGCCTTCGAGCGGATCGTAGTCGCACTCACCTTCGTCTATGCGGAACCACGTCTCACCGGCTGCTCCGACGCGGACGATCCAGTATTGCCAGACGGTCTCGTCCGACATCTGGTCGCCAGAGTTCGGATCCGACGGAAAAATGAAGCCTGCGAGGGGGTGCCATCGGCGCCCATCTCGTCGTCGCAAGTGAAGTAAGTCTTTTGGATCGCGTTGCCGATGCACTCTGAAACATCGCACAGGAACTGCGTCGGCTCCTCAATGGTGATGATGTAGCCGAGGCTCTTAGCGAGGCAGACGAAGTAGGCGGGCGACTAGCCTCCGAGGCTGGCGAATTTCGCCCGGACCGCCGCCTGCCGCACCGGTAGACCGCCCTCACCAGTGGCGCACGTCCCTGGCAGACCGAGCTCCCGCTCCCAATCCGGCAGGGTGTAGGTGGTCGCCGACGGGAAGGCTTGCGTCGCCGCGGTCCAGTCGAGACCGAGATGGCCGGCTTTCCACGCTGCGAAGGCCCGCCACACCTTCCTTTGAACGGGCGCGGCCCCTTTCTTTGCCATCGCCGGCCTCGTCAGTCCCCCAGGTGGGTCCGGGCGGGCAGAGCGGCAGGATCTGCGGCAGAAGGCTGTCGGCGGTGGGCTGTGCCTCCTGATCGGCTACCGAGGGTGGCTCGGTCGCCGTCCCGGTTCAGCAGGTAGTCGCCGGACATGCGATCCATGTATGCCGCAAAGGATGCTGGCCGGTATGACGAAACCCGCTTCTATGTGCAAGCGGGGATTGGATTATCGTTTTTTCACAATAAGTTGACGAAGGCAAAGTGGCGGAGGGAGCGGGATTCGAACCCGCGATACCGTTTCCGGTATACACACTTTCCAGGCGTGCGCCTTCAACCACTCGGCCACCCCTCCGTCCGCGAACCGGGCACCCGGGCGCGCACGCGGCGCGCCGGGCGGCCAGTGCCGCGCGGTGCCGTGCTGTTAGCCGGGTGCGCCGTCCGGCGCAAGGCGCAGACGGCCAGGCGATGCGAAAACCGCCCGGCCGCGTCCCTCACCCCTCAGCGCCCTCGAGGTGGAAGCGGACATGCTCCACGTTCGCCCGCTCGAAGGCCTGCATCACGTGCTGGTAGGAGCGCTCCATGGCGTTGTCCTCGACGCCCGGGCTGTCCTCGGGCTTGAGCACGAACATCAGGAGCGAGCGCCCGGTCACGTCGTAGCCGGAACCGAACTTGAAGCTCTCCACGTCCTGGCTGTCGGGCAGGTTGGTGTCGAGGAGCCGCGTCCAGGCCACGCCGCCGATCGATTCCGGCAGCGTGAACGTCACGAGGTCGTGGTAGGCGTTGAACATAATCAGCAGCGTCGCGTCGCCGCCCCGGCGGTGCAGGCCGGTGGCCTGGGCGCGCCCGTCGAGCTGGACCGCGAAGGCCCGGGCCTCCCCGTCCGACCAGTTCTCACCCGCCATCTCGCTGCCATCCGGCCGCAGCCACGTCACGTCTTTGACGCCGAACTCCTCGTCGTACTGGCCGGTGAGGAACCGCCCGCGGCTCAGGATCGGCAGGGCGTTGCGCAGGATGATTAGGCGCTGGGTGAACTCGGCCAGATCCCGCTGCTCGTCGCCGATCGCCCCCCAGTCGAGCCAGGAGACCTCATTGTCCTGGCAATAGGCGTTGTTGTTGCCCTTCTGGGTCCGGGCGAACTCGTCGCCGGCGAGCAGCATCGGCGTGCCGCGGGACAGGAACAGCGTCGCCAGCATATTGCGCATCTGGCGCAGGCGCACCGCCCGGATCTCCGGATCGTCCGTGGGGCCCTCCACCCCGTAATTGTACGAGAGGTTGTGCGAGTGGCCGTCGCGGTTGCCCTCGCCGTTCGCCTCGTTGTGCTTGTCGCTGTACGAGACCGTGTCGTGCAGGGTGAAGCCGTCATGGGCGGTCAGGAAGTTCACCGAGGCCCAGGGCTTGCGCCCGCGCTTGTTGAACTTGTCGGCTGAGCCCGTGATGCGCGCCGCCAGATCCGGCAGCAGGCCGCCATCACCCTTCCAGTAGGCGCGGACGTCGTCGCGGAAGCGGTCGTTCCATTCGGCCCAGCCGGGCGGAAAGCCGCCGACCTGGTAGCCGCCCGGGCCGCAATCCCACGGCTCGGCGATGAGCTTCACGTTGTTGAGCACCGGGTCCTGCCGGCAGGTGTCGAGGAAGCCGCCGCCCTCGTCGAAGCCGTAGGGCTCGCGGCCCAGGATCGTGGCGAGGTCGAAGCGGAACCCGTCCACCTGCATCTCATGCGCCCAGTAGCGCAGGGAGTCGGTGACGAGCTGTAGCACCCGCGGATGCGACAGGTTGAAGGTGTTCCCCGTGCCGGTGTCGTTGATGTAGTAGCGCGGATCGTTCGGCAGCAGCCGGTAGTAGGAGGCGTTGTCGACGCCCTTGAACGACAGGGTCGGCCCCTTCTCGTTGCCCTCGGCGGTGTGGTTGTAGACCACGTCGAGGATCACCTCGAGGCCGGCGCCGTGGAAGCGCGAGACCATCTCCTTGAACTCGGAGAAGGCGAAGTCCGGTACCGCCGCGTAGCGCCGTGCGGGGGTGAAGAACGAGATCGTGTTGTAGCCCCAGTAGTTCACCAGCCCCTTCTGCTCGAGGTAGTCGTCCTGCACGAAGGCATGGACCGGCAGCAGTTCCACAGAGGTGACGCCGAGGCTCTTGATGTAGTCGAGCACGTCCCGATTGCCGAGGCCCGCATAGGTGCCGCGCAGCTTTTCCGGCACCCGCGGGTCGAGCTTGGTCATGCCCTTGACGTGGGTCTCGTAGACGATGGTCTTCTCCCACGGCACCAGCGGCTTGTGGTGCCGCCCCCAGGTGAAGGCGGGATCGATCACCCGCGAGCGGCGGGTGTAGGGTGCGCTGTCGCGCTCGTCGAAGGTCAGGTCGTCGCCCGTCTCCATCTGGTAGCCGAACAGGGCCGGATTCCAGGTGATCGAGCCGACGAGCCCCTTGGCGTAGGGGTCGATCAGCAGCTTGTTGGGATTGAACCGGTGGCCGGCCTTCGGCTCGTAGGGGCCGTGGACCCGATAGCCGTAGATCGTGCCCGGGCGGGCGTCCGGCAGGTAGCCGTGCCAGATTTCATCCGTGTATTCGGGCAGCTCGATCCGCTCGATCTCCTGCTCACCCTGATCGTCGAACAGGCAGAGCTCGACCTTGGTGGCGTGGGCCGAGAACAGGGCGAAGTTGACGCCGAGCCCGTCCCAGGTGGCGCCGAGCGGGTAGGGTTGGCCTTCCTGAATGCGCGAGCGGGTCGCGCGGGCCTGCAATGCGGGACGTCGGGAATCGGACATGAACACTCCGGAACGCGACCCGCCCGGGCACGTGCCGCGACGGGGAGCCTCTGGAGAACGTGCTGCAAACAGCGAAGCTCCCGCATTGCCGCAAAAATCACGGGTGCCTTGCAGCCGCCCCTCAGTTTGAGGCCGCTGCCGTGAAGCTCCGGTCCACGGCCCGCCCGACGTCGAGGGGCCTCGGCAGGACGCCGTACCGCGTCGCCCGGTCCGAGGCCTCCTGAACCTCCTTCACGACGCCGTTGTCGAGCGCGATTGGGCTGGTCCGCTGTGCCGTGTAGGCCGCGCGCAGGACGTCTTCGGGCAGCTTGGTCAGGCTGGCCGTGTTCTGTGCGTAAGCATCGAGATGGTCCAGCGACCAGAGCCGGGCCTTGTTCAGGCGGGTCAGGAAGTCCTGCAGGGCGGCCCGCTTGGTGGCGATGGCGCTGTCCGAAGCGACGATGAAGGTGAGGGTCGGCGTCAGGCCCGCGCCGTCCGCAATCGGGCGCGCCTGATCCTTGAGCGTCGCGAACGAGACGTAGGGCTCCCAGACCGCCCAGGCATCCACCGAGCCGGCCATCAGCGCGACCTTGGCGTCGACCGGGTTGAGTGGCGCGAAGGTAGCCTCGGATGGTGCGATCCCGGCTTTCTCCAGGGTCGCGCTGATCAGGAACTGGCCCCAGCCGCCGCGGGTGCCGGCGAGCCGCTTCCCCTTGAGATCCGCGGCCGATTGGATCGGCGAGTCCTGGCGGACCAAGATGGCCTGCGTCCGGGCGTCAGACCGGGTGCCGCCGATCGCCTTGATCGGTGCCCCGGCCGCGTAGACCGTGAGGAAGGAGAGGTCGCCGGTATAGCCGACATCGAGGGCGCCGGCGTTAAGCGCTTCCAGGATCGGCGCGGCGGCGGGGAATTCCGACCACGCGATCCGATACGGCAGATCCTTCGCGTAGCCGGCAATCTCGAGGAGTGACCGGTTCCCGCCCTTCTGGTCGCCGACCCGCAGGACGATCTCGTCCGCGCGGGCGGCCACCGCCGAGGCCAGCGTCAGTGCGGCGAGCAGCGCCCTGGCGAGCTGGGGAGCGGCGGGGCGCGGGTGCGATCCGATGAGCATGGGGCCTGCCGCGATACGCTGCCCGCCCGATGCGGGGCTGTTCGGTGGAAAGTCGAGTTTATGCTTGCAGCGAAAGCGGTCAATGAAAAGAAAATCTGTATTATCTGCGGCCGATGCGGAGAATGACATCCGATATAGCCGCGCGGAGAGACGAACGTCTTTCTCCGCCTGTCGCACCGATCAGCGGGCGGGCGGAAACGCGTCCGCCAGATAGGCCCGCACGAAGCCCGGCATCCGCGCGTCATCGATGTCGGCGAGGCCCCGCACCACGTGCATCCCGGCGAGTTCCGGCTCGCCCTCACCGCCGAGATGGTCGGCGATGCGGGCGACGAGCCGCTCGGCCGGTTCGGGGAAGCGCACCGGCCGCAGGAAGGCAAGCTGCCCCTCTCCCTCCAGCAGGACCCACGCGGTTTCGGCCCCCTCGGGCAGCGCGAGACCGGTCTCCTCGGCGAGTTCCCGGGCAGCGCTGCCGGTGAGATCGACACGGGCGCCGCGCACGTCGTCCGGGTCCGGGGTGCCGCAGGGGAAGTAGAGCTGGCCGGCATTGGCCGTGTGGGCCCCCATCTCGCCGAGCAGGACGGCGCCGTCCGCCGTCCAGGGCACGATCGCCGCGAAGGCGTTGGCGATGCCGGCCTCGGCGTGGGGCATGTCGCGGTAGTAGGTGAAGGTGGAGTAGCGCGTCGCGAACAGGTCGAGGCGGGCGACCCCATCCGCGACGGCGTGGTCGCAGCACAGCAGGACGGTGCCGTCGAACATGCCCGGGCTGCGTTGCAGCCGGGTCTGCCAATGGGCTGCGATGGCGGCTTCGTGCGCGCGGGGGAAGGCCCAGTCGTGATCCACGAACCGCGCCGCCACGTCCGCGACCCCGGTGATCCGGAAGCCCTCAGACATGCAGGGTCCCGTCCGACAGGATCACGGCGCCGCCGCCGATCTCGACGCCCTGCAGGGCGCCGGCCGCGATGGTGAGCTGGAGCGCGATCGCGCTCGGCCGCCCCATCGCCTCTCCCTGGCGGATCGCGACGTCGTGGGTGCCGTCGCCCAGCGCCTCGAACTGCATCAGCACCCCCGCGAAGGCGGAGGCCGCCGCGCCGGTGGCGGGATCCTCCGGGACGCCGAGATTCGGCGCGAACATGCGGACCCGCCAGCTCCGCCCGGCGCCCTCGGGATCCGGGGTGTAGAGGTAGAGCCCGTCGGCCGGATCGGGCGCCTGGGCCGGGCGGGCCGCGTCGAGGGCGGCGATCGAGGCCACCGGCACGCAGGTGAAGTTCGGTCCCACGCCGTGGCGGCTCGGCGCGTGCCGGCCGGTGCCGATGTCGCCGGGCTCGAGGCCAAGCAGCGGCGCCAGCACCGCCGGCTCCGGGCCGGGCCCGAGATATTCCGGCAGAACCGGGAGCCGGAACCGGGCCCGGCCGCCGCTGCCGTCCGCCCGGGTCTCGACCACGCAGGGGACGATCCCGATCCCCTCCTCCAGGCCGAAGGCCCGGGCATCGCCGCGGGCCGGGTCCTGCAGCGCCAGCAGCACGGCAGTGCCCACCGTCGGGTGCCCGGCGAAGGGCAGCTCCCGGCCGGGCGTGAAGATGCGCAAGGCGGCCCGGTGCCGAGCCTCCGTGGGCGGGAGGACGAAGACCGTCTCCGACAGGTTGAATTCCCGCGCGATGGCCTGCATGGCGGCGGTGTCGAGCCCCTCCGCATCGAGCACCACGGCGAGGGGATTGCCGGCGAGCCTCTGCTCGGTGAACACGTCGAGGGTGACGAAGCGGCGCGCCATCGTGTCGATCCTTGTTGCTCTCTGCGGACTTGGCCGGAGGTCGTGCCCTCAGACCGCCTCGACCGGAAACCGCGCGCTCGGGTTCACGTATTCCTCCTGCGCGGCCACCGTCAGGATCTCCCGGGACCCCGCCTCGGCGGTGCGCTTGAGCAGACCGTAGATCGAGGCCGCCGCCGCACCGAGCGCCGCCTCGGCCGAGCGGGTCCGGGCGTAGTGCACCAGAAACAGGGCCGCGATGCAGTCGCCCGCCCCGTTCACCGCGATGGAGAGCCGCGGGGTGCGGACGCGGAACACCCGCCCCTCCGCGCCCGCGAGCAGATCGATGCTGTCGGCGGGCGTGTCGGCGCAGAGCGCCGAGGTGACGAGGACCACCCGCGGCCCGCGCGCCTGGAGCGCCGCGATCGCGGCTCCGGCCTCCGCCAGGGTGCCGCTCGGCAGGCCGGTGAGGAGGCCGAGCTCGAACTGGTTGGGGGTGAGGATGTCGGCGGCAGGGACCGCGCGCTCGCGCAGGAACGCCTCGATGCCGGGCCGCACGTAGACGCCCTCCTCGACGTCGCCGATCACCGGGTCGCAGCAGTAGAGCGCCCCCGGGTTCGCCGCCCGCACGGCGTCCACCGCCTCCAGGATCGCCGCACCGATTTCGGCCGAGCCCATGTAGCCCGACAACACCGCGTCGCAGGTGGAGAGCACCCCACGCTCGCCGATGCCCTGCACCACCGCGCGGATCATCGCCGCGTCGAAAACGGGGCCGCGCCAGGCCCCGTAACCGGTGTGGTTGGAGAACTGAACTGTATGGACCGGCCAGACTTCGACCCCGAGCCGCTGCATCGGAAACACCGCCGAGGCGTTGCCGACATGGCCGTAGGCGACGTGGGACTGGATCGATAGGACGTTCAACGCAGGACTCGCTCGTCGTCCTGCTACGGTTAGCTGGTTCCGGCGCCGCCTGCACCCCCGTCCCTTGCCGCCCTCCCCCGCGCGCCTCAGATGGGACCGACCCTCCTTGCCCCAGAGCCCCATCCAGAGCCCATGGACCTCGAAGCCCTCCGCACCACGACCCTTGCCTTCGTGGAGGCGCACAAGGCCTGGACACCCGTCATCGCCGGCGGCCTCGCATTCTGCGAATCGATCGCGGTCCTGTCGCTGTTCGTGCCGGCGACCGTCATCCTGGTCGGCATCGGGGCTCTCGTCGGCGGCGCCAACATCCCGTTCTGGCCGGTGGTGATCGCCGCGGCGCTCGGCGCCGCCCTCGGGGACTGGATCTCCTATGAGGCCGGGCGCTGGCTCGGGCCGGAGGCGAAGACCAAGTGGCCGCTGCGGCGCTATCCCGAACTCATGGCCAAGGCCGAGGCCTTCATCGGCCGCTGGGGCATCGCCGCGGTGGCGCTGGGGCGCTTCTTCGGGCCGGCCCGCGCCCTGGTCCCGCTCTTCGCCGGGATCCTCGGCCTGGCGCGGCTGCCGTTCCAGCTGGCCAATGTCGCCTCGGCCCTGGTCTGGGCCTTCGTGCTGCTGGCGCCCGGGGCCGGGCTGCTGACTTGGCTCGACCGATGAAACCGGCTCGACCGCCGGCCCGGCTCGACCGCTGATGCGCCGCTTCCCGCCCGAGCGGATCGTCTGCCTCACCGAGGAGACGGTCGAGACCCTGTACCTCCTGGGTGCGGAGGAGCGGATCGTCGGCGTCTCCGGCTACGCGGTGCGCCCGCCCCAGGTCCGCCGGGAGAAGCCGCGCGTCTCGGCCTTTACCAACGCGGACATCCCGAAGATCTTGGCGCTGGCGCCGGACCTCGTCCTGGCCTTCTCGGACCTCCAGGCCGGCATCGTCGCCGACCTCGCCCGCGCGGGCGTGGCGGTGCACCTGTTCAACCAGCGCGACGTGGCGGGCTGCCTCGCCATGGTGCGGACGCTCGGCGCCCTCGTCGGCCTGCCGGAGCGGGCCGAGACCCTGGCGACGGGTTTCGAGGCGCGGCTGGCCGAGGCCGCCGCAACGGTGCGGGACTGGCCGCCCCCGCGCGTCTACTTCGAGGAGTGGGACGCGCCGATGATCTCCGGCATCGGCTGGGTCTCGGACCTGATCGGCCTCGCGGGTGGCCGGGACGTGTTTCCGGAGTTGAGCCGTCAGCCGGCCGCGAAGGACCGGATCGTCACCGCCGAGCAGGTGATCGCGGCCGCGCCCGACGTGATCCTCGCCTCGTGGTGCGGCAAGCGGGTCAATGTCGAGCGCATCCGGTCCCGGCCCGGCTGGGCGTCGATTCCGGCGGTGCGCGACGGCCGCATCCACGAGATCAAGTCGCCGCTGATTCTGCAGCCCGGCCCGGCCGCGCTCACCGACGGGTTCGACGCGATCCGAGCCTGCCTCGGGTGATCGCCCCGGGGTGATGCCGCGCCGCAGGTGACGGACCGGTCGCGACTTGGCAGGATGTGCCGATTCGGTACAGACGCATCCCCCGAGATTGATGTCCGCTTCCCTCGGCCTTCCCGACACCGCGCCCGCGATCACCGAGGCGCTGCTGCCGACCGACCGGCGGCAATCGCCCACGGCCCTGCGGATCCAGCGCGGCGTGCGCCGGCTGTTCTCCGAGATGGGCTGCGTCACCCTGCCGGAATTCTCCCTCGTCAACGGCCGCCGCGCCGACGTGATCGCCCTCTGCGGCGCCGGCAAGCTCACCATCGTGGAGATCAAGTCGAGCGTGGCGGATTTTCGCGCCGACCGGAAATGGCCGGATTACCGCGACTTCTGCGACCGGTTCTTCTTCGCGATCCCCGAGGACGTCCCGGAAACGCTGATCCCGGAGGAATGTGGCCTGATCGTAGCCGACGCCTACGGAGCCGGGATCCTGCGCGAGCCCCCCGAGCACCCGCTGAGTGGGGCCCGCCGCAAGGCCGTCACGCTCCGCTTCGCCCACAGCGCCGCGCGCATCCTGCACGCTCTGGTCGATCCGGGCGCGGTGCGCGAGGGGGCACTCTAGGTCGCGGCCGGCACCGCAACCCTCGGCTGACCCGGTATTCATCCGACCAGGAAACGTCCTAGAACGGCCGCGCTTGCCGGAGTTCCGGCGCCGAGCCCGGTTCATCGATGACATCCGTCGCCCTGTTCGAATTGATCCTCGGCCTGCTCGGCGCGGCCCTGCTGCTGTCGCTGGCGGCCGGGCGCCTGGGCTTCCCGCCCGCCGCGGCCCTCGTCATTGGCGGCATGGCGCTGGCGGTGGTGCCGGGCTTGCCGGCCTTCGATCTCGATCCGGACCTGATCATGGTCCTGTTCCTGCCGCCGCTCCTGCTCGAATCCGCCTACTTCACCGTCTGGCGCGACTTCCGGGCGAGCCTCGGGCCGATCCTGTCCCTGTCCCTCGGCGCGGTCCTGTTCACGACTCTCGTGGTCGGGCTGGTCGCCCACGCGGTGGTGCCGTCCCTGCCCTGGGCCGCCTGCTTCGCCCTCGGCGCCATCGTCTCGCCGCCGGACGCGGTGGCCGCCAAGGCGGTGCTGGCCCGCGTCGCCCTGCCCCGGCGGATGATCACCGTCCTGGAGGGCGAGAGCCTCGTGAACGACGCCTCGGGCCTCGTGCTCTATCGCTTCGCGGTGGCGGCCGCGCTGACCGGCACCTTCAACGCCTGGGCGGCGGCCGGCAGCTTCGCGTGGCTCGCGGTGGCGGGCGTGGCGGTCGGGATCGCCTGCGGGATGGCTGTGACCGCCGTGATCCGGCGGATGCACGATGCCAACGCCATCACGGTGCTGAGCTTCCTCGCCGCCTACGTCGCCTACCTCGCGGCCGAGGAGATCCACGCCTCCGGCGTGCTGGCTGTGGTCGCCTGTGGCCTGACGTTGGGCGGCCGGGAGCACGACACCTTCGACGCGCATGCCCGTCGCCATTCCGTGGCGGTGTGGGAATTCGTGGTCTTCGTGCTGGAGGCCCTGGTCTTCGTGCTGATCGGGCTGGCGCTCCGCGGCGTGCTGGCGCGGACCGGCGGCCAGCTGGGGTCGCTCTCGGCGGAACTGCCGCTGGCGCTCGCCGTCACGGCGACCTGCGTCGTCGCCCGCCTGCTCTGGGTGTTTCCCGCCGTTTACTTGCGCCGGCTCCTGTCGCCGCGGTTCCGCGCGCAGGAACCGGCCCAGAGCCCGGCTGTGCCGCTGATCGTCGGCTGGGCCGGCATGCGCGGGGTCGTGACCCTGGCGGCCGCTCTGGCGCTGCCGGTGGACTTTCCCGGCCGCGACGCGACCTTGGTGGCAGCCTTTGCGGTGATCCTGTTCACCGTGCTGGTGCAGGGCACGACTCTGGGGCCATTGATCCGCCGGCTCCGCCTCGACCCCGTGGCGCACCTCCCCGACGGCCATCTCGACGCGCCGATGGCTCGCGTGGTGGTAAACGAGGCTGGGCTCACCGCCTTGGAGGGCTTGGTGTTCCCGGAGACCGGGGCGCTGCAGCACCCGCGCCTCGTCGAGGAGTACCGCCGCCGGGTGCGGGCCACGTCCCGGGACCGCGACGAGCGCAAGGCCCTGGAGACCGAGAAGTACGAGCATTTCGCGGCCGCACTGCTCGCCGTGCGGTCAGGCCGCTCGGCGCTGATCGACCTGCACAGGCAGAACCGGATCCACAGTTCGGTGCTGCGGCAGCTGGAGACGGAAATCGATCTGGAGGAACTCCATCTCAAGCGTCTGGCCGGGACCGCGCCGGCCCACGGTTAGGTCACGGCTGGACCGTGGCGCGGCCCTCAATGGGCGGCGCAGCCGTCCGCCGACCGGCCGTAGCCGCTGTAGACGACCCGCACCTTGTGCCGGCAGGTCCCCTCGGACGTTGCGGCCGCCACCGGGGCGACCTCCACGGGCTCGACCCGCAGGGTCGCGGCCACCGGCTGGTCTTCGGAGGTGGCGAGCGCGCGGCTCGCGCTCATCACGAAGGGCGTGGCCGCCAGCGACGAGATTGCGAGCGCGGCGAAGACGGCGATATTCTTGCGGCCGAAGGTGTTGCGGGTGCGAGCATTGAACATGACGGGTCGTCCGACATCTTGTGTTCGGCAGCGCTGAGGTGCCGAGATCCCCTGTTGCGCTGATAACTTGGCCGTCAGCTCGGCGGTTCCGGCTTATTGCCCAAAAACCGCCACGCTTGGGTGTCGCGGCGCACGCGGGACGCCGGCGCTCAGAGGATCCTGCGGTACTGCACGAAGCCCGACTTCTCGGCGATCCGATCGTAAAGCTGCATCGCGTCGGTGTTGGTCTCGTGCGTCAGCCAGTGGACGCGGGAGCAGCCGGCCGCCTTGGCCGCCGCGTAGACGTGCTCGATCAGCCGCCGTCCGATTCCGAGCCCCCGGGCATTGTCTGCCACGAACAGATCCTGGAGGTAGCAATAGTCGCCGACCGTCCAAGCCGAGCGGTGGCGGATGTGGTGGACGAGGCCGACCGCTTCGGCGCCGCGCCAGGCCAGCGCGCCGTCGACCGGCTCGGCGGGGTCGTTGAGGCGCTGCCAGGTGGTATCGGTGACGGCGTTCGACAGGTCGACCTTGTAGAACGCCTGATAGCCCTGCCAGAGCGGCAGCCAGGCATCGCGGTCCCCGGCGCCGATCGGGCGGATCGCAAGGGCGGCCGTGTCAGCGTTCATGATGGTCTCCGGGTGTAGTTGAGTCCGATCGGACCACCATTCGGCTCGAACGCGCAAGCCGCCCCGCCTTGCACCCCTGCCCGCCCGCACCTAAACCGGCCCGCCAGCGGCCCGAGCCGCCGCGCGAGCCCGAGTCTCCGACACCCATGTCCCAGAAAAAATCCTTCCAGGGTCTGATCCTGACGCTTCAGGAATTCTGGGCGGCGCAGGGCTGCGTGATCCTCCAGCCCTACGACATGGAGGTCGGCGCCGGCACGTTCCACCCGGCCACGACCCTGCGGGCTCTGGGCCCGAAGCCCTGGAAGGCGGCCTACGTCCAGCCCTCGCGCCGGCCCAAAGACGGCCGCTACGGCGAGAACCCCAACCGGCTCCAGCATTATTACCAGTTCCAGGTGATCCTGAAGCCGAATCCGCCGAACCTGCAGGAACTCTATCTTGCCTCACTGGCCGCCATCGGCGTCGACCTGAAGCTGCACGACATCCGCTTCGTCGAGGACGATTGGGAGAGCCCGACGCTGGGTGCATGGGGGCTCGGCTGGGAATGCTGGTGCGACGGGATGGAGGTGTCCCAGTTCACCTATTTCCAGCAGGTGGCGGGCTTCGAATGCGCTCCCGTGGCGGGCGAGCTCACCTACGGGCTGGAGCGGCTCGCCATGTACGTCCAGGGCGTCGAGAACGTCTACGATCTCGACTTCAACGGCGCCGAGGGTCCGGACCGGATCACCTACGGCGACGTGTTCCTGCAGGCCGAGCAGGAATATTCCCGCCACAATTTCGAGGCGGCCGACACCGCCATGCTGTTCCGCCAGTTCACCGACGCGGAGGCCGCCTGCCGGTCCTATCTTGCGGCGGGCGCGCCGGAAGCGGAGGGCGAGCGCCACCGCATGGCGCAGCCGGCCTATGATCAGTGCATCAAGGCGAGCCACGTCTTCAACCTGCTCGACGCGCGCGGCGTGATCTCGGTGACGGAGCGCCAGAGCTACATCCTGCGGGTGCGGGATCTCGCCAAGGCCTGCGGCGCGGCGTGGCTGAAGACCGCGGCCGGGGGCGCGTGAGACGCTGCCGCAGGTTTTCCGAGCCGCGACCGTAGCGAAGCGATCCGGCGGGCGCGACAACTCCCGACGTCGCGCTGCCCTGGGTCGCTTCGCTGCGCTCGCGAAGACAGAGCGGAGCCCCTTGCCCGCTCGTGCGTTGCAACCCCCGCCAACCGGCGCGCTTCGGCGCGTCCGCAGACGCGGGAACCTCGTGATGAAGAAGACGATCCTCGCCCTCAGCCTCCTCGGTTTCAGCCTCGCCTCTGCGCTGGCGGCCGATCCAGGCCCGGAGGCCGTGGTCAAGAAGCTCTACGCCGAGCCGCACCCGAATCACTCCGCGGTCTACTCGAAGCGGCTGCAGGGCCTGTTCGACGCCGACGCCAAGCAGGCCAACGGCGCCACCGGCAACCTCGATTTCGACTACCGTCTCAACGGCGAGCCCCTGAAGCCCGACACGGTGAAGAACCTGACCTTCAAGGAGGCCACCGAGGGCAAGGACCAAGCGAAGGTCACGGTGGAGCGCAAGGGCGGCGACGGCTCGAAGGCGATCGTCTACGACCTCGTGCGCGAGGACGGCGGCTGGAAGGTCTCCGACGCCCACGCGATCGGCGACCGCAAGTGGCAGCTCTCAACCATCCTCAAGGGCGAGGCGCGCTGAACCCGGAGCTTCGACCCTCGACAGGTGTGCGGCGCGGCGATATGGCCGCGCCATGCCCGACCTCCTGCTCGAACTCCGCTCGGAAGAGATCCCCGCCCGCATGCAGCGGCGCGCGGCGGAGGATCTCAAGAAGCTCGTCACCGACGCCCTGGTGGAGCGCGGCTTCCTGTACGAGGGCGCCAGGGCGTTCTCGACGCCGCGCCGACTGGCCCTGCACCTCGCCGGCCTGCCCGCCCGGGGCGAGGCTGTCCGGGAGGAGCGTCGCGGCCCGCGGGTCGGCGCGCCCGATGCGGCCGTCCAGGGTTTTCTGAAGGGCGCGGGGCTGACGAGCCTGGATCAGGCCAAGACCGTGACCGATCCGAAGAAGGGCGAGTTCTACCTCGCGGTGATCGAGCGGCCCGGCCGCGAGACGCTGGACGTCCTCGCCGAGATCCTGCCGGAGATCATCCGGACCTTCCCTTGGCCGAAATCCATGCGCTGGGGCGCGGCCTCGGCCGAGCCCGGCGCCCTGCGCTGGGTGCGTCCGCTGCAGTCGATCGTCGCCACTTTCGGGCCAGAGACTGAGACGCCTGAGATCGTGCCGTTCTCAATCGGCGGGATCGCGGCTGGCACGGTGACCTACGGCCACCGCTTCCTGGCGCCGGAGCCGATCGAAGTCCGCCGGTTCGACGACTACATCCAGGCGCTGGAGCGCGCGAAGGTCATCCTCGATCCTGAGCGGCGCAAGGACGTGATCCTGCACGATGCCCGCGACCTCGCCTTTGCCCGCGGCCTCGACCTCGTGGAGGACGAGGGCCTGCTGGAGGAGGTGTCGGGCCTCGTCGAATGGCCAGTGGTTCTGATGGGCTCGTTCGACGACGCCTTCCTCGACATCCCCGCCGAGGCGATCCGGGCCACCATCCGGGCGAACCAAAAGTGCTTCGTGCTGCGCAAGGGCGGCTCGGAGGAACTGGCCCCGGCCTTTATCCTGGTCTCGAACCTCGTGGCCTCGGATGGCGGTCAGGCGATTGCCGCCGGCAACGAGCGGGTGGTGCGGGCGCGCCTCTCGGACGCGAAGTTCTTCTGGGAGACCGACAAGGCGATCCGCCTCGAAGACCGACTGCCGAAGCTTGACGCCATCGTCTTCCACGAGAAGCTCGGCACGCAGGGGGAGCGGATCGACCGCATCGCCGCGCTGGCGAGGGCGCTGGCGCCGCTGGTAGGCGCCGACCCGGCGCTCGCCGAGCGCGCCGCGCGCCTCGCCAAGGCCGACCTCGTCACCGAGATGGTCGGCGAGTTCCCCGAGCTGCAGGGCCTGATGGGGCGCAAGTATGCGGCGCTCCAAGGCGAGCACGACAGCGTCTGCGCGGCCATCGAGGAGCACTACAAGCCGCTCGGTCCCTCCGACCGGGTGCCGAGCGATACGGTCTCGATCGCGGCGGCGCTCGCCGACAAGCTCGACACGCTGGCGGGTTTCTGGGCGATCGACGAGAAGCCGACGGGGAGCAAGGACCCGTTCGCATTGCGCCGGGCGGCCCTGGGCGTGATCCGCCTGATCCTCGATCGCGGCTTGCGCTTGCGCCTGCTCGAGCAGGTCGCTGCGGCGGATCGCGGTCTGGCTGGGCGGGCCGGTGCGGATGCGAGGGATCTCCTCGCCTTCTTCGCCGACCGCCTGAAGGTTTATCTTCGCGATCAGGGGGCCCGCCACGACCTGATCGACGCCGTCTTTGCCCTACCCGGCCAGGACGACCTGCTCATGGTGGTCCGTCGGGTCGAGGCGCTCGCCAAATTTCTGGACACCGAGGACGGGAAGAACCTGCTCGCGGGCTACAAGCGCGCGGCCAACATCCTGCGCATCGAGGAAAAGAAGGACGGCCGCGCCTACGACGCCGCGCCCGATTCAGGCCTCGCCGCCGCGGGCGAGCCCGCCGAGCGGGCGCTCGCCGAGGCCTTGGCAAAGGCGCGGGAGACGGCCTCGGCGGCCATTGCCCGGGAGGACTTCGCCGGGGCCATGCAGGCGCTCTCGACGCTGCGCGCTCCGGTGGACGCGTTCTTCCAGGACGTGACCGTCAACGCGCCCGATCCGAAGCTCCGCGAGAACCGCCTGCTGCTGCTCAACGCGCTGCGCGCCGCGACGCGAGAGGTTGCGGAGTTCGCCAAGATCGAGGGGTGAGGCCGAGCCTTCCCCGCGGATGACCGGCTTCGGAACGGAGCGCGGGTCCCCTCTCCCGTGCGGGAGAGAGGCAGGGTGAGGGGTGCGACCGCTCCGGACAGTTCTCGACCCTCACTCCACCCCTCTCCCGCACGGGAGAGGGGGCGCGTTGCGCCTTGCACGGACCCTTTTGAGGGCCCCTCACCCGTGATCGTGCCCGGCATGATCCTCCAGCTCCGGCAGGGTCAGTCCGAAATGGCTCACCAGATCGGCCACCTGCCCGGGGCTCAGCTGCCGCGGGTTGAGGTTGCGGAGCAACAAATAAAGCTTGGCGGTCTCCTCCAGCTCCTCGGTGGCGAAGACCGCGCCCTCCAGGCTGTCGCCGGCCACCACCGGGCCGTGATTGGCGAGCAGCACCGAGCTGTATTTCCCCGCCAGCCCCCGGATCGCGTCCGCCACGGCCGGGTCGCCCGGGCGGTAATAGGGCACGAGCGCCGTCCCGCCGGTGCGCATCAGGTAGTAGGGCGTCAGCGGCGGCAGCACCTGCCGCGGGTCGATCTCTGGCAGCATCGACACCGCCACCGCGTGGGTCGAGTGCAGGTGGACGATGGCCTTGGCGCTGCTCCGGCTCTCGTAGAGCGCGCTGTGCAGCGGGATCTCCTTGGTGGGCTTGTCGCCCGAGACGAGGCGCCCCTGATCGTCGAGCCGCGAGATCCGCGCCGGGTCGAGGAAGCCGAGTGACGCGTTGGTCGGTGTCACCAGCCAGCCGCCGTTGGCCAGGCGCAGCGAGATGTTGCCGGACGAGCCCGGCGTCAGGCCGCGCTCGAACAGCGAGCGGCCGTAGCGGCAGATCTCCTCGCGCAGCCGGCTCTCGTCGCTCATGCGGTCGCTCCCTCGATCAGCTCGAACCCGAGATCGATTTTTTTCGGGCCATCGCCCATCAGGCAGGCGGCGGCCTGCCGGCCGATCTCGAGACGCGGCGTGCGCACCGTCGACAGGGGCTGGGGCATCGCGGCCGCGAAGTCGAGCCCGTTGAAGCCGAACAGCGCGATCCGCCCCGGAACCGCCAGCCCCGCGGACAGGCAGGCGAAGTAGCCGCCGAGCGCCATGTCGTCGTTGGAGAAGTAGACCGCGTCGAGATCCGAGTGGCGCGCCAGCAGCGCCTCGAGCCCAGCCCGTCCCGAGGCCGGCGAGGACGGCCCCAGCCGGATCCCTTTGCCGTAGAGCGCTAGGCCCGCCTCCCCGAGCGCGGCTTCGAACCCCGCCAGCCGCTTGGCCGCGCGCAGGTCGACCGCGAGATCGTGGCCGAGATAGGCGATCCGGCGGTAGCCGCGCGCGACGAGGTGGCGGGCGCTCGCCGCCCCCACGGCCCGGTTGGAGAAGCCGACCACGGCGTCGATCCCCTCCCCGTCCGTGTCGATCATCTCGACCACACGCACGCCGCTGGCCCTGGCCAGGGCGACCGTCCCGGGATTGTGCTCCAGCCCGGTGAGCAGCAGCGCCGCCGGCCGCCAGGACAAGAGCGCGGCGGCCAGCGCCTCCTCCCGGTCAGGGTCGTAATCGCTGACGCCGATCACGCAGGGGATGCCCGCGGCATCGAGGGCGCCGGTCAGGCCGCGCAGCAGGTCGGGGAAGACCACGTTGGCGAGCGACGGGATCACGACCCCCACGAGCCGGGCGCTCGCCCCCTGTCCCGCGAGGCTGCCGGCGAGGCGATTCGGGACGTAGCCGAGTCGGGCCACCGCCTCCGCCACGCGCTCGCCGGCGCGCTTGGAGTAGGAGCCGTGATTGCGCAGGACCCGCGAGACCGTGCTCTCGCCGACCCCGGCCGCGCGGGCGACGTCGGTGAGGGTGACGAGCCGCCCCGGCGGCTGGATGTCGTCCATAGCCCCGCTCTCCCGGCGCGGTTTTTCGCGCGACGCCCGTCGCACCTCCCATCCACGCCCCTGATCCTGAGGTGACCGCGGAGCGGGCCTCGAAGGAGGGCTCCGGAGTTCGCGGCGCCCCAGGATCAGGGGCGTGGATGGGAAGACCGTCCTCGGCGATCCACGACTGACATAGCCGCCTGCAATATGTCGCACAACCGGATTGGCAGCGCTGCCAAATGGCGATATGGGACCGGCTTAGCGCCGCCCGACGAGCGGCGAAGACGAATGTCCGGCGGCCGTGCGGCCCGGACCAGGGAGTACGCCATGCCGGTCCAAGCCGCCCCGCTCGGGGGCGCCACCGCACACGCGGACGAGAAGTCCTTCGCCGACCGCACCTACGCGAAGGTGTTCTGGCGCCTCGTGCCGTTCCTGATGCTCTGCTACGTGGTGGCGTATCTCGACCGGGTGAATGTCGGCTTCGCCAAGCTCCAGATGTCCCAGGAGCTGAAGTTCTCCGAGACGGTCTACGGCCTCGGCGCCGGGATCTTCTTCCTCGGCTACTTCCTGTTCGAGGTGCCCTCGAACGTGATCCTGCACCGGGTCGGCGCCCGGGTCTGGATCGCCCGGATCATGCTCACCTGGGGGGTGATCTCCGGGGCGTTCCTCTTCGTGAACTCGGAGTGGAGCTTCTACGGGATGCGCTTCCTGCTCGGGCTGGCCGAGGCCGGGTTCTATCCGGGCGTGATCCTCTACACGACCTCGTGGTTCCCGGCCCATCGCCGGGCCCGGGTGATCGCCGTGTTCATGGCGGCGATCCCGATCTCCGGCATCTTCGGCAACCCGCTCTCCGGCTGGATCATGGACGCGTTCAATGGCGCCCACGGCTTGTCCGGCTGGCAGTGGATGTTTTTGATCGAGGCGGTGCCGGCGGTGCTGATCGGCCTCGCGGTGTTCTTCTATCTCGACAACCGCCCCGCCGAGGCCAAGTGGCTGACCGATTCTGAGAAGCAACTCCTGGAGCGCGACATCGCCGCCGACAACCAGGGCAAGGAAGCGAGCCCGCACTCGATCGCCACGGTGTTCCGCAACGGTCGCGTGTGGTTCATGAGCCTGATCTACTTCGCCTTCGTCACCGGCCAGTACGGCCTGACCTTCTGGATGCCGACCATCGTCAAGGCGTCGGGTGTGCAGGGCAATCTCAACATCGGCCTGATCAGCGCGATCCCCTTCGTCTGCGCTGCGATCGTGATGGTCCTGCTGGGTCTCTCCGCTGACCGGATGCGCGAGCGCCGCTGGCATCTGATCATCCCGGCGCTGATCGGCGCCGCTGGCTTTGTGGTCTCGGCCAATGCCGGCTCGACCACGCTCGCCGTCGCGGCGCTCTCGGTGGCGGCGGCCGGCGTGCTGACTTGCTCGCCGCTATTCTGGTCCCTGCCCACGGCGTTCCTCAGCGGCGCGGGCGCCGCGGCCGGCATCGCGCTGATCAACTCGGTGGGCAATCTCGCGGGCTTCGTCAGCCCCTACGTGATCGGGGCGCTGCGCGACGCCACCGGCAGCACCGCCACGGGTCTCTACGCGCTGGCCGCCATGCTGGTGGTCGGCTCCGTCTGCGTGTTCGTCACGCCCGCCCGGATGGTGAACCGCTGACGCGCCACCTCTCCCGTGCGGGAGAGGGTTGGGGTGAGGGTGCGACCTCTCCGGAGGGACCTGATCCCTCACCCTGTCCCTCTCTCGCACTGGAGAGGGACCTGCGCTTCACGCGGCGACGCCGAGACGCCTCCCTTCGTCAGGACCTGCCCCTATGACCACCGACACGCACACACACCGCGCCGCGGTGATCGGCCTAGGCTCCATGGGTTCCGGCATGGCCGGCTCGCTCCTGCGGGCGGGCTTCTCCGTCGCCGCCTGCGACGTGAACCCAGAGGCAGTGGCGCGCTTCGCGGCTGCCGGCGGCCGCGCCGCCGCCAACCCTGCGGAGGCGGCGCGGGACGCCGACGTGGTGGTGAGCGTGGTGGTCAACGCCGCCCAGACCGAGGCGGTGCTGTTCGGCGAGAGCGGCGCCGCCGCCGCGATGCCGGAAGGCGCGGTGTTCGTCTCCTCCGCTACCATGGACCCGGCGGTCGCACGGGCGCTCGCGGCCCGGCTGGAGGCCACGGGCCGCCACTACCTCGATGCCCCGATGAGCGGCGGCGCCGCCCGCGCGGCCGACGGTGGTCTGACGTTCCTGGCCTCGGGCTCGGCTTCGGCCTTCGCCAAGGCGCGGCCCGCCCTCGATGCGATGGCGGGCACGCTCTACGAACTCGGCGACGAAGCCGGCCAGGGGGCGGCCTTCAAGATGATCAACCAGCTGCTCGCTGGCGTCCACATCGCTGCGGCCTGCGAGGCGATTGCGTTCGCGGCCAAGCAGGGCCTGGACCTCCGGCGCGTCTACGAGGTGATTACCAAGTCGGCCGGCAATTCCTGGATGTTCGAGAACCGAGTGCCCCACATCCTCGACGCCGACTACAGCCCGAAGAGCGCGGTCGACATCTTCGTCAAGGATCTCGGCATCGTGCAGGACATGGCCCGGGCGGAGAAGTACCCGGTCCCGGTGGCGGCGGCGGCGCTGCAGATGTTCCTGATGGCTTCCGGCGCCGGCATGGGCCGCGACGACGACGCCTCGGTGGCACGGCTCTACGCGCAGGTCTCGGGGGCGAAGCTGCCGGGACAGGCGTAACGGCCGACGACCTCATCCTCCGCCTCATCCTGAGGTGCTTCGATTGGATTGGATGATGGCCCGCTGAGCGGATCCTACGAGTATCGAGAATCGGGCAGGGAGTCCCAGAAGTATGCCGCGCTTTGCCGCCAACCTGAGCCTGATGTTCAACGAGGTGCCGTTCCTCGAGCGGTTCGACGCCGCGGCCAATGCCGGGTTCGACGCCGTCGAGTTCCTGTTCCCCTACGAGCACCCGCCCGAAACTATCGGCGAGCGGCTCCGGGGCAATGGCCTGACCCAGGCGCTGTTCAACCTGCCGCCGGGGGATTTCGCCAGGGGCGAGCGCGGGATCGCCGCCTTCCCCGCGCGGTTCGACGAGCTGAAGGCGGGGGTCGAGACGGCGCTCCGCTACGCCGAGGCGACGGGCGTCGGCCGGCTCCACCTCATGGCAGGCCTCGCCCCCTGGGACGATCCCAAGGCCATCGAAGCCTACCGCCAGGCGGTCACCTGGACGGCGGAGCGGCTGGCGCCCGCCGGTCTCGATCTCGTCCTGGAGCCGATCAACGGCCGGAACATGCCCGGCTACTTCCTCAACGATTTCGGCCGGGCCGCCGATCTCATCCGCGAGCTGGCCCTGCCGAACCTGAAGCTGCAGTTCGACCTCTACCATTGCCAGATCCTGCACGGCGACGTGACCATGCGGCTGCGCGCCCTGATGCCGATCATCGGTCACGTTCAGACCGCGAGCGTGCCCGAGCGGCACGAGCCCGGAACCGGCGAGATGGCCGACTTCTTCCTGTTCGACGAGCTGGACCGGCTTGGCTACCGCGGCTTCGTCGGCTGCGAGTACATTCCGGCCGCCGACACCGTCGCGGGCCTCGGCTGGCTTGCCGCCTACAAGGAGAGCGCCCGATGAGCCTCGCGTTGGGATGCGTCGCCGACGATTACACGGGCGCTTCGGACCTCGCCAACACGTTGACCAAGGCGGGCCTGCGCACGATCCAGACCATTGGCGTGCCGGCGGATGACCGTGTCCTGCCGGAAGCCGACGCGGTGGTGGTAGCGCTCAAGAGCCGCTCGATTCCGGCTGATCAGGCCGTGGCCCGCTCCCGCGAAGCCGAGGGCTGGCTGCGCGCGCGCGGGGCCGCCCACGTGATGTTCAAGGTCTGCTCGACCTTCGATTCGACGGATGCGGGCAATATTGGCCCAGTCATGGACGCCCTGCGGGCGGAGGCCGGCGAGGCCATCGCGCTCGTCACGCCGGCTTTCCCGGAGACGGGGCGCAGCGTCTACCAGGGCAACCTGTTCGTCGGCGCCGTGCCGCTGAACGAGAGCCCGCTCAAGGACCACCCGCTCAACCCGATGCGCGACGCCAACCTCGTGCGCGTCCTCGGGCGCCAGAGTGCCAGCCCGGTCGGCCTCGTCGATACCGCGACCGTGGCCCGGGGCCCGGAGGCCGTGGCGGCTCGCCTCGATGCGCTGGCAAAGGAAGGCAAAGGGGCCGCGATCGCGGACGCGATCTTCGACAGCGACCTCGAAGTGCTCGGCCGGGCGATCGTCGGCCATAAGTTCTCGGTGGGTGCCTCGGGGCTCGGGCTCGGACTCGCCCGCGCCCTGGTGGCCGACGGGCGCGGAACGACGGATGCCGCCGGGGCGGCCATCGGCGAGCCGGTGGGCGGGACCTCCGCGTGCCTCGCCGGTAGTTGCTCGCAGGCGACGCTCCAGCAGGTCGCCGCCGCGGAGGCAATCATGCCGGTGTTGCGCCTCGATCCGGCGCGGTTGCTGGCGGGCGATGACGTGGTGGAAGAGGCCCTGGCCTTCGCAGAGGAGCGCCTCGGCGCCGGCCCGGTTCTGATTGCTACCTCGGCTCCGCCCGAGGCGGTGCGTGCGCTTCAGGCCGCGCACGGGGTCGATGCCGCCGGCCACGCCATCGAGGCGGCGCTGGCCGCCATCGCCGAGGGCCTCGTCGCCCGCGGGGTGCGCCGGCTCGTGGTGGCCGGCGGCGAGACCTCCGGCGCGGTGGTCGACAGGCTCGGCCTCACCGCGTTCCTGCTCGGGCCTGAGATCGCCGCGGGCATCCCGGTCCTGCGCACCGCAGGACGGCCCGAGCCGATGCTGCTTGCCCTGAAATCCGGCAATTTCGGAGGCGCCGACTTCTTCGGCCGCGCCCTCGACATGATGGCCTGACGCCACAACCCGACGGGAGGTTTTCCATGCACGCCCTGATTCTCGGCGCCGCCGGCATGATCGGCCGCCGCCTCGTGGACGCCCTGGTGAAGGACGGCCGGGTCGGCGGGCAGCCGCTCAGCGCCCTCACCCTGCTCGACGTCGTGCCGCCCACGGTGCCGGAGGGCTTCTCGGCCCCGGTCCGCGCCGAGGCCGCCGACCTCACGGCGCCCGGCGCCGCCGAGGCCGCCATCGCCGAGCGGCCGGGGGTGATCTTCCACCTCGCCGCGGTGGTCTCGGGCGAGGCCGAGGCGAATCTCGAACTCGGCTACCGGGTCAACCTCGACGGCACCCGGCTGCTCCTCGACGCGATCCGGACGGCCAACGCGGCGGATGGCTACCGGCCGAAGCTGGTCTTCACCTCCTCCCTCGCCGTGTTCGGGCCGCCCTTCCCGAAGGTCATCCCGGACGACCACATCCTGCGCCCGGCCTCCTCGTACGGGGTGCAGAAGGCCATGGGCGAACTGATGCTCGCCGACTACGCGCGCCGCGGCTTCCTCTACGGGATCGGCCTGCGCCTGCCGACCATCTGCGTACGGCCGGGCAAGCCCAACAAGGCGGCCTCGGGCTTCTTCTCGGGGATCATCCGCGAGCCGCTGGCCGGTCAGGAGGCGATCCTGCCTGTGCCCGACACCGTCCGGCACTGGTTCGCCAGTCCCGACGCGGCGGTGGGCTTCCTCATCCACGCCGCCGGGCTCGACCTCGCGGCGATCGGCCCGCGGATCAGCCTGACCATGCCGGGCGTCTCGGCGACCGTCGCCGAGGAGATCGAGGCCCTGCGCCGCGCGGCGGGCGACAAGGCGGTGGCGCTGATCCGGCGCGCGCCCGACGCCACCATCGCGCGCATCGTGGGCTCCTGGCCGGAGGCGTTCGAGCCGGAGGCCGCGCTGGCCCTGGGCTTCCGGGCGGACGATTCCTTCGACGCGATCGTGTCGCAGCACGTGGCCGAGTTCCACGGCGGCTGAGGCTCAGCCGAGGGCCGAGCGGATGTCGGTCTGCGGGAAGTCGTCGCCGACGTAGAGCAGCGGCACGCCGTGTACCTGCGCGCAGGCATAGGCGAAGCAGTCGCCGAGGTTCAGGCGCGCCGGGTGGCGGCCCTTGCCGTAGCGGCCGTGGGCCGCGAGGGCCAGGGCGGTCTCGGCCTCGGCGATGGGGACGATTCGCAGACCTGCGACGCGGATGAATTCCGCGACCTCCGCCTCGGCGTCGACCACGGACATCGCCGTCTTGCGGGCCACCGCGATCGCCGTTTCGAAGACGGCGAGGCGCGAGGTAAGGGGGGCCAAAGCTCCGTCGAGGCGGCTCAGCAGGGTAGAACGCTCCGGTTCCGCGGTCAGGATCGCCACCAGGGCCGAGGCGTCGACGAACATCACTCGTCGTTCAGGCTGTCGTAGAACGCCTTGTCGGCCTTGAGGCCCGTGCGCGGCACGGAATCCATCCTGTCGAGGAGGGGCTTCAGCCGTTCCGAGAGGGGCACACGCAGCTCTCGACGCTCGAGCTCGTTCGTGAGCGCGAGTCGCACCGCCTCGGTCTTGCTCACGCCGGCCCGCGATGCCAGCTTCTCGGCCAGCTGATTTACCTCTTCGCTGCGGATGTTGAGCGGCATGGCGGCTCCCGTGTAGACGCGGGAAGGCTAATGTCTACACACACCTGCCGCAAGGGCGGCCAGAACCCCGATCAAGGATCCCGATGACCCGCCTCGACGAGGCCCGCGCCGCGCTGAAAAAGACGTTCGGCTACGAGGATTTCCGACCCGGCCAGGACGAGGTGATCGGCGCGGTGCTCGACGGCGCCGACGTGTTCGCCGTGATGCCCACGGGGTCGGGCAAGTCGATGACCTACCAGCTCCCGGCCCTGGTCGATCCGGGGCTCACCGTAGTGGTCTCGCCCCTGATCGCGCTGATGCACGATCAGGTGCAGCAGATGAGAAGCGTCGGCATCCAGGCCGCGACCCTCAACTCGACGGTGGCGGAATCCGAGTCCCGCGAGACCTGGCGCAGCCTGCGCTCGGGCGACCTGCGGCTGCTGTTCGTCTCCCCCGAGCGCCTGCTGATGGACGGCTGCATCGAGGCCTTGCGCGGGGCCGGCGTCCGGCGACTCGCGGTGGACGAGGCGCACTGCGTCTCGCAATGGGGCCACGATTTCCGGCCCGAGTACCGGGAGATCGCCCGCGCCCGGACGGCGCTGGGCAACGTCCAGACCCTGGCGCTCACCGCCACCGCCGACGCCGCGACCCGCGCCGAGATAGCCGAGCGGCTGTTCCCGCAGGACCGGCCCCCGAAGATCTTCGTCCACTCCTTCGACCGGCCGAACATCCGGCTGACCTTCCAGCCCAAGGACAACCCGGCCCGGCAGATCGAGCGGTTCCTGAAGCACCGGAGAGCGGAGAGCGGGATCATCTACTGCTCGTCGCGCAAGCGCACCGAGCAACTCGCCGAGACCCTCAAGAAGGACGGGTTCGACGCCCTGCCCTACCATGCCGGCCTCGACCAAGCGACGCGGATGGCGAACCAGGACCGGTTCCTGCAGGAGGACGGGGTGGTGATGACTGCCACCATCGCCTTCGGCATGGGCATCAACAAGCCCGACGTGCGCTTCGTCTGCCACGCCGACATGCCGAACAACGTCGAGGGCTATTATCAGGAGATCGGCCGGGCCGGCCGCGACGGGCTGCCCGCCGACACGCTGACCCTCTACGGCCTCGACGACATGGCGCTCCGCCGCCGCCAGATCGACGAAAAGGAGATCTCCGACGACCGCCGCCGGGTCGAGCGGCGCAAGCTCGAGGCGATGATCACCCTGTGCGAGGGCGCCACCTGCCGGCGGCAGTCGCTGCTCGCCTATTTCGGCGAGGCGAGCGGCGCTTGCGGCCGTTGCGACCTGTGCCGCGGCGGCGTCACCCTGGTGGACGGGACGGTCTCGGCCCAGAAGATCCTCTCGGCGATCGTGCGCACCGGCCAGCGCTTCGGCGCGGCCTATATCTGCGACGTGGTCCACGGGAAGGAGAGCGAGCAGATCCGCCGCAACGGCCACGCGAACCTCAAGACCTTCGGGGTCGGATCCGACAAGCCGGTGGCGGCCTGGCGGGCGATCCTGCGCCAGCTCTTCGCCGCCGGCGCCATTGCCGAGAACGCGGACGGCTACGGCGGCCTGTCCATGACCGATAAGGGCGAGGCGATCCTGTTCGGCCGGGAGCCGGTCCAGCTCCGGCCCGATCCGGAGCCGAAGGCCGAATCCCGTGAGCGCCGGCGGCCTGCCTCCCGGGAGGATGGCGAGATCGCCCTCTCGGAGGCCGACGAGGCCCTGTTCCAGCATCTGCGGGGCCTGCGCGCCACCCTCGCCCGGGCCGAGGGGATCGCAGCCTTCATGGTCTTCCCCGACCGGACGCTGATCGAGATGGCTCGCCAGAAGCCCGTCGATCTCTGGGCCTTGCGCACGGTGCACGGGGTCGGCGAGCGCAAGCGCGAGGCCTACGGCGACAAGTTCGTCGCGGCCATCGCTGATTTCCTGGCGCATCCCCCGGCTGCGTGAGCCGCGGGACGAGGGATCTCATCCTCGGCGTATTATGCTGGTTCGTGTAGGCAGATCGCCCCCAACCCAATCGATCGGACACATCATTTCAGTTTCCGCGCCCAACGCCGATGCCACGCTCCAAGATCTTCCGGACGAAGCCACTTCCCGAACTGGCCCATCTCGGTCGCGGAATCTGACCTCCCGCATCGTCTTCTACCTACCCGGCTTCGACCCGCGGGATCCCGAGACCTACTGGGGCCTGTTCCGCCGCGAGGCCCGTCTCACAGCGGCCCGCCGCGGCGCCGAGATCGCTGTGAGCGATCCGGTCCGCTCGGCGGACGGGCTTGAACTCGCCTGGACCGCACAGTCTCGCGGCGTCACCACGCGCTACGTCCTCCTGCGCTGGGAGGACATCGTGCGCGCGCGCTTCCCGCAATGCGGCCGCGCGCGCCTCCGGGGCGTCCCGGTCCTGCTCTGGCGGCTGTGGCGTTCGGGCTACGTAGCCGACCTCTGGCGGGAGGGCTGGCGCTTCTCCACAGTGATCTTCGGCGTCCACGTGATCTATCTGGCGCTCGTTCTCCTCAGTCTGGCGCTGGCGGGGAGCCTCGCGGCCTTGGCGCCCGCCGTCCTGCAGCCCTGGCCCCTTCTGGCGGTGCCGGTGCTCACCTACCCGATCCTCGTTGGGCTGATGCGGGCGACCCGCGGCAAGCCGCTCTACGTCTCCCACCTCGTGGACGACACGGCCTTCACGCACGCCTACGCGGCGGGACAGGCGCCCGAGGTTTCCCCCCGCCTCGACGCCTTCGCGGCCCGCATCCGTGCGGCGGAGGACGAAGCCGACGAGGTTGTCGTGGTCGGGCATTCCTCCTCGAGCTTCCTCGGAATCGAGGTGTTGGACCGTGTGCTCGCCCGTGACCCCCGCTTCGGCCACCGGGGCACCCCGGTCTCGTTCGTGAGCATCGGCAGCGTCATTCCCTGGCTCAGCCTCGACCCGGCCGCCAAAGGCTTCCGTGAAGCGCTCCGGCGCTTCGGGCGTGCACGACAGATCCGCTGGATCGACGTGCGTGCGCCCTGGGACTGGCTGTCCATTCCCGGACAGATTCCGCTTGCCTCCGGCGATCTCGTCACGCCGGACCCGGAGCGCCCGGCCACGCTCGGGGTGATGATCGGCGACCTGATCACGGGCACCGATGTGGGGCGGCGCCAGTGGAACCTGTTCCAGATGCATTTCCAGCTGCTCATGGCGAGCCAGAGCGCGGACGGCTTCGATTATCTCGACGTGATAACCGGCCCCGAGCCTGTGCACGCCCTGGTGTCCCGCTTTCGGGAGAGCGACCTCACCCGGGTGCCCGCTTGCGCCGCCGCCGACGAATCGGCAGTCTGAGCGATCTTCTCCCGGCCAAATCGTGCGCCCGGCCACGTCGGGGCGGGGGATGGGCAACTCCCCGGATGTCTCCTGCGCGGATGGTGGGGCAGCGGCATCGGAATACCTGCGGATGTTGCCAGGGCAGGCGCTTCCGCTCTAGAGCCGGGGCAGCCTGGATCCCCGCCCGGTTCGGGCTCGCCGCGGCCCCGGCCTGCGGCACGGCCCGCTCTCTGCCGAGACCCTTCGCATGTTTCGCAACGACGTTCCGATCACCCCCGAACTCGTGGCCCAGCACGGCCTGACGCCGGATGAGTACGAGCGCTTCCGCGGCCTGATCGGGCGCGACCCGACGCTGACCGAACTCGGCATCGTCTCGGCCATGTGGAACGAGCATTGTTCCTACAAGTCCTCCCGCAAGCACCTGCGCGGGCTGCCGACCTCGGCGCCGTGGGTGATCCAGGGGCCGGGCGAGAACGCGGGCGTCATCGATATCGGCGACGGGCTGGCCTGCGTCTTCAAGATGGAGAGCCACAACCACCCGAGCTACATCGAGCCCTACCAGGGCGCGGCGACGGGCGTGGGCGGGATCCTGCGCGACGTGTTCACCATGGGCGCGCGGCCGATCGCGGCGCTCAACGCCCTGCGCTTCGGCTCCCCCGACCACCCGCGCACGCGCAGCCTCGTCTCGGGCGTCGTCGCTGGCGTCGGCGGCTACGGCAATTCCTTCGGCGTGCCGACCGTCGGCGGCCTGACCGGCTTCCACCGGCGCTACGACGGCAACATCCTGGTCAACGCCATGGCGGTGGGGCTCGCCCGCACCGACGGCATCTTCTACGCGGCCGCCGCCGGCGTCGGGAACCCGATCGTCTATCTCGGCTCCAAGACCGGCCGCGATGGCATCCACGGCGCCACCATGGCGTCGGCGGAGTTCGACGAGGCCTCCGAATCGAAGCGCCCGACCGTGCAGGTCGGCGACCCCTTCGCCGAGAAGCTCCTGCTGGAGGCGTGCCTGGAGCTCATGGCCTCGGGCGCCGTCATCGCCATCCAGGACATGGGTGCCGCCGGGCTGACCTGCTCGGCGGTGGAGATGGGCGCCAAGGGCGACCTCGGCGTCGAACTCGACATCGACAAGGTGCCGGCCCGCGAAGAGGGCATGACCCCTTACGAGATGATGCTCTCGGAGAGCCAGGAGCGCATGCTCATGGTGCTCAAGCCCGGCATGGAGGCCGAGGCGGAGGCCATCTTCGTGAAATGGGGCCTCGACTTCGCGGTGATCGGCCGGACCACCGACACGCTGCGCTTCGTGATCAAGTGGCACGGCGAGACCGTGGCCGACTTGCCGATCAAGGAGCTCGGCGACGAGGCTCCGCTCTACGACCGGCCGCATCTCGCCAACACGCATCAGCCGGTGCTCGCGGCCGCCGAGGTCCCGGCGCCGGCCTCGCTGACCGATGCGCTGAAGCGCCTCGTCGGCTCCCCCGACCTCGCCTCCAAGCGCTGGGTCTTCGAGCAGTATGACCACTTCATCCTGGGCAACACCGTCCAGAAGCCCGGCGGCGACGCTGCGATCGTGCGGGTCGAGGACGGGCCGAAGGGCCTCGTGCTGACCTGCGACGTCACCCCGCGCTACTGCGAGGCCGACCCGATCGAGGGCGGCCGTCAGGCCGTGGCCGAGGCGTGGCGCAACATCACCGCGGTGGGCGGGAAGCCCCTCGCCATCACCGACAACCTGAACTTCGGCAACCCGGAAAAACCCGACGTGATGGGCCAGCTCGTCGGCTGCCTCCAGGGCATCGGCGAGGCCTGCCGGGCGCTCGACTTCCCGGTCGTGTCGGGCAACGTCTCGCTCTACAACGAGACCAACGGCGTCGGCATCCTGCCGACCCCGACGATCGGTGGCGTCGGCGTCCTCGACGACGTGGCGCGCCACGCGACGATCGCCCTCAAGCGCGCGGGCGACGTGCTGGTGCTGATCGGGGCGAGCGAGGGCTGGCTCGGCCAGTCGGCCTACCTGTCGGTGATCGAGAACCGCGAGGAAGGCGCGCCGCCGCCCGTCGACCTCGCCCTGGAGCGCCGCAACGGCGACTTCGTCCGCGGCCTGATTCAGGCCGGCACCGTCGACACGGTCCACGACCTCGCGGATGGCGGTCTCGCCGTCGCGCTCGCCGAGATGGCGATGGCGGGCGGCATCGGCGCGGCGCTCTCCGATGTGCCGGTGGACCTGTCGCCCCACGCCTATCTGTTCGGTGAGGACCAGGGCCGCTACCTGCTGGCGGTGCGGCCGGAGGCGGCCAGCGACCTCCTCGCCGCCGCGGCGGCCCAGGGTGTGGACGCTGCGTCCGTGGGCGTCACCGGCTCCGACCGTTTGACCCTGCCGGGCGGCGAGACCATATCGCTCGCCGAGCTGTCCGCGGCGCACGAGGGCTGGCTGCCCGCCTACATGGCGAGCCAGCCGGCTGCTCCGGCCGCCTGAGCCCCGTTCTGACGAGGAGTTTCCCGATGCCGATGGATGCGGGCGAGATCGAGCGCATGATCCGCGAGGCCCTGCCGGACGCGCAGGTGGAGATTCGCGACCTCGCGGGCGACGGCGACCACTACGCCGCCACCGTCCTGTCGGCGGCCTTCAAGGGCAAGACCCGGGTGGCGCAGCATCAGTTGGTCTACGGCGCCCTCCAGGGCCGGATGGGCGGCGTGCTCCACGCCCTTGCGCTGACCACGGGCGTCCCGCAGGATTAGGCCTTCTTGCGGGAGTTCTCCCGATGGATCGACCGAGTCTCTACGACGACGACATCGTGACCTGGGCCGAGGAGCAGGCGGCGGCCCTGCGCGCGCTCGCCGCCCGCAGCGAGCTCTCGAATGCCGTCGACTGGGAGAACGTGATCGAGGAGATCGAGACCTTGGGCCGGTCGGAGATCCGCGGCGTCGAGAACCTCCTGCTGCAACTCCTCGTGCACGTGCTCAAGTACCTATCTGCGCCTGCGGCGCAATCCACCCGCTCATGGCGTGCCGAGGTGGTGGCGTTCCAGAGCGCGGCGCGACGGAACTACACGCGGGCGATGCGGCAGCGGATCGACTGGCAGACGCTCTGGCGGGACGCGCGGGCGAATGCCGACGTGCAGCTGAAGGTCCATGGCGACACACTCGTCGGTGGCTTGCCGGAGACGTTGCCCTTCGTGCCCGACGAGCTGCTGGCTCCGGACTTCGACATGGACGTCGCGCTCGAACGATTGGCTGCAGCGTTGAAATCCCCCACCGACCATCATTAGATCACGGATCAGGAACAAGGATCGACCCGATGACCGACGCTAACACGACCATCCAGAACGAGATCGCCTCCCAGGACGTGGTGGTGTTCATGAAGGGTACGCCGCAGATGCCGCAATGCGGCTTCTCGGGGCAGGTGGTGCAGATCCTCAACTACCTCGGCGTGCCGTTCAAGGGCGTGAACGTCCTGGCCGACCAGGAGATCCGCGAGGGCATTAAGGCCTTCTCCAACTGGCCGACCATCCCGCAGATCTATGTGAAGGGCGAGTTCGTCGGCGGCTGCGACATCACCCGTGAGATGTTCCAGTCGGGCGAGTTGCAGACCTTCCTGTCCGAGAAGGGCGTGCCGGTGAAGACCGCCGCCGCCTGATTTTTCAGGACTCGCCGGACGGATCGGGGCGCCTGCGGGCGCCCTTTTTCGTGTGCGAGGACGGTGCCGGATCAGCGCGGCTCCCGCGCCACGAACAGGGCGACGCAGCCGACGACTCTGATCTCCACCGACCGGAAGCGCCGGTCGAGCGCCGCACGCAGGTCCGGCAGGGTGTCGGCGGCGTTCGAGAACACCCCCTTGCGGTTGTAGACTCGCATCAGCGCCCGCGCCGCGGCACTGGTCGGCACCCCACCGGACAGGATCGTGGCGCCGAACACCACGCCGTCGTCGGCCAGGCACGGCCGCACCGTGTCGAAGGCCTTCGCCTTCGCGGCGATGTCGCCCGGCAGGCAGTGCAGCAGGTAGGTCATCCCGATCGAGTCGAACGGCGCGATGCCGGCGGCCGGGGCGGCGAGCACGTCGACTCGGTAGGTCTCGGGCCGGTAGCGCGCAATCCGGTCGGCCGCGAAGGCGAGGCTGTCGGCGTTGAGGTCCATCAGGCCGATCCGCGGCGCCGGGGTAGGGAACCGGCAGCGGTCGAGATACCAGCCGGTCCCGACTCCGACATCGAGATGCGCGAGGCCCGCGTGCCGATCGTAGAGGTCCAGGATCCGCGCCGTGGGGCAGCGCCAGATCAGAGGGTTCGACAGGCGCAGCACGACGAGGTCGTAGAGCTGCAACGTCTGCGGATTGTAGATCGCCTGCCCGGCTCGGGTGTCGGTCGCCATGGCTCTCCGTCAGGGCCCCTGTGGGCGGCGCGCATTCGCATTCGCGGCCGCGATCGCCTATATCAGACCCTTTCCAACGTATGGATCGTTAGAACGCCATGGCGACGCCGTCGCTCGACAGCGCCCGCGCGGCCGATGCCGCGATCGAGAAGGCGCCGGATCTCCTCCCCGAGGCGCTGCCCGGCCGCCGCCCGTCGCTGGTCGGCCTGACCCGCGACGCCCTCAAGGCGCAGCTCGTCGGCATGGGCGTGCCCGAGCGCGAGAGCCGGATGCGCGCCGGCCAGGTCTGGCACTGGGTCAATTTCCGCGGGGCGTCCGACTTCGCCGAGATGACCAATGTCGGCAAGGCGCTGAAGGCGCAGCTCGCCGAGCACTTCACGCTGGAGCGGCCCGAGGTGGCAAGCCGGCAGGTCTCCCGGGACGGCACCCGCAAGTGGCTCCTGCGCATGGCGCCGACCAACCGGCAGGAGCACAATCGCGGCGCCGAGATCGAGTGCGTCTACATCCCCGGGCCGGACCGGGGCACGCTCTGCGTCTCGAGTCAGGTCGGCTGCACGCTTACCTGCTCGTTCTGCCACACCGGCACGCAGCGCCTCGTGCGCAACCTCTCGGCGGCCGAGATCGTCCAGCAGCTCGTCACCGCCCGGGACGAGCTTGGCGACTGGCCCGGCCAGATGCCGAGCCGCGGCGCCGGCGGCGCCGGCGAGGTCGGCCGGCTCGTGACCAACATCGTATTCATGGGCATGGGCGAGCCCCTCTACAATCTCGACGCCGTGGTCGACGCGGTCGGCGTGATGTCCGACCAGGAGGGCCTCGGCCTGTCCCGGCGGCGGATCACGGTCTCGACGTCCGGGGTCGTGCCGCAGATCCCGCGGCTGGGCGAGCAGGCCAACGCCATGCTGGCCATCTCGCTGCACGCCGTGCGCGACGACCTGCGGAACGAGCTGGTGCCGCTCAATCGGAAATACCCGATCGCCGAGCTGCTCGCGGCTTGCCGCGCCTATCCCGGCCTGAGCAACGCCCGCCGGATCACCTTCGAGTACGTGATGCTGAAGGGCGTCAACGATTCGGACGCGGACGCGCGGGAGCTGGTGCGCCTGCTCAAGGGCATCCCGGCCAAGATCAACTTGATCCCGTTCAACCCCTGGCCGGGCAGCCGTTACGAGTGCTCGGACTGGGACCGGATCGAGCGCTTCTCCGAGATCGTGTTCAACGCCGGCTACGCCTCGCCGGTGCGCACGCCCCGGGGCCGGGACATCCTGGCGGCCTGCGGTCAGCTCAAGAGCGAGACCGAGAAGCTGCGCGCCCGCGCCCGGATGATGCAGGAAGAGGGTATCGGCGTGGAGAGTTTTTACGCGGGCGCCGACGACTGACAGCCGTCTTTGCGAGCGCAGCGAAGCAATCCAGCCGCGCCACGCGCACCGATGTCGCGCTGCCCTGGGTCGCTTCGCTGCGCTCGCGATGACGGTGTGCCTCACGCCGCGAACCGCCGCGCCTCCGCCCGGCGCAGGGCCGGCTCCTCGGCGCCGACCCATTCCGTGCGGTGCCGCGGCAGGGCCTCCGGGTGCTCGGCCTGGAGCCACGTGATCATCGCCTCCCGGACCACACAGCGCAGGTCCCAGGCCTGGGGCGCGTTGCGAGCGCTGACCAGCATCCGGATCTCGATGGTCGATTCCTTCGCGTCCGAGACCTGGAGGTTCACCACTCGTCCGTCCCACAGGGGCGTGGCCCTGGCGATCTCGACGAGCTTCTCGCGCATCGCCGCCACGGGCGCCCGGTGGTCCACGTAGACGAACACGCTGCCGATCAGCGAGGCGCCGTCGCGGGTCCAGTTCTGGAACGGCTTCTGGATGAAGTAGGTCAGCGGCAGGACCAGCCGGCGCCAGTCCCAGAGGCGGACCACCACGTAGGTGGCGGTGATCTCCTCCACCCAGCCCCATTCGTTCTCGACGATGATCGCGTCCTCGATCCGGATCGGCTGGGTGATGGCGATCTGGATGCCGGCCACGAGGTTCGACAGGACCGGCTGCATGGCCAGCCCGAGGACGAGGCCCGCCGCGCCCGCCGAGGCCAGCAGGCTGACGCCGTACTGGCGCACAGGCTCGAAGGTCATCAGCGCCACCGACAGGGTGACGAGCGCTACCAGCGTCACGCCGGCGCGCTCCAAGATGCGCATCTGCGTGAAGTGCTTGCGCGCCAGGAGATTGTCCTCGGCGTCGAGCTTGAACCGCCGCAGGTAGATCACGGTCGCGATGTGGAGCGCGGTGGCGCAGCACCAGCCGGTCAGCGTCACGAAGGCGACCAGCAGGATCTGGTTGAGGGCGATCCGCACCTCCCACGACAGGTGTACCGTCGTCGAGGCGAGGCTGATCGCCACCACGATCAGGCCGAGGCGGCTCGGGCCGCGGGTGCGCGACACCAGCGAGCGCCAGAACAGGCTCTTGGCCGAAACTGCCCGCTTCATCGCCCGGTAGACGATCCCATGCAGGGGCATCACCACGGCGCAGCAGGCGACGATGAGGATCAGGCTCTCGGCCCACCACGGCAGGTAGGCCAGCGCGCGGGCTGCGGAGCCGGCGAGCGCGTCGAGGTCCGGCATCGGGCATCGCTCCACGGGTTCCGAAGGGGACCTGTGGGAATGGGTGGGCGATCGCGGGGGTTCCGCAGCGCACCATGTGCCTGCCGCAACGCAGCGGCCCGGCCCGGCGGGTTGCGGTCGCCAGCCCCTACTTGGCTGCCCCGACCGTCACGCTGCCCGAGGCGGTCCGTCCGAACCGCGCCGGCCGGTACATGTCCTCCACGGTGGCACCCGGATGGACGTACGTTCCGGGGGAGACCGCCCGCACCGTGTAGGCCACGGTGAAGAAGGCCGACTGGCTCGGGTCGCGGTCGTAGGCCGCGACGAATCGGTCGTCCCGGAACTCGGTGTGGACCGGCTCCACGTCGGACTTGGCGAAGGCGAGCCCCTGGAGCGCGTCGGCGTCCAGAAGCTTCGGGTTGTCGATCTCCAGCCCCGCCGGCAGCGGATCGACCAGCAGGAGCCGCGCCGCTTCCGCCTTGGCCTCTGTGACCTTGAGCACCACCACCAGCCGGTCGTTCTGGCGCAGGCCGCTCGCCGGGTCGACGACGCTGCCGTCGAGGCGGCGGAAGCTGCGCTCGATCGTGTAGCCCTGCTGCGCCGCCGGCTCCGGCACCAGGGGGCTGCCGTTGACGGTCACGGCCACCTGCACGGGGGCCCGGCCGGTATTGGTGAGTTGCACGCCCCGGTCGCCCAGGGCCGCCTCCCGGTATACCCTGGCCAGCATGCCCGTCTGGGACGCACCGTCCAGGGTGAACGAGAGCGCGCCCGCCTCGTTCGACAGGCTCTCGGCGGCGAGCACCATCCAGGCATTCTCCTGCGTGCTCGTCGACCGCTCGGCCTGCTGCTCCTCGCCGAGCACGGCCGCCGCGGGGCCGAGGGCCCCCTGCGCCAGCCCGCTCTCGGCGGCCAGAGTGATCAGCCCGGCCCCGTCGCGCAGGCGGGAGCCGTAATCGGCGCGGTACAGGCCCTTGTCGCGCTCGGCGCGCAGCACCGTGAGCGCCGAGTCCATCGTCTTGGCGGCCCGGCCGCGGTCGCCCAGGAGCGCCAGGGCGGCGGCGAGCTGCGCCCGCCCGAGGGCGGAGGAGAAGTCGCCGATCTTGGTGTCGGCGAGGTAGCGCAGGTCGCCCATCACCGGCCGGCCGTTTCGGGCGAGCACGTAGGCCGCGTAGGCGAGGTCGGCGCCACCGTTGCGCACCTCGGTGGCGTTGGCCACCGCGTTGCGCAGGTAGTCGAGGGCCTGGGCGAAGGCCTTCTGCGGCACGGCGAAGTTGCGCTCGCGGGCGCGGGTCAGGAAGTCGGTCACGTAGGCGTCGAGCCAGAGGTCGCTCGACCCCTGCGCCGACCACAGGCCGAAATCGCCGCTCGAATCCTGGCGGGCGAGCAGGCGCTCGATCGACTCGCGCACCCGATCATCGGCACCGTTGTCGAGGGCGAGCTTCTCCAGTGCCGCGAGCTTGTTGACGTAGAGCAGCGGCATCGCCCGGCTCACCACCTGCTCGGAGCAGCCGTAGGGGTAGCGGTCGAGCGCCCTGAGCAGGGCCGCCACGTCGACCCCCGGCAGGGGCGTGGCCGAGAGCGAGACGCTGCCGGTCCCCGGCTGCAGGTCGGCGAGGAGGTCCGAGGTCAGCGTCAGGTTCGCCCCGGGGGCGAGGCTGCGCACCGAGCGGCGCAGCAGGGCGCCGGTCCCCGGCGAGATCCCCAGGGCGAAGCTCTGGTCCAGGGCGGCCGGAAGGCCAGGTCCCGACAGGGCGAGATCGAGGCGGGCCGTGCCCGGTCCGGCGGCGGTGAGCGGGATCGCGACCTGGCCCTTGGCGCCGGCCTCCAGTCGCAGCGTCTGCCGCAGCGCGCTGGCACCGACCACGACCGGGCCGGTCGGGCTCAGGTCGACCGTGTACTCGCCCGCCTGCCCCTCGACATTGTCGAGGGCCACGAACAGACGCGAGCGGTCACCGGTGTCGAGGAAGCGCGGCAGCGTGACGCTGAGCACGACCGGATCGCGGATGATCACGTCGGCCTGCGCCTGCCCCACCCGGTCGCCGCTCCAGGCGGTGACCATGACGCGGCCTGTGCCGTTGAAGGCCGGGATCGGGAAGGTCACGCTGGCCGCGCCGTCCGGTCCCACCGTGACGACCCCGGAATAGAGGGCGAGCGGCGCCTGGGTCGGTGGGGAATCGGCGAGTTCGCCGCCGCCCGCATCGCCGCCGGAGCGGATCGCCCCGGCCGAGCCCTGCATGCCGTCGATCAGGTAGCCGTAGAGGTCGCGGACCTCCGGCCCGAGCGCCCGCTGGCCGAGGAAGTACTGCGTCGGGTCCGGCGCCGCGTAGCGGGTCAGGTTGAGGATGCCGACATCGACGAGCGCCACGGTGATCCGCGCCGGCTCGCCGGCTCTCAGCCCCGTGAGCTGGACCGGCAGGGTCAGGTCCTGGCGCGGGCGCGCCCGCTCCGGCGCCTTCAGGGCGACACCGAGGCTGCGCCGCTCGCGGTCCACCGAGAACCATGCCAGACCCAGCGCCCGGCCGGGCAGGCGCTTGGCCGCCTGGTCGAGGGGCCGGTAGGCGGTGGCCACCAGGTAGGCGCCGGCACCCCACTCGGCCTTAACCGGGATGCTGACCGTGGTGCCACCCTCCGGCACGCTGACCTCCACCGTCTGGTGCACGCGGTCGCTGACGACCATCAGGCTGGCCTGACCCTTGAACTTCGGGCTGAGCTTGGCCCGCAGCGTATCGCCGGCCGCGTAGGCGGCCTTGTCGAGGGTCAGGTCGAGGAGGTCGGGCGCCTCCGCTGTCTCGGAGCCGCCCCAGCCCACCTCGAAGCCGAGGCTCGCGGTCGCCTCCGGGGCGCCCGCGGCCGAGACCTCCAGCCGGTAGCGGCCGAGGCCGACCGGCGCCTCGATCCGACCCGGGCCGGCGGCCTTGAGGTCGACGGTGCCGCTGGCGATGCGCCGGGCGGACTTCACCGCCTCGAACGACCAGCGCCCGTCCGCCCGGTACCACTGATAGGAAGAGTCGATCCGCGACAGGGTCCAGCTCACGCCCGGCCGGGCGAGGAGCGTCCCGTCGGGGCTCGCGAACACCACGTCGAAGCCCGCGATCCCGCCCTCCTTCAGATCGGCGAAGCCCTTGCGCAGGGCGAGGACCGGGCCGGGAGGGAGGATCGGCAAGGTCAGGCTTCGCGACAGCGCCCGGCCGCCGGGCTCGCCGACCGCCAGGGTGATCTTCGCCTCCAGCGCCCGCGGCGCCGCGACCTGGGGCACCGGCACCGTGACGGTGGCGCCGCCCTGCCCGTTCGTGGTGGCATGGTCCTGCAGTTCCTGGGTCGCCGGCTCCACCGCCTCGTCGTCGAGACCGATGGCGTAATTCTCCAGCCCCTTGATCCCGCTCGTCGCGGCCGACTGCACGGTCACGCTGCCAGACACGTCGAGATCGGCGCCCGGGGCGCCGTAGAGGTAGCGGGCTGCGACGTCGACCTGCGCGGCCTCGCCCCGGTTCAGGGCCGCCTGCCGGGCCTTGAGGGTCACCTCCAGCCGCTCGGGGACGTAATCCTCCACGAGGAAGCTGGTCTCGCCGATCGCGGGTGCCTTCGGGTCCGTGTAGGCGGAGACCCGCCACGTGCCGTGCATCGCCCCCGACAGGAGCGGCAGCGGCAGGGCCCGGCCGCCGAGCCCCTGGTCGGGCACCGAGACGCGCCGGTACTCGACCCCGTCCGGCCGCTTGACCACCAGGGTCAGCGGCAGGTCCGGCACGGCGGCGCCGCGGGGATCGCGCAGCAGGGCGGTGAGCTGGACGGTCTCGCCCGTGCGGTAGACCCCGCGCTCCGGGAACAGGTAGGCGTCGAGGCCGCCGGTCTCGGGGCGTCCCTTCACGCCGCGGTCGGTGAGGTCGAAGGCGCCGAGGTTGAGGTCGAGGAAGCCGTAATCGCCGCCGGCTTGCGCCACCACGAGGCTCGGCGCCAGACCGCCCTCCCCGCGGGCGAGCCCCGGGTCGAAGGCGACGTGCCCCTGCGAATCCGTGGTCCTTGTGCCCAGCACCTCGTTGTTGCGGGCGATCAGCCGGATCTCGGCGCCCGCCATCACCTGCGCGGAGGCCAGCGATCGCAGGACCACGTGGACCCCGTCCCGCCCCTTGGTGGTGGTGAGCCCGAGGTCCGAGACCACGAACCACTGGGTCGCCTGGGTGTCGTACTCCTCGTCGCTGGCCGCCGTGCCGGTGGGGCGGGCCAGCATCACGTAGAGGCCGGGCTCCAGCTTGCCCACGGCCTGCAGCACCGGAAAGGCGGTAACGGCCTCCTGGTTCACCTCCGCCTTGGCGGTGTCGAGGGTGCCCTTCCAGACGCGCTGGCCCTTCTCGGAGGCGATCGTCCGGGCGGTGGACCCGCTGAGCTGGCCCAGGAAATCCTCGGAGCGCAGGGTCGGCAGCAGGCCGCGGTCGCCGATCCGCAGCACCTCGACGTCGAGCTTCGGCGCGTTCACCGAGACCAGGGGCACGCCTGCCTGGCCGGTCCGGGGCAGGACGTAGTTGCGGCCGGTGAAGCGCACCTGAGGGGCGCGGTCGCGGACGTAGATCTCGTAATCGGCGGCCTTGAGCAGGCTCTCGCCGACCGCGGAGGGCAGGCCCTGGCGGACCACGATGGCGTAGCGGCCGCCGTGCTTGAGCCCGTCGACGCAGACCTGGGAGCCCTCCCCTGTCACGGCGCTCGCGCTGCTGCCCGAGACGGCGACGAAGGGCGCGTAGTCGGTCTTCGGCTTGATCGCCTCCGAGAAGGTGAAGCAGGCCCGCGGAGCGGCCGCGTCGGAATCGACCTTGTAGTCGAGGATCCGGAAGCCGTGCTCGGCCCGCAGGGTCTCGTAGGTCTCCCGGACCGGGCCGGTCTCGGCCAGGGCGAGGCTCGCCGCGTAAGCGTCGAGCGCTGGCCGCCAGGATTCCTGCTCGGCCTCCGCGGCGCCCAGCGCCGCAAGCGACGCCGCGGCGTCGGCGGCCGTGCCGGCGCGCTCGTAGGCGCGGTAGGCAGCAGCCGTCACCCGCCCGCGCAGGCGCGACCGGCCCTGGTAGTCGTTGTCCTCGATCGCCCCCAGAGCCGCGGCGGCCCCGCGGGCATAGGCCTGCCAGTTGCGCCCGTCGGCCGGGTCGGCCGCCACCGCGGCGGTGAGCGGCGCCAGCGCCTCGTCGGCCTTGTCGGCGGCGAGCAGGGCCAGCCCGGTGGCGCGGGACTGGCCGGCGGGCCGGAGCGGGCCCCCGGCCTCCGCCTTGAGCGCGGTCTCCAGGCGGACCGCCGCGCTGGCGAGGTCGGGCCGGACGAAGGTCCTGGTGAACGGCGCGGCGACGGCCGTGACCGGCCGGGGCGCGGTGCGGGCCGCAGGTAGGGACTGGGCGAGCGGGGTCTGGGCGAGGGCCGGACCACCCGCGATCCCTCCGAGGAGCGCCAGGGCACCCGCGAGCCGTCCGAGCCGCGCCATCAGCCTGTTCCCCACTAGCCGCAACCCCGATGATTCGCTTCGGGTCCAGTCGCGCGGGAGACTAGCACCGGCGGTCAGGCTCGCAACGCTTCGCGCCGCTGGAGCCTCGTTCGGAGCCGCTCTCCCGGCATCGTCCCTGCCACCACGGCGGGCGGCGACCCGGGACGCGGTACTCGGCGCCGCGAAGCGGCGGCGCGTTCCCTCGAGCCGAGGTTCAGAACGCCTTCAGCACCTGCTCTGCGTGCTCGACGGCGACCGGTCCCGCGAAACAGTGAGAGACCAGGGCGCGGTAATCCTGCCAGGGCTGCGAGCCGGTGAAGTCCTTGGTGTGGGCCTCCAGCGTGTCCCAGTGGATCAGCAGCCGGTAGCGCTGCGGGTGCTCGATAGAGCGCCGGACCTCGAAGTGCCGGCAGCCCTTGGCCTGCTTGAAGATCGCCGAGGCCTCGGCGATGCCCTTCTCGAACTCGGCCTCCAGGCCGGGCTTGATCTCGATCTGCGCGATTTCGAGGATCATCGGTGCGGTTCCTGTCTCAGGTGCGAAGGGCGCGGCCGAGCTGGGCCGCGAGGATGCGTTGGGGGCTCAGGGCCGGGTCGGCCTGGGCGGCGACCGGCAGGTAGGCGGTCTGCTCCAGCATGTAGCGGCCGCCCATGGCGCCGTGCATCACGAGGTCCGAGAAGGTCACCCAGGTCTCGCCCGGGCGGAACTCCACGTCGGCCTGGGGCGCGGACGCCTGGTAGGTCTCGTCCTGCTTGAGGGCGTCGTGCAGGTGCAGCATCAGGTGGTCGTATTCCGAGCGCCGGGCCTTGGTGATGCGCAAAGCCGCGAGCAGGCGCGCCGAGAGCGGCGAGTAGCCCGGCAGCCGCGGCAGGAATTTCTGCGCCATCGACCCGAAATCCTCGCCGACCCGCCAGCGGCGCGGCTCGCCCGCGGGGTTGATGTTGCGGAACACCCGCAGGATCCGCTTCTCGCCGATCGGGTTCGACGGGAAGGCGTCGACGTGCAGGCGCGTGTCGTCGCGCCGCCAGCTCAGCTTGCGCCGGTCGACGTCGAAGGGCCGGTAGGAGGTGCCGGCAAGCGTCACGCGATCGCGATATTCGGGCAGGTACGTTCCGATCAGGTCCCGGGCGAACGCGCGGTAGCGGATCAGGAGCTGGCGCAGGGCCTCCTGCTCCTCCGGCGTGCCGGCCGCGCCGCGCAGCTCCGCAGCCTCACCGCGGATGTTGACGTTCTTGGCCCTGCCGTCCGCGAAGGGCCGCTCGGTGAACCGGCGCTCGAAGTCGCTGAACGGAAACGGCAGGTCCGGGAATAGCAGAACCGCCCCGGCTTCGAGTTCCCGCGCCAGGGAGCCGGGCGTCTCGCCGGGGGCAATTCTGCGGATTGGACTGATCATCGTCTTCGCGCCGGCTGCCGTCACGATGCGGCTCCCTGTAGCGGAGCCGCCGGGGGGAGGCCAGCGCCGCGCATTTCCGGTGGACGACCGGTGTCATCCACCGACTCGGCGGAAGGCGCCGACCCGATCGGCTTGCGCAACCGCTTCGTTCCCGGCACGTTCCTCGGCCAGTACCCGGCCCGAGAGCCCGGCGGAGGATGGCGCCGATGGCGACGTTGAAGGAATTCGAGGAAGCCCTGCGCGAGCACGGCATGAACATGGCGCTGGCGCTCCTGGAGCGCCTGCGCGAGCGCGACCGCGCGACCCGGACGGTGAAGCCCGCCCGGCGGCTGACCGGCCAGAAGATGACGCCGGAACTCGCCCGGGCGATCCTGGACCTGCACGCTACGACCGGAATGACCCAGCAGGAGATCGCCTTCAAGGTCGGGGTCAACCAGGGCCGCGTGAACGAGGTGATCAAGCGCGGCAAGTGGTTGACCGACGACCCGAACGCCCCGGAGGCTGTGGCCCGCGACAAGGCGGTGGCCCGGATGCGCGGCGACCCGAAGCCCAAGAAGGCCGCCGCTGCCCGCCCCGCCTCCGCGCGCGCAAAGGAGCGCAAGGCCGCGCCGCCCAAGGCGCGCAACCAGGGTCAGCTTGCGCTGGGGGATCTGTAGGGACGCGGCCGGTGGGGTTTCGTTCCTCCCAACAATCCCCCTCATCCTGAGGTAACCGCAAAGCGGGCCTCGAAGGAGGGCTTCAGGGATCGCTCTGCCGGCTGGAGACCTCCTTCGAGGCCTCCGCTTCGTTCCGGCACCTCAGGATGAGGTGGTTCGGTTGGATGACAACCTCGGGCCACTCCGGCCCCTCACCCGGCCGGCGCGAAATGCCCCCGGTAGCGCGCGCCGATCACCTCGACCGGCAGCGTGACGAACACGTCCGTCGTGCCGAACTGCCGGTCGATCACCGCGCCGTCGCCGAAGGTGGCGCCGAGGCGCAGGTAGCCCTTGATCAGGGGCGGCAGCGCCTGCAGGGCGGCCTTGGCGTCCACGGCCCCGGGCGGCATCCGGTCCATTGCCACCGCCCGCTCCGGCAGTGCCCGGGCCCGCCAGCCCTCCGGCGCGCGGGCGTGGTGGTGCAGGAAGGCGAGCGGCAGGGCCAGCCGGTCCGGATCGGTGCCCTCCAGGCTCGCGCAGCCGATCAGCGCGTCGATCCGGTGGTGCAGGACGTAGGCGTAGATTCCCTGCCACAGCAGTTCGACGGTCCGCTTGCTCCGGTAGGGCTTGAGCACGCAGGAGCGCCCGAGCTCCAGGAGCCGCCGGTGCCCCTGCGCGGCGAGCAGCGGCGCGAGGTCGTACTCGCCCTCGGAATAGAAGCCGGTATGCCGCTCGGCCACCTCGCCGCGCAGCAGCCGGTAGGTGCCGACAACCTTCGGGCACGGCTCGACGAACGGTTTCTTCCGCCGCGGCGCCGCGTGGTCGAGGACGAGCAGGTGGTCGCAGACCGCATCGTAGCCGTCGACATCGCGGCGGGACAGGGCGGCGAGCCCGGAGGGCACCGCCGACATCTCCTCGTAGAAGACCTTGTAGCGCAGCCGCTGGGCCCGCCGGATCTCGGATTTCCGCGTCGCCAGCCGGACCTCCAGGCTGCCGATGCGGCCGAGGCTGCGCCCTTCGAACGGCTCGGGCAGGCGGATCGCCCGCTCCGCCGAGAGCACGTCGTCGATTCCCCCCGCGCCCTCGACGCCCGACAGCGGGACCGACCGGCGGCGCAGCTTGGCGATCGGCGCGCCGACGCCCCATTGTACGCCCTTGTGCCAGCCGGCTCCGAGCGCGCTGTAGGCTCCGCGGGCGAGATTGGCGACCATGGTCGGGTTCACTCCGGGTGCGCGTCCGTGCACCGTCGGATCCGACAGAGAGCACGAAGGCCACACGCCATTATGACAGCCGACGTGAGAAAGCGCCCCGGCCGGGGCCGGGGCGCTCCAAGGACCTGATGTGGACCTGATTGTTCCGCGCGGGGCGGGATCAGGCGGCCTGCTGGACCGCGTCCTGGCGGACGTCGCCCTCGATCACCGGGGCGCTGGGGCGCGCCGCCGAGGCGATCTCGATGCGACGGGGCTTCTTCGCCTCCGGGACCTCGCGGACGAGGTCGATGTGGAGGAGGCCGTTCTCAAGCGCCGCGCCCGTCACCTGGACGTGGTCGGCGAGCTGGAACCGGCGCTCGAAGGCGCGGGCCGCGATGCCCTGGTGCAGGAATTCCGCCTTGCCCTCGGCCTTGCGCTCGCCCTTCAGCGTGAGCGCGTTCTCCCGCACCTCGATCGACAGGTCGGACTCGGTGAAGCCGGCGACCGCGACGGTAATGCGGTAGGCATTCTCGCCGGTCCGCTCGATGTTGTAGGGCGGGTAGGTCGGGGCCGCCTCGGCGCTCGCGAACTGGTCGAGGGCGGAGAACAGGCGATCGAAGCCGACGGTGGAACGGTACAGGGGAGCGAGATCGAACTGACGCATGACATATCCTCGTCTGAGCAACATGCAATTCCGGTCCGCCCGATGGGCCGGACCCGTCTTTCGTGCCGCCTGACGGCCGGCACAGACGAGATATCGGAGGGGGAAAATCGCGCTTCAAGACCCCGAGCGATGGTGGGAAACCAGATTTTTTCGCTACGGTCGAAAGGTGGATCGGGCGGTGCACGGAGGCGCTGAGGTGAGGCCAGTGAGACGCTTCGACGGTGACACCGGGCGAGAGCCGCCGCTCCTGACCCTTCGGAGCACGCCCGACAACCCGGTCCCGCCGGGCGGCACGCTGATCGCGGTCGGGACGCGCGACGACTGCACCCTGCGGGCGGCCTACTGGCAGACGACGGCGCGCACCTGCCGGGGAACGGTCTGCCTGCTCCAGGGCCGGGCCGAGTTCATCGAGAAGTACTACGAGACGATCCACGAGCTGCGCGCCCGGGGCTTCGCGGTTGTGGCCTTCGACTGGCGCGGCCAGGGTGAATCGGACCGGCGGGTGGACGATCCCCACAAGGGCCACGTCGCCCGGTTCGACGATTACCGCCTCGACCTGCGAGCCGTGACCGAGACGATCCTGGTGCCGCTGATGCCCGAGCCCCATGTCGGCCTCGCGCATTCCATGGGCGGGTGCGTCGCCCTCCTCGCGGCCCTCGACGGCTCGCTGCCATTCCGGCGGCTCGTGGCCCTGGCGCCGATGCTGTCGATCCGGATGATCCGCTGGCCGGCCGGCGCCGCGATCCTGTCGCGGGGTCTGCAGCGGCTCGGCCTCGGGAGCCGCTACATCCCGTTCGGCAAGCCGGTCTCGATCGCCACCAACCCGTACGCGGGCAACCGCCTGTCGCGCGACCCAGTCCGCTACGCCCGCAACGCCGCGGCGGCCCGGCAGGTCGGCGCCGGCGCGGTCGGCGACCCGACGATCGCGTGGCTCGCCGAGGCCTTCCGGGCGATGGCGCGGCTGCGCGACCCGCGGGCGGCGCCGCGGATCACGCTGCCGACCCTGATCGTCGCGGCGGGCGCCGATCCGGTCTGCGGAACCACGGACATCGAGCGCTTCGCCGCCCGGCTGAAGGCCGGCCATATCCTGGTCCTGCCGGATTCCCGGCACGAGATCCTGACCGAGCGCGACGCGATCCGGCAGGATTTCTGGGCCGCTTTCGAGGCCTTCGTACCGGGCTCGCCCCTGCCGACCCACGCGGAGGTCGAGACGCACGCCGTCGCGGTGCCGGTCGACTGAGGCGTCAGCCTCCGAGATCCGGGTCGATGTCCCGCGGGCGCATGAATCGGTCGAGGCGTCCCTGCCCCGGCGCGATCTCCGCCCAGCGGTCGCCGTCGAAATCGATCACCGCGCAGGCCGCCGTCGGGAATTCCAGGGCCAGCCGGTCCCGGGCCGCCCGCGGCCCCGACCCCGCGAGCTCCGCCGCGAGGTCGCCGAGGCCCGGATTGTGGCCGACCACGATCAGCGTGGCGGCTGAATCGGGCGCCTGCCGGATTACCCCGAGGATCCGATTCGCTGGCGCCTCATAGATTTCGGATTGCCAGCGCGTCTCGGGGTTGCCGAGGGCAGCCTCCATCGCCGCCCAGGTCTCGCGGGTCCGCGCGGCGGTGGAGACCAGGGCGAGATCCGGGCACAGGCCCTCGCGGGCGAGGCGGTCGCCCACCGCTGGGGCCGCCCGTTTCCCGCGGTCGTTGAGCGGGCGCTCGTGGTCGGCCACGCCCGGCGGACGGTCGGACTTGGCGTGCCGCAGCAGGATCAGCCTGCGCATGAGCGAACCTCTGACGCGAATCGTGGGCCGGCCTCGGGGCTCCCGGTTCGGGCGCGCGGCCGAACCGGGCGGCGCCCGCTCCCGCCCGGTTAGCCGAATGCGCCGCGTGCGGGAACCTCGGCTTTGCCCTCACCGTTCCGACCGCGAGCCGTCCGCGCACGGCCCGCGGCCGGATCCGCGGCGCGACGGTCTCTGGCCAGGAGGCTGCCCGATGGACCGATCCGCCCGCGTCACCGAGATCCTGTCGTGGTACGGGGCCGACAGCCCCGGGACCCTCACCAACCTCGCCCGGATGCTGGAGCACGGAAAGCTCGGCGGCACCGGCAAGATGCTGATCCTGCCTGTCGACCAGGGCTTCGAGCACGGGCCCGCCCGCAGTTTCGGCCCGAATCCGCCAGCCTACGACCCGCGCTACCATTTCGAGCTGGCTCTGGCAGCGGGGTGTAACGCCTACGCGGCGCCCCTCGGCTTCCTGGAGGCCGGAGCGCGCGACTATGCCGGGCGCATCCCGCTGATCCTGAAGCTCAACGACCACGACCTCCTGGCCGACGAGGAGGATCCCGAGCAGGCGATCACCGGCTCGGTGGCGGACGCCCTGCGGCTCGGCGCCTGCGCCGTCGGCTTCACTATCTACCCGGGCTCCGCCCACCGCAACGCCATGTACGGGCAGATCCGGGAGATCGCCGAGGAGGCCAAGAGTGTCGGCCTCGCCGTGGTGATCTGGTCCTACGCCCGCGGCTCGGCCCTGTCGAAGGAGGGCGAGACCGCCATCGACGTGATCGGCTACGCGGCCCAGATCGCCGCGCAGCTCGGCGCCCACATCATCAAGGTGAAGCTGCCCACCGCCCATATCGAGCAGCCGGCGGCCAGGAAGGTTTACGAGTCGACCGGCATCCCGATCGGCACGGCGGCCGAACGCGTCCGCCACGTGGTGCAATGCGCCTTCAACGGGCGGCGGATCGTGATCTTCTCCGGCGGGGCCCAGGCCGAGGAGGCCACCTTCCTCGACGAGATCCGCGCCATCCAGGCGGGCGGCGGATTCGGCTCGATCGTGGGCCGCAACGCCTTCCAGCGCTCGAAGCCGGACGCCCTGTCGCTGCTCGGCAAGATCACCGACATCTACGCGGGCCGCTGAACGGGGCCGTTAACCGCCGTCGCGAGCCAGCCGGGCGAGCCCGTCGCGTGTCGACCCGGCCGGCTGCCAGCCGAGGGCAGCGAGGCCGTCGGCGCGGGCGACGAGCCCCTCGGCGATGCGGGCGAACTGCGCGTCCCGGCCGGTCATCCGGCAGGCCAGCCGGATGAGCCCGGCCGGGACCGGGACGAGGCCCGGGCCGCGGCCGAGACCCTGGCGCAGCGACGTGATCATCTCGGGCAGGCTGAGCGGGTCCGGGTCGGCCGCGACGAGGGCGCGGTTCAGGGGCCCGGGCGCCGCCAGGACCGCGTCCACGGCGCCCGACAGGCTCTCCAGCGAGATCAGGGAGCGCCGCGCCGCGAGGCCGCCCAACGGCAGCGGATAGGGGCTGCGCGCCAGCCGCAGCAGCGCGTCCATGTTGCCCTTCACCCCCGCCCCGTAGACGAGGACGGGGCGCAGGGCGACCCAGTCGAGGCCGGTCTCGGCGAGCGCCCGCTCGGCCTCCAGCTTGGAGCGGCCGTAGGCGTCGGAGGGCCGGGGCGGATCGCCCTCCCCGATCACGCCCGGCGCGCTCGCCCCCACCTGCGCGCGGATCGAGGACAGGAACACGAAGCGGCGCACCTTCGCGCGCGCCGCGGCCTCCGCGAGCCTGCGCGTCGCCTCGGTGTTGAGCGTCCGGTAATCGTCCTCCGGTGCCCCCGACATGGCATGGGCGAGCCCGGCCGAGTGCACGATCGCGTCGACGCCGCTGAGGGCCGCCGCCATGTTGATCGGGCGAGTCAGGTCGCCGACGACCGCGCTCGCCGCACCCTCCGGCACGGTCGTGGGCCGGCGCAGCAGCACGCGAATCCGGTAGCCGCGCGCGGTGAGGTCGGCGAGCAGGTGGCGACCGATGAACCCGGTCGCCCCGGTGAGCGCGATGAGTCCGGTCACGGCTGGGCGGCACCTTCGGCTGGAGCCGGCGCCGGGGCGCGGGCGAAGCGGCGGAGCAGGGCGGCGACCAGAGCGAGCCCGGCCGCCGACGCGGCGAGCGTGACCGGCCAGGAGGGCCAAAGCAAGGTCGCGGCGGCGAGCGAAGCCAGGGCGAGATTGGCCGCGAACACACGGCCCACCACGCCGGGGACGCTGAGCCCGTTGACGGTCGCCCGCTGGTAGTAGTGCCCGCGATGGGCCTCCCAGACCCGCTCGCCGCGCACCGCCCTCGCGGCGAGGGTCAGGCTGGCATCCGCGAGGTAGACGAGCGGCAGCAGCAGGGCGGCGGCGAGGCCGCCCGCCAGGGCCAGCTGGCACAGCAGCCACGCGGTGACGAGCCCGATCGGCAGCGAGCCGACGTCCCCGAGGAAGAGCTTCGCGACCGGCCGGTTGAAGGGCGCGAAGCCGAGCACCGCGCCCAGGAGGCATGCCGCCACCAGCGTCGGCAGCGGCGGCAGGCGCCCGGCGAGGCCGAGCAGCAGGAGCGCGCCCGCCACCGGGACGATCTCCGTCACCGTCATCCAGTCGAGCCCGTCCATGAAGTTCGTCAGGTTGACGAACCAAAGGCCTGCCAGCAGCGCGAGGCCGCGCTCCAGCCAGAGCGGCAGGGCGGGGAGTAGCCGCCCGTCGAGGTGCCAGATCAGCAGGCCCACCACGATCGCCTGCACGGCGAGCCGCAGGGCGGCTGGCAGCGGCCGGACGTCGTCCACGGCGCCGAGGAGCGCCAGGGCCAGGGCGCCGCTCGCGAGCCAGATCCAGTCCGGCCGGCCGCCGATCTCCGGCGCCGCGATCAGCAGGCCCGAGATCGTCACCAGCGCCGTCACCACGGCGATCCCGCCCCCCTGCGGGGTCGGCACGGTGTGGCTGGAGCGGGCATTCGGCCGGGCCAGGGCATAGCGCTGCAGCAGCGGGCGCAGGCGCAGGATCAGCCCGGCCGAGAGCGCGGCCGCGAGGGGGACCGCGAGGAGGAGGATGGTAGACAGGGCGGACAGGAGGGCGGGCGGGGTGTCGGGCGGCATGGCGCCGTCCTACGCGATCCGCCGCCCGACCGTCAGGGGGCGCGCTACGCCGCCCGCACCGTGGCGAGGAAGCGCGCGACCTCGGCCCCGAGATGCTCGGACTGGCGCGACATCTCGCTCGCGGCCCCGAGCACCTGGGCCGCGGCCGCACCCGTCTCCTCGGCCGACTGGGCGAGGCTCGCGATGGTTCCGGTCACCGCACCGGTGCCGGCCGCCGCCTCGGCGACGTTGCGGACGATCTCCTGGGTCGCCGCGCCCTGCTGCTCCACGGCCGCCGCGATGTTCGAGGCGACGTCGTCGATTTCGCGGATGCGCCGACCGATCCCGTCGATCGCCGACGCGGCCTGCCCGGTGGAGGACTGGATCCGGCCGATCTGACCGGTGATCTCCTCGGTGGCCCGGGCGGTCTGCTCGGCGAGCGCCTTCACCTCGGACGCCACCACCGCGAAGCCGCGTCCCGCGGTGCCGGCCCGGGCGGCCTCGATCGTGGCGTTGAGCGCCAGCAGGTTGGTCTGAGCGGCGATCCCGGAGATCAGCGCTACCACATCGCCGACCTTCGCGGCTGCGGCGCTCAGATCCTGCACCAGCGCCACCGTGTTGGTCGCCTCCGCGACGGCAACCCGCGCGAGTTCCGCCGAGCCGCTGACCTGCCGTCCGATTTCCTGCACGGACGAGCCCAGCTCCTCGGCGGCCGCCGCGACGGTATTGACGTTGGCGGCAGCCTCCCCGGCGGCGACCGCGACGGTGCCGGACTGCCCGGCCGCATCCGCCGCACTGCCGGTCAGGGATCGGGCGGTGGCCTCCAGCTCGGTGGCCGCCGACGACACGCCGCCGACGATGCCGCCGACCGCCTGCTCGAAGGCGTCCGCCATGGCATGGGTCGCCACCCGGCGCTGCGTCTCGGCATCGGCGCGGGCCAGCGCCGTCTCCGCCTCGAGGGCGCGCGAGCGGACGAGGTTATCGCGGAAAACCACGACGGAGCCCGCGAGGTCGCCGATCTCGTCGCGCCGCTCCTGCCCCGGGATCGCCACCTCCGCGTCGCCCGCGGCGAGGCGCTGCGTCACGGCGGCGATCTTCCGGAGGGGCCCGCTGACGCCGCGGGTCACCAGCACGAAGGCTCCGATCGCGATCAGCAGGGCGAGGCCGGCGAGCGCCAGCACGTTCCGCTTGGCGGCGTCGTAGGTCTGCGCGATCAGTGTGCCGCTCGCCTGCGATCCGTCGCTGTTCAGGGCGACGAGCTTCTCCCAGTCGGCCATGATAGCGCCGATGCTCGTCGACATGGTCGTGTTGTAGATCCGCTGCCCGCCGGCGACGTCGCCCGCGGCGGCCTTGGCCACCGCCTCCCGCTGCTGCTCGGCGTAGGTGGCCACGTGCTGCCGGAAGGCCGCGTAGGCCTCGCGCTCGGGCTGGGTCAGCGGCAGGGCCTCGTACCGGGCGTACTGGGCCGCGAGCAGGGCGTCGCGCTTGGCGATCTGATCCGCGACCTCAGCGCGCAATTCGGGCGTGTCGGCGGTGATCAACCGAACGGCGTTGACCCGCTGGCGCATGAAGTTGATGCCGATCCGGCCGAGCGCGTCGGTGGCCGGGATGCGCGTGTCGCGCAGCTGCGCGGCCGCGGATTCGATGCGGCCCAGTTCGGCCAGCGAGAGGCCGCTCGTCGCGGCGATCAGCACCACCAGGGCTGCGAGACACAGGCCGAGCTTGGCCGCGATGGAAATACCGGAGCGCATAGGAATTGGTCCCCGATCCCGTGTCTGGGATCGGGGCCAATGCATGTACGAGAAACGTTAAGGTTGTTTGGATCCCGCCCGGATTACCCCACGTCCGGGCAGGATCGGTCCGCTAGTAGACCTGAGCCTCCGCGCGCGGCTGGTTCGACGGGCCGTCCCGGCGCTCCAGACCCTTCTCCACGACCTTGGCGAGCCCGACCATGATCTGGTCGATGGCGTAGTCCTTCGGCGTGTAGACGGCGCGCACGCCCATGTTCTTGAGGACCAGCTCGTCCTCGGGCGAGATGATGCCACCGACCACCACCGGGATGTGGTCGAGCCCCGCCTCCCGCATCTTGGCGCGGACCTCCCGCACCAGCGGTACGTGGGAACCGGACAGGATCGACAGGCCGACCACGTGGGCGCCGGTCTCCTTGGCCTTTGCGACGATCTCGGCTGGCGTCTGTCGGATGCCGTCGTAGGTGACGTCGAAGCCGACGTCCCGGGCGCGGAGCGCAATCTGCTCGGCGCCGTTGGAATGGCCGTCGAGGCCCGGCTTGCCGACCACGAGCTTCGGGGTCTCGCCGAGCCGCTCGCCGAGATCGGCGATCAGCAGCTTGGCCTCCTCTGCGGCCCCGGCCGAGACCGTCTCCAGCGTCACGCCGGTGGGCGCGCGATACTCTCCGAAGACCGCGCGCAGGCGCTCGCCCCACTCGCCGGTGGTGACGCCGGCCTTTGCGGCTTCGATCGAGGGCGGCATGATGTTGGCGCCGGAGCGCGCCGCCTGCTCCAGGGCGTCGAGGGCCTGGCCCACGGCGTTCTCGTCGCGGCGGCCGCGCCACTCGCGGATCCGGCCCTGCGCCTCCATCTCGACGGTCTCGGAGACGGAGAAGATCGCCCCCTCCCCGGCGGTGAGCGGCGACGGCTCGCCCTGCTGCCACTTGTTCACGCCGACGACGATCTGGTCGCCGGCCTCGATCGCCGAGATCCGCCGGGCATTCGATTCGACCAGCGCGCGCTTGAGCGCGCCGGTCTCCACGGCGGCGACCGCGCCGCCGATCCCGCCGATCCGCTCCAGCTCGGCCCGGGTCTCGACCTTCAGCGCCTCGACCTTGGCCTCGATCACGTGGCTGCCGTCGAAGATGTCGTCGTATTCCAGGAGGTCGGTCTCGAAGGCCAGGATCTGCTGCATCCGCATGGACCATTGCTGGTCCCAGGGCCGCGGCAGACCGAGCGCCTCGTTCCAGGCCGGCAGCTGCACCGCCCGGGCGCGGGCGCGCTTCGAGAGCGTCACCGCCAGCATCTCGATCAGGATGCGGTGGACGTTGTTCTCGGGCTGCTGCTCGGTGAGCCCCAGGGAGTTCACCTGCACGCCGTAGCGGAAGATGCGCTTCTTCGGGTCGTCGATCCCGTAGCGCTCCCGGGCGATCTCGTCCCACAGTTCGGCGAATGCCCGCATCTTGCAGATCTCGGTGACGAACCGCAAACCCGCATTCACGAAGAACGAAATCCGGCCGAACACGTCGGAAAAACTCTCCGCGTCGAATTCCGGATCGTCGCGCACCGTGTCGAGAACCGCGATGGCGATGGCGAGCGCGTAGGACAATTCCTGGACCGGCGTCGCCCCCGCTTCCTGCAGGTGGTAGGAGCAGACGTTCATCGGGTTCCACTTCGGCACGTTCTTGGTCGTGAACAGGATCACGTCCTTGGTGAGCCGGAGGGACGGCGCGGGCGGGAACACGTAGGTGCCGCGCGACAGGTATTCCTTGATGATGTCGTTCTGGGTCGTGCCCTGGAGGGCGGCGATCGGCGCGCCCTGCTCCTCGGCCACCGCGAGATAGAGCGCCAGCAGCCACGGGGCCGTGGCGTTGATGGTCATCGAGGTGTTCATCTGGGCGAGCGGGATGTCCTGGAACAGGGTCCGCATGTCGCCGAGATGCGCGATCGAGACGCCGACCTTGCCGACCTCGCCGCGGGAGAGTTCGTGGTCGGGGTCGTAGCCGGTCTGGGTCGGCAGGTCGAAGGCCACCGACAGGCCGGTCTGGCCCTTGGCGAGGTTGCCCCGATAGAGCTTGTTGGATTCCGCCGCGGTCGAGTGCCCCGCATAGGTGCGGATGATCCAGGGCTTGTCGCGGCTAGACTTGTCGCTCTTGGTCTCGGCGACGCTCGCGCCCATTCCTCGCCTCCGTGTCATCTTTGTATCCGCGCAGGGCGCGGCCTTGCGGCCACCGTAGCGAAGGCTTGGGCACGCGTCATCCGGGACGGAAGTGCAAGAGGCCTTCCGCGGGCGCCCCTGGCCCATGAAAAAACTTGCCCGGCGGAACAGCGCGATTTGAGGGCGTCGCCGCGTAAGGCACCCGCCGAGCCCGGCTCGGCGCCGGCGGGAAGGGTCAGCGGATCGGTCCCGGACAGCATCCTCAAAGCTGGTATAAAGTCTACCCAATCTGTTCTTCGCGGGAACGGCCGCTGGTCTGGCGCGAGACAGCACGCCGGAACAACGACTTAGAGCTGACCAGGCTTGCCGCGCGCGCTTGAGCAGCTCAGGCCTGTGGCCGCGCCGCCGCGGAAGGTCTCGGGACCGGCGCCGGCAAGGCCACCGCCGAATAATACTTGGTCACCCGGAAAGCCGATTTTGAATACGTGGCTGCCTGCCCTGTGCCGGCGCGTTTTTCATGCCGGAAACCATCGGGATTCGACTTTCGGCCCACTTGGACGCCTCCGTCATCACCGCTATAGCGCGATGGAGAACCGCGGCCGTGAGAAACACGCGGGACGAGAGGAGAGCGAGATGGCGGCGAGCGCTGCGATCAGTCCGACGGGCGGGGAGGTCAAGGACCTCTACGAGATGGGTGAAATCCCGCCGCTGGGTCATGTGCCGGCCAAGATGTATGCCTGGGCGATCCGGCGCGAGCGTCACGGGCCCCCGGAACAATCCCACCAGCTCGAAGTGCTGCCGGTCTGGGAGATCGGCGACGACGAGGTGCTGGTCTACGTCATGGCCGCCGGCGTCAACTACAACGGCGTCTGGGCCGGCCTCGGCGAGCCGATCTCGCCCTTCGACGTGCACAAGGGCGAGTACCACATCGCCGGCTCCGACGCCTCCGGCATCGTCTGGAAGGTCGGCGCCAAGGTGAAGCGCTGGAAGGTCGGCGACGAGGTCATCGTCCACTGCAACCAGGATGACGGCGACGACGAGGAGTGCAACGGCGGCGACCCGATGTTCTCGCCGACCCAGCGGATCTGGGGCTACGAGACCGGCGACGGCTCCTTCGCGCAGTTCTGCCGGGTGCAGTCGCGCCAGCTGATGCACCGGCCGAAGCACCTCACTTGGGAGGAGGCGGCCTGCTACACGCTGACACTGGCCACCGCCTACCGGATGCTGTTCGGCCACGCGCCGCACACGGTCCGTCCGGGCCAGAACGTGCTGATCTGGGGCGCCTCGGGCGGTCTCGGCGTGTTCGGCGTGCAGCTCTGCGCGGCGTCGGGCGCGAACGCCATCGCGGTGATCTCGGACGAGTCGAAGCGCGATTACGTGATGAGCCTCGGCGCCAAGGGCGTCATTAACCGCAAGGACTTCGATTGCTGGGGGCAGCTCCCGAAGGTGAACTCGCCTGAGTTCCACGCCTGGACCAAGGAAGCGCGGAAGTTCGGCAAGGCGATCTGGGACATCACCGGCAAGCAGGATGTCGACATCGTGTTCGAGCATCCGGGCGAGGCGACCTTCCCGGTCTCGGCGCTGGTGGTGAAGCGCGGCGGCATGGTGGTGTTCTGCGCGGGCACGACCGGCTTCAACATCACCTTCGACGCCCGCTACGTCTGGATGCGGCAGAAGCGCATCCAGGGCTCGCACTTCGCCCATCTCAAGCAGGCCTCGGCGGCGAACCAGTTCGTGCTGGATCAGCGGATCGACCCGTGCATGAGCGAGGTCTTCCCCTGGGACAAGATCCCCCAGGCCCACACCAAGATGTGGAAGAACCAGCACCCGCCGGGCAACATGGCCTGCCTCGTCAATTCCCCGCGTGCCGGCCTGCGCACGGTCGAGGACGTGATCGAGGCCGGTCCGCTGAAGCGGTAAGGCCGACGCGCCGGGCCGGCTCTGCGCACTCGCGCGGGACCGGCCCGATCGGCTAAGCTCCGGGCGTCCCGCGCCGAATCGGCGACCGGTTCGGTGTGCCGGGACGCGCGGATGACGGGCCTGCGAGATCCTGACAGGACCCGGCCCCGATCCTCATCGGGGGCATGGATTTGATGAACGGCGACGACGAGGCTTACGTCTACGACGAGGCGACGGGCGAATGGGTCCCGCCCGGACGCACAGCCGCCCCCCCTGAGAAGGCTGCGGTCCGCGACGCGGCCGGCAATGTCCTGGCCGACGGCGATTCGGTCACGCTGATCAAGGACCTGAAGGTCAAGGGCGCGAACCAGACCCTGAAGCAGGGCACGGTCATCCGGTCGATCCGGCTCACGGACGACCCGGAGGAGATCGACTGCCGCCACGACACCATCAAGGGTCTCGTCCTGCGCACCGAATTCGTGCGCAAGCGCTGAACGGGCGGCCATGTCGGGACGATCACCGGCTGCCGATGCGGTCCCGATCTCGCCGCCGGACCGCACGCTCCGCGTCGTCGCGGGCGCGGCGACTCAGTGCAGCGCGCGGCGTCGTCGATCGTGGCGCCCAGGGGATGGCTGCGCTCCGATCGCGAAGACGCTTCGCGGCGACGCTGCATCCCGGCACCGGCTACCGCCGGCGCGGCTCGTCCTGCGGCAGGTGGCGGCCGTAGATCTCCTCCTTGTCCGCGCGCTGCTGGATCAGGTCGGCATAGGCCTGCCGCATCTCTGGAGAGACGCTGATGCTCTTGCCCTTGGTGGGCTTGCGCTTGGGCGCCTTCTTGAAGGTGTTGTTCGTGTCGCTCATGCCGGGCCCCGCGTCGAACCGTGGCGGCATCGCGTGGCCGGTCGACCGAGCCGGCGATCCGGCCGCCGCCCAGGCCGGACATCCGCCCTGTAGCGCATCGCCGCCCCGGACGCACGGTGGCCCGGGACGGATTGATCTGGCCTGCCGCTGCGGCCTCTGCCAGGATCGAAACGATGACGGTCGGGGGCGGAGATGGATGTGCGTGACTCGTCGCGGTTTCGGCTTCCGGGCGCGGCGCGCGGCCGCTCCCGGTGCGGGGCCTCGCTCGCGATCCTGATCGCCCTCGGCAGCCTGCCGGTTCAGGCTCAGGACCGGCCGGCGCCGGCCCGACCCGCGCCGAGACCGGCACCGACGGCCGCGACGCCGGCCGATCCCGCCTTCGAGGCCGCGAAGGCGACCTTCGAGGCCCTGCCGGAGGTCGACCGCAAGGCGGTCCAGGACGCCCTGGTCTGGACCGGCGATTTCAACGCCGTGGGGTCGGGAGCCTTCGGGCGCCGGACCTTCGAGGCGCTGAACGCCTACGGCGCCCGGGCCGGCGGCGCCGATCCCCTCGATCCGCGCGGCCGGGCAGCGCTGCTCTCCGCCGGCGCCGCGGCGCGGAATGCGGCGCGCTTCCGGGTCGCGGTCGATCCCGGTACCGGCGCCGTGATGGGGGTTCCCGAGCGCCTGCTGGCGAAGCGCAACGCCCTGCCCTCCGGAACCCGCTGGCAGAGCCAGGACGGCCGGGTGACCCTGGAATCCCGCGCCTTCCCGCCCGGGACCGAGACCCTGGACGCGCTGTTCGAGAAGGCCACCGCGCCGCTACCCGGCCGCAAGGTGACCTACAAGCTGCGACGGCCCGACACCGTGGTGGTTACCGCCGAGACCGGGCCGGGACTGTCCTATATCCGCTACGCCTCGGGACCGGAGGGCGTGCGCGGCTTCCTGCTCGGCTACGACCGCGCCCTGGCACAGGAGGTCGACCGGCTCGTCATCGCCGTGGCGAACGCCTTCGTGCCGTTTCCGGATTCCGCGGCAGCGCCGGCCGCCCAGAGGCCGGCAAATCCGGCGCCTCTGCCGGCGACCCGCGCCGCCGGCACGCCGGCGCCCCATCCGCCGGCCGCAGCCCTGGCGCCGGCGAGCCTCTCGGCCTCATCGGCGGCGGGCGCGGGTCTGGCGGTGGCGCCGGGGCGCGTGCTGACCGCCGTCGCCGTGCTGGAGGGCTGCGCCCTGCCCCGCGTCGGGTCTGCGCCGGCCCGTGTGCTCGCCACCGATCCGGCCGGTCTCGCACTCCTGGATGTGCCCGGGGCTGCTGCCCCGCTCCGGCCCGCAACGCGGACCGAGCCCGTCGGCGCCGAGGAGAGCCTGATCGCCCTCGCGCCGGGCCCGGAGGGGATCCAGGCCGCCCCGGGCGAGGCGCGGGGAGGCGACGTCATAGCGGCACTCCAGCCGGGATCCGGCGGCGCGCCGGTGCTCGACCGGTCGGGTGCTCTCGTCGGGATCGTCGCCCGCTATCCCACGGCACCGCGACGGGTCGCCGGGGTGGTGCCGCCTGCGCGCTTGCCGCTTGTGCCGGTGCGGGCGATCAAGGCCTTCCTGGCCGCCCAGGGCCTTCCCGCGGAGACGCCGCATCCGGGTGTCGGACCCGCCGCGCTCGCGCCCGCCGTGGTGGCGATCACTTGCCGATAGGAGGGCGCGCGCCGGAGATGGCCGCCGCCTTTCGGCTTGGGCCTGCGCGCCCTCCAGGGGCCTGGGCGGACGACGCGTCCGCTCAGGCCGATCCTCCGGCTCAGAGCCGGCCGGTCACCAGCAGGACGATCAGCACGATCAGCAGGATGCCGCCGAGGCCGAAGCCGGGACCGCGATACGCACCGCCGCCGAGGAAGCCGCCGCCGCCGAAGGCCAGGATGATCAGGATGATGAGTAGAATGGTGACGAGGGACATCGGTCGCGTTCTCCGGACGGTCGCGCTGGTGCGAGCGTGACCGTTCAAACGCTGCGACATTCCGTTCCGTTCAACGCCAAGCTACGCTTTTGTGAGGAAAATTCCGGATGCAGCCCCGGCGCTCAGGCGTGCCAGTCCGGCAGCGCCTCCTCCGGCGCGTCGAGCCAAGCCGGCACCGGCAGGTTGCGCTCGGTGAGGAAGGCCGGATTGAACAGCTTGGAGGCGTAGCGCGCCGCCCCGTCGCACAGGATGGTCACGATCGTGTGGCCGGGCCCGAGTTCCCGCGCCAGCCGGATCGCCCCGGCGACGTTGATCCCCGACGAGCCGCCCAGCGACAGCCCCTCCTCGCGCATCAGGCCGAAGACGATGTCGAGGGCCTCCCGGTCCGGGATGCGGAAGGCGTGATCCGGGGTGAAGCCTTCCAGGTTCTTCGTGATCCGGCCCTGGCCGATGCCCTCCGTGATGGAGGAGCCCTCGGCCTTCAGCGTTCCGGTCGTGTAATGTGCGTAGAGGGCCGAGCCCTCCGGATCCGAGAGCGCGATCTTCACCTGCGGGTTGCGTGCGCGCAGGGCCTGGGCGGTGCCGGCCAGCGTGCCGCCGGTTCCGGCCGCGCAGACGAAGCCGTCGACCCGGCCGCCGGTCTGCGCCCAGATCTCCGGGCCGGTGCCGTCGACATGGGCCTGCCGGTTGGCGACGTTGTCGAACTGATCGGCGAAGAAGGCGCCGGCCGGTTCCGTGGCGGCGAGCTTTTCGGCAAGCCGCCGGGCCACGTGGACGTAATTGTTCGGGTTGGCGAATGGCACGGCCGGAACCTCCACCAGCCGGGCGCCGGCGAGCCGCAGGGTCTGCTTCTTCTCCTCGGACTGCGTGACCGGGATGACGATCAGAGTCCGGTAGCCACGCACCGAGGCCACCAGGGCGAGGCCGATGCCGGTATTGCCGGCGGTGCCCTCCACGATGGTGCCGCCCGGCCGGATCAGGCCCTTCCCTTCCGCGTCCCGCACGATGGAGAGCGCGGCCCGGTCCTTGACCGACAGGCCGGGATTGAGAAACTCGGCCTTGCCGTAGATCGCGCAGCCGGTCTCCTCGGAGGCGCGGCGCAGACGGATCAGCGGGGTGCTGCCGATGGCGGCCAGGACGTCGGGAGCGGGTTCGCGACTCGGTGCAATCATGGTCGGGAGCCTAGGATGCGGCGCGGCCGCTGGCGAGCCTCACCCGAACACGTGCCCGCCATTGATCCGCAGCCCCACCGGATGCCCGGCGGCGTAGCGCACGCCGTCAAAATCCTCCACGGCCAGCACCCGCCCCTCGGCATCCGCCACCTCGATCCGCTGGCGGCCCTGTGTCCGGTACGAGCTGCGCACCGTGCCGGACAGGTGCGCCGCCTCCGGCTCGGCGAGCTGCAGCTGCCAGGGCCGCACGTGGAGCTTGACCGGACCGAACAGGCTGGCGGGCGCTATCACCGGCGTCTCCCGGCCCCGGACCAGCACCCGGCCGCCCTCGGCGATCGCCTCCACCTCGACGGAATCGCCCAGGAACTTCATCACGGTGGCGGAGGCCGGGTTCTCCTGCACCTCGTCCGGCGTGCCGACCTGCTCCAGCCGGCCGCGGTCGAGCACCGCGACGCGGTCGGACAGCTCCAGGGCCTCGTCCTGGTCGTGGGTCACGAAGATCGTGGTCTGGCCGGTGCGGTCGTGGATCTCACGCAGCCAGCGGCGCAGGTCCTTGCGGACCTGGGCGTCGAGCGCGCCGAAGGGCTCGTCGAGGAGCAGCACCCGCGGCTCGACGGCGAGCGCCCGGGCGAGCGCCACCCGCTGGCGCTGGCCGCCCGAGAGCTGCGACGGGTAGCGGTCGCCGAAGCCGGAGAGCCGGATCAGGTCGAGCAGGTCGCCGACCCGGCGCTTGATCTCGGCCTTGGCCGGCCGGTCGGCGCGCCGCCGCGCGTTCAGCCCGTAGGCGATGTTGTCGGCCACGCTCATGTGCTTGAACAGGGCGTAGTGCTGGAACACGAAGCCCACGGCCCGCTCCTGCACGGGCAGACTCGTGGCGTCGTCGCCGCCGAACAGAATCCGGCCCCGGTCCGGCGCGTCGAGCCCGGCGATGATCCGCAGCAGCGTCGTCTTGCCCGAGCCCGAGGGGCCCAGAAGCCCGATCAGCTCGCCCGCCCGCACGTCGAGGGACAGGTCGTGCAGCACCGCCGCCGTGTCGAAGGTCTTCGAGACGTTCTCGATCCGGATCGCCGTGGAGGGCCGGTCCACGGGGCCGTCAGTGAGCCCGGCCGCCCGCGAGCTCCCCCGCGAAGCGCCATTCGAGAACGGATTTGAGAACGAGGGTGATGAGGGCAAGGACGGCGAGGAGCGAAGCGACGGCGAATGCGGCGACGAAATTGTACTCATTGTAGAGGATCTCCACGTGAAGTGGGATGGTGTTGGTCAGGCCGCGGATGTGGCCCGACACCACCGACACCGCTCCGAATTCGCCCATCGCCCGGGCATTGCAGAGGAGCACGCTGTAGAGCAGGCCCCAGCGGATATTGGGCAGCGTGACCGTCCGGAACGCGTGCAGGCCCGAGGCGCCGAGGGTCAGCGCCGCCTCCTCCTCGGCGGTGCCCTGCTCCTGCATCAGCGGGATCAGCTCGCGGGCGACGAACGGGAAGGTCACGAACACCGTCGCCAGCACGATGCCCGGCAGCGCGAACAGGATCTGGATGCCGTGATCGATGAGCCAGGAGCCGAACAGCCCCTGGGAGCCGAACAGCAGCACGTAGATCATCCCCGACACCACCGGCGAGACCGAGAAGGGCAGATCGATCAGGGTGATCAGCAGCGACTTGCCGGGGAACTCGAACTTGGCGATCGCCCAGGAGGCGGCCAGCCCGAACACGACGTTGAACGGCACCGCGATCGCCGCCACCGTCAGCGTCAGGCGGATCGCGCTCCAGGCGTCGGGCTCCCGGAACGCGTCCAGGAAGGCGCCGATCCCCTTCGAGAAGGCCTGGGTGAACACCGCGATCAGCGGCAGCACCAGGAACAGCGCCAGGAACGCCACCGCGATGCCGATCAGGACGACACGGGTGGCGGCGCCTTCGGAGGCGACCGGGGCCGGCTTGGCGGACGGCACGATGGCGGGGGAGACACCCTCAGACATAGCCGAACCGCCGCCGTGACCAGGCCTGGATGAGGTTGATGGCGAGCAGCGTCAGGAACGAGATCCCGAGCATGATCGTGGCGATGGCGGCCGCGCCGCCGTAATCGAACTCCGAGAGCTTGATGACGATGAGCAGCGGCGCGATCTCCGACACGTAGGGCAGGTTGCCGGCGATGAAGATGATCGAGCCGTACTCGCCGACGCCCCGGGCGAAGGCGAGCGCGAAGCCGGTGAGCACCGCCGGGATCAGCGGCGGCAGCACCACCCTGGTGAGGGTGACGAGGCGCGTCGCGCCGAGGGTGGCGGAGGCCTCCTCGATCTCCTTGTCGATCTCGGCGATCAGCGGCTGCACGGTCCGCACCGCGAAGGGCAGCCCGATGAACACCATGGCGATAAAGATGCCCACCGGCGTGTAGGCCGCCTGGATGCCGAGCCGCGCGAGCGGGGCGCCCAGCAGCCCGTCCGGGGCATAGAGCGCGGCCAGCGCGATGCCGGCGACCGCGGTCGGCAACGCGAAGGGCAGGTCGACCGCGGCATCGACGAGCTTGCGGCCCGGGAAGCGGTAGCGGGTCAGCACCCAGGCCACGAGGAAGCCGAACAGGGAGGCCACGAGCGCCGCGACGGCCGAGACGCCGAAGCTGATCCGCAGGGCGCTCGCCACCCGCGGATCGGTGGCGACCTCCCAGATGCCCGACAGGCCGAGCCCCGAGGCCTTCACCACCAGCCCGGCCAGCGGCAGCAGGACGATCAGCCCGAGGCAGGTCAGCGTGTAGCCGAAGCTGATCCCGAAGCCCGGGATCACGCTCGGCCGTCGGAAGGTCCGTCGGAGGCGGGGCGTTTCGACCATGGTTCCCGCCTCAGCGGCCGGCCCGGCTCAAACGATCGAACAAGCCGCCGGCGTCGAAGTTCCGCTTCTGGATCTCGTCCCAGGAGCCTTGCAGGTCCTCGATCTTGAACAGCTTGATGTCGGGGAGCTGCGCGAGGTCGGCCTGCGCGGCCGCTTCCCGGCGGATCGGGCGGTAATGGTGCTTGGCGAAGATCGCCTGGGCGCGGTCGGTGTAGAGGAAGTCGAGATAGGCCTGCGCGGACTTCGTCGTTCCCTTGCGCTCGGCATTGGCCGCAACGAGGGCCACCGGCGGCTCGGCATAGATCGAAGTCGGCGGCGAGACGATGTCGAACTTGTCGGCGCCGAATTCCTGGAGGACGAGATAGGCCTCGTTCTCCCAGGTCGGCAGCACGTCGCCGAGTCCGCGCTGCGCGAAGGTCACGGTGGAGCCGCGGGCGCCGGTATCGAGCACCGGCACGTTCTTGTAGATCTGACCGACGAAGGCGTCGGCCTTGGCGGCGTCCTTGTCCTGGCCGTAGGCGTAGCCCCAGGCGGCCAGGAAGTTCCAGCGTCCGCCCGCCGAGGTCTTCGGGTTCGGGGTGATCACCTTCACGTCGGACTTGGTGAGGTCGGCCCAGTCCTTGATGCCCTTCGGGTTGCCCTTGCGGACGAGGAACACCACCGTCGAGGTGTAGGGTGTCGCCTGGTTCGGCAGCTTGCTGCGCCAATCCTCCGGGATCTTGTGGGTGAGCTTGGCGATCGCATCGATGTCGGACGGGATGCCGAGGGTCACCACGTCGGCGTCGACGCCGTCGATCACCGTGCGCGCCTGCGCGCCGGAGCCGCCATGCGAGGCGCGCACGGTGATGACCTCGCCGGTCTTGGCCTTCCACGCCTCCGCGAAGGCGGCGTTGATCTCCCGGTAGAGTTCGCGGGTCGGATCGTATGAGACGTTGAGGAGCGCGGTCTCGGCCACGGCCGGCAGCGCGCAGGCCCACAGGCCTGCGCCGGCCAGAAGGGAGAGACCGATGGCCCGAGCCATCCGCTCCCGACGTGAAGCGTTCTTCATCGCGTCCGATTCCCCGCCTGGCGCCTGCGACCCAGGGACGGCGCGCCCCCAATAACCAGGCCAATCGTTCTTTTTATCGAACGAAGTCAAGCCGAGGCCTCGCGGGAGCGTGATCTCGCCCCGCCGGCAACATCACCGAACGCTCCGATAAGGCAAGCGTCTTCAGAGCATTAGCGGGTCAGAAGGTATGGATCTTCTCCGAAAACGAGGCGTCGGGGAAGAAAATCGGCCGTGCAGCTGGTTTTGTAGAGCGAACGATCTCGTGTGCGTCAGCGCACATCAGAGTGTGCCGTCCGTTGCGCGGGGGCGTGGAGCGCGGACGTCATGCCGCGCCACCTACGTTCGATGCGGGTGGCGCGGGGACGGGCGTCGGGTCAGGGCAGCGGGATCGCGCTTGCGGTGCCGGGCCTCAGTGGGCCGGGGCTAAGCCCGCTCTGCGGGCCAGGATGAGCTTCGCTCCCGTCGCGGCCACCTGTTGGACGCCGCGCAGCGCTGCGATCTGTCCCGCGGCGCGATGCGCGGTCGCTCAGCGCTTCGGCTTGTTGAGCCGGGCGATCAGGGCTTCGAGCCGCGGATCGACGGGTGCCGAGAGGGTGTCCGTGAACAGCGTGCGCAGATGCTGACCGAGATGACGACGGATATTGGGGCTCAGCGGTGCCGCCTCGGTGGCCCGTTCCGTCTCGCAGGCGCGCTCTGGATGCGGCTTCGACATGACGGGAGATCCTCGCACCGGCCTGGATGTACGGTTGCAAGGTTTGGTTAAGGAGCCGTCACCGCCCCGTCTCAACCCGGCGCCGGAGCGGTGTCGCAGGTCGGAACTGGGGCGGCGAAGGGCACGTTGCCGGCGCACCCCCCCTTCACTCCGGAGCCGCCCTGTGTCCCGTTCAATTCCCCTGATGATGTTGGTGGTCCTCGGGACGGCGACGGCCGGCGCGCCCTGCGTCGCGCAGACGAAGCCCGGCGAGATCAAGGGCATCGACGCGATGGGCGACAAGTCGCGCAGCGCCCAGGACGGCTGGAGTCAGGCGCCCGTGCCGCGAGAGCAGTCGGCCGCCAAGGACGCGCCCGATCCCGGCGGCAATTCGATCAAGGAGAACGCCGACCGTCCCGTCCCGTCCGCCAAGCCCGGCGGCACCTCGGGCACCGAGCCGCAGGCCCCCCTGGAGCACCGGACGGCGGGCCCGTCTGGGACTAATCCTGCCAATCCGAGCAAGTAAAAAAGGTGTTTTCATGCAGGATGATGCCGGAGCGCCGAACGTGCAGCTTCGGCTGATACAGTACGACTTGCTGTGTCATGCGACCGCACTTGCCCCGTACACGCTTTTTTGGGACACCCTGGAATTATACCAGATCGCTTTTACGGAGCGGAGATGACGGTCCAGGTCTCGAGGCGTGGCCTGCTCAAGGGGGCCGGTGCCGGCCTCGCGGGCGGCTCGCTGGGTGCGCTCGGATTCGGCGGCCTTGAGCCCGCCATGGCCGCCGCGGTGCGGCCCTTCAAGCTCGCGCAGATGCGCGAGACCCGCAACACGTGCCCGTATTGCTCGGTGGCCTGCGGGGTCATCCTGTACAGTCTCGGCGACCGTTCGAAGAACGCGCGCTCCTCGGTCATGCACATCGAGGGCGACCCGGATCACCCGGTCAACCGCGGCACGCTCTGCCCGAAGGGCTCGGCGCTGCTCGACTTCGTCCACGCCGAGACCCGCACCAAGTACCCGCTCCATCGCGCCCCGGGCTCCTCGGAGTTCAAGCGCGTCTCCTGGGACTTCGCCCTCGACCGGATCGCGACACTCCTGAAGGAGGACCGGGACAGGAACTTCGTGGCCAAGAACGGCGACCTCACGGTCAATCGGTGGACCACGATGGGCTTCCTCGGGGCCTCGGCTACCACCAACGAGACGGCTTGGCTCACCTACAAGACCGTCCGAAGCATGGGGGCCCTGGTCTTCGATAATCAGGCCAGGGTTTGACACGGTCCGTCGGTCGCCAGTTTGGCGCCCTCCTTCGGACGCGGTGCGATGACCAACCTCTGGATGGACATCAAGCACGCGGACGTGATCACCGTGATGGGCGGCAATGCCGCCGAGGCTCACCCCTGCGGCTTCAAGTGGGTCGTCGAGGCGAAGGCCCATAACAACGCCAAGCTGATCGTCGTCGATCCGCGCTTCACCCGCACGGCGTCGGTGGCCGATCTCTACTGCCCGATCCGGCAGGGGACCGACATCGCGTTCCTGTCGGGCGTGGCCAAGTACCTGCTCGACAACGACAAGCTGCAGCACCGCTACGTCTCCGCCTACACCAACGCCGGGTACGTGGTCCGCGAGGGCTACGACTTCAGCGAAGGGCTGTTCACGGGCTACGACGCGGACAAGCGCGACTACGACAAGACCAACTGGGACTACGAGATCGGCCCGGACGGCTACGCCGTGGTCGACGAGACGCTGCAGCATCCGCGCTGCGTGATGCAGCTCCTGAAGAAGCACGTCTCGATCTACACCCCCGAGATGGTCGAGAAGATCTGCGGCTCGCCCAAGGAGACCTTCCTGAAGGTCTGCGAGATGATGGCGACCACGGCTTCTCCCGAGAAGTCGATGGCCTCGCTCTACGCGCTCGGCTGGACGCACCATTCCAAGGGCTCGCAGAACATCCGCTCGATGTGCATCGTGCAGACCCTGCTCGGGAACATCGGCGTGCTCGGCGGCGGCATGCAGGCGCTGCGCGGTCACTCCAACATCCAGGGATTGACCGATATCGGGCTGATGTCGAACCTCATCCCCGGGTACCTGAACATCCCGGTGGAGAAGGAGCCCGACTACGCGAGCTACATCGCCAAGCGGCAGTTCAAGCCGCTGCGTCCGGGACAGACGAGCTACTGGCAGAACTACAACAAGTTCTTCGTCTCGTTCCAGAAGGCGATGTGGGGCGACAACGCCACGAAGGAGAACGACTGGGCGTACGATTACCTGCCCAAGCTCGACGTGCCGACCTACGACGTGCTGCGCGGGTTCGAGCTCGCCAAGCAGGGCAAGATGACCGGCTACGTCATCCAGGGCTTCAACCCCCTGCTGTCGTTCCCGAATCGCGCCAAGATGACGGAAGCCTTCTCCAAGATGAAGTTCATCGTGGTGATGGACCCGCTCAAGACGGAGACGGCCCGCTTCTGGGAGAACCACGGCGAGTACAACGACGTCGATCCGACCCAGATCCAGACCGAGGTGTTCGAACTGCCGACCACCCTGTTCGTGGAGGAGGAAGGCTCGCTGTCGAACTCCAGCCGGTGGCTGCAATGGCACTGGCAGGCGCAGGAGGCGCCGGGCGAGTGCCGCTCGGACATCGAGATCATGTCGGAGATCTTCCTCCGCGTGAAGGCGGCCTACAAGAAGGACGGCGGGGCCTTCCCGGATCCGATCGTCAATCTGAAGTGGGATTACGCGATCGCCGAGTCGCCGACGCCGACCGAGCTCGCCCGCGAGCTCAATGGCTACACGCTGGCGCCGACGCCGGACCTCAACGGGACGATCATCCCGGCGGGCAAGCAGGTCGACGGCTTCGCCCAGCTCAAGGACGACGGGACGACCGCCTGCGGCTGCTGGATCTACTCGGGCTGCTACACCGAGAAGGGCAACATGATGGCCCGCCGGGACAACACCGATCCCGGCGACCGCGGCATCGCGCCCAACTGGGCCTTCGCGTGGCCGGCCAACCGGCGCGTGCTCTACAACCGCGCCTCGTGCGACCCCGAGGGCCGCCCGTGGTCGGAGAAGAAGAAGCTCATCGAGTGGAACGGCAAGCAGTGGATCGGCTTCGACGTGCCGGATTACGGCGTCACCGTCGCCCCCGATAAGGGCGTCGGCCCGTTCATCCTGAACCAGGAGGGCGTCGCCCGCTTGTGGACCCGGGGCCTCATGCGCGACGGGCCGTTCCCTGCGCATTACGAGCCCTTCGAGTCCCCGGTGGCCAACCTCGCCTTCCCGAAGATCAAGGGCGCGCCCGCGTCCCGGATCTTCAAGGACGATCTGGCCGATCTCGGCGACGCGAAGGAGTTCCCCTACGCGGCGACGAGCTACCGCCTGACCGAGCACTTCCACGGCTGGACCAAGCACGCCCGGATCAACGCGATCCTCCAGCCGGAGGCCTTCGTGGAGATCTCGGAGGAGCTCGCCAAGGAGAAGGGCATCGCCAAGGGCGGCTGGGTCCGCGTCTGGTCGAAGCGCGGCTCCCTGAAGGCCAAGGCCGTGGTGACGAAGCGTATCAAGCCGCTGATCTGCGACGGCAAGCCCGTCCACGTCGTCGGCATCCCGCAGCACTGGGGCTTCATGGGCCACACCAAGAAGGGATGGCACCCGAACTCGCTGACGCCCGTCGTGGGCGACGCGAACACCGAGACGCCGGAGTTCAAGGCCTGGCTCGTGAACATCGAGCCGACCACGCCTCCGTCGGACGCGGTCGCGTAAGGGGGAGCGGCAGACATGGCTGACTACAGCTCCCTCGACATCCGCCAGCGCTCCGCCTCCACGGAGACGCCGCCGGAAATCCGCCGCCAAGTGGAAGTCGCCAAGCTCATCGACGTGTCGAAGTGCATCGGCTGCAAGGCCTGCCAGTCGGCCTGCGAGGAGTGGAACGACCTGCGCGACGACATCGGTGTCAACACGGGCACCTACCAGAACCCTCACGATCTCACGCCGAAATCGTGGACCCTGATGCGGTTCACCGAGTATGACAACCCGGAGACCAACAACCTCGAATGGCTGATCCGCAAGGACGGCTGCATGCACTGCACCGAGCCGGGCTGCCTGAAGGCCTGCCCGTCGCCGGGCGCGATCGTGCAGTATTCCAACGGCATCGTCGACTTCATCGAGGAGAACTGCATCGGCTGCGGCTATTGCGTGAAGGGCTGTCCCTTCAACATCCCGCGCATCAGCCAGACCGATCACAAGGCGTACAAGTGCACCCTGTGCTCGGACCGGGTGGCGGTGGGTCAGGCCCCGGCCTGCGCCAAGGCCTGCCCGACCGGCTCGATCATGTTCGGCACCAAGCAGGCGATGATCGAGCAGGCCGAGACCCGTGTCGAGGACCTGAAGTCGCGCGGCTTCGCGCATGCCGGGCTCTACGACCCGGCCGGCGTCGGCGGCACGCACGTCATGTACGTGCTGCACCACGCCGACCAGCCGAGCCTCTACGCGGGCCTGCCGAACGACCCGAAGATCTCGCCGCTCGTCGCCTTCTGGAAGGGCGGCGCCAAGGTGTTCGGGCTCGCCGCCATGGGTTTTGCGGCCGTGGCGGGCTTCTTCCACTACGTCACGGCCGGCCCCAACGAGGTCGTGCCCGAGGAAGAGGAAGAGGCGGTCGAGTACGACGAGGCCAAGCGCCGCGAGACCGGCGGTGGCGAGGCGCGACCGCACTGAGACGCGCCGGTCTCCCTCCTCCGAGGGGGGAGGGAGAGGTGCGCCGACCGTGTTCGGCAGGGTGGAGAGGGCTCGGGCGCCCGACCCTGTTTCGAGTTTTACAGCCGGCCCGCCGTGACGGGCGGCCGCGTCAGGCGAGTGAAGGCCGATGACGATCCAGCGCGATGTCCGGGACGGCGATTCCCGCCCCCTCCACCATGCCAAGTCCGAGGCGCCGGAGGTGATGTACGTCCCGCGCTACACGGGCGTGCAGCGCGTGAATCACTGGATCACCGCGATCCTGTTCACGCTGCTGACGCTGTCCGGGCTGGCGATGTTCACGCCCTACCTGTTCTCCCTCACCGGCCTGTTCGGCGGCGGGCAGGCGACCCGGGCGATCCACCCGTGGTTCGGCGTGGCGCTGGCGGTCAGCTTCTTCTTCCTGTTCGTGCGCTTCTGGAAGCTCAACATCCCCAACAGGGACGATGTCGAATGGACCAAGCACATCGGCGACGTCGTCACCAACCGTGACGACCGCCTGCCGGAACTCGGCAAATACAATGCCGGCCAGAAGGGCGTGTTCTGGGGGCAGACCGCGCTCATCGGCGTGATGCTCGTCACCGGCCTGGTGATCTGGAACACTTATTTCGGCGGCCTCACCTCGATCGAGACCCAGCGCTGGGCGCTCTTGGCCCATTCGCTCGCCGCCGTGATCGCCATCGCGATCATCGTGGTGCACATCTATGCCGGCATCTGGGTGCGCGGCACCGGCCGGGCGATGGTCCGCGGCACGGTGACGGGCGGCTGGGCCTATCGGCATCACCGCAAGTGGTTCCGGCAGATGGCGGGCGGCAAGGCGCGTCACGGCTCGGTCGACAAGCGCGGATCCTGAGCCTTGGCCAATTTCTTCAAGCGTAAACCGGCAACGCCCGCCGCGGACCAAACGACGGCCGTTGCGGCCGAGCCCAAGCCCCGCCGCCGCGACTTCAGCGAGCTGAAGCCCGATCCGGACAAGATCGGGATCTCCGGCTCGGTGCCCTTCGTGCGCCTGCCCGATCCGACGACGCTGTTCGCCGACCGGGCCGCGCGCCTGACGGAGGCGGCGCCGGGCCATCCGCTGGAGGCCTATTTGCGGTTCGTCGCCGAGGTGGCGCGCGTCCAGGCGGCGATCCAGGCGAAGGGCCCGGCCCCGGCGGTGCCGGATCCCGCCGATCTGGCGCTGCGGAGCGAGCACGGCATGCCGCCGCTGTCGCGGCACAGCCTCGAGGCCGGTGCGGGCTTCGACGACGCGCTCCTGGCTCTGCTCGCCGAGCTGGATCTCGGCACCGCGCCCGAGGCGTCGGCCGCGGCGCGGGACGCCCTGCGCGCTGCTTCCCGGGAGGATCGCCTCGACCTCGCTCTGCAGATCTTCGAAGGCGCGCTACCGGTCGACCGGATCGCCGAATGCGTCTTCGTCGCGGCCGCGCTGCAGGTGCGCCTCGCCGAGCAGGCCGCGCGCCTCGACACCAGGATCCTGAAGCCCGTCGCGGACGGCGTCTGCCCGTGCTGCGGCGGCTCGCCGGTGGCGAGCGTCGTCGTCGCCTGGACCCCGGCCGACAAGGCCCGGTATCTCAGCTGCTCGCTCTGCGGCACCTACTGGAACCACGTCCGGATCCGCTGCACCGCCTGCGGCGACGGCGAGGGCGTCAGCTATTACGGGCTCGACGAGGTCTCGAAGGACGTCCAGGTCGAGACCTGCACGACCTGCCACAGCTACATCAAGCACCTGCACCAGCACCGGGCGCCGGCCCTCGACCCGGTGGCGGACGACATCGCGTCCTACGGGCTCGATCTGAAGATCGCCGAGGACGGGTTCCGGCGCGCGGGGCTGAACCTGCTGTTCGTGATCTAGTCGGTTTCCCCATCCCGGTTCAGCGCCGCCACCCGGCATCGCGGGATGCCGGGCGCGGACCCGCGGCGCTTGGAGAGCCGAACGCTTCACCCCGCCGCGCCGATGGTGCCGATTCCGATCATCCCGGATCGGGATCGGCCGCTCTGCCCGCTCAGCGATACCCGTACCGGCTCTTGGCGGCGGCGAGCAGGTGCAGGGCCTCGCCCGATTTGCCGGCCGCGCATTCTCCGGCGGCTTGGGCGAGGTCGGCGTTGAACCGGTCGCCCACCGGCTTGTTGAGATTGCCGGTCGCCACGTCGCTGTCGACGATCGCCTTGGTGCGCGCGATCTCCGGGCCGCAGCCGCTGCCCGTGGGCAGGGCCAGAGGCGCCGGGACGATCGGCGAAGGTTCCATGACCGCGGGCGTGGCGCGCTGCTGGCAGGCGCCCAGCGCCGCGACGGCAAGGGCGGCGAGGCTGAGACGCATCGGAAGACGGGACGCGGGCACGGCGATCATCCTGTTGGGGCGCAGGGGCTGCGCCGCCGAGGTTTTGTGCCGAGCTTGGCAGTGGGTCAATCGCTTCGGTCATACGCCGCAGGGGCGTGGGGCGCGGGACGGCGGAGGCCGGCTCCGTGAAATTCCGCTGTCGTTGGAGGAATTTGGGGCGCGCCGCCCGCGTTGGGCCCGGGCAGCGCGCTCCGAATCGTGACGGCGCCTACTTCGCCTTGTCGGCCAGCGCCTTCAGGCCGGAATCGTAGATGCCCTGGATCGCGTCGGTGGCGACCGTGTCCGGCGCGCCCTTGGCGTTGAAGGTCCCGGTCCAGGTCACCTTCGAGCCGGAGCCGGCCGGGGCGACCGAGAGCGTCGACTTGTAGTCCGAGACCGGCAGCGGGCTCTCCAGGATCGTGTAGGTGTAGCTCATCACCTTGTCGTCGCGGGAGACCTGCTCCTCCTTGATGGTGCCGCCGCCCTTCAGGCTGAGGGTGCGGACCTTCATGCCGTCCTTGTCGGACAGAGCGCATTTCTCGATGGCGGGATGCCAGTCGCCGATGCCGCAGAACTCGCCGATGGTCTGCCAGACCTTGGCCGGCGGGGCGGTGATGTCGGCCGAGCGCGTCACCTCCAGGGCGTAGCCGGGCACGGTGGCCGCGGCGAGCGCCAGGGCGGCAAGGGGAAGGGACCGGCAGAAAGCGAAGGGCATCTTGGGGTGTCTCCGTCCGTCTCAGGTCGCGGCAGGGACCGCGCAGGCTCTGATGGCCGCGCAGGAGCTAGGCCGGCATCCCGTTCTCGGCAATGGGTCGCGTCGTCCGAGCATGACGATCCCGCTCGGACGACGCGGTCCCGGCTCGGGCTACCAGCTGTCCATCGCGTCGGTTTCGACCGGGTAGCCGTAGACCGGCGTCGGTGCGTAGGCGGGCCGGGCGGCCGGGCGATAATAGGCAGGGATCGACCGGCGGCCCATCTGATCGCTGTCCGCCAGCAGATCGTCCGACTCGTAGGGGCCGCGGTTCCGGGCGACGCGCCGACCGCGTTGGCCGCGATCGGCCATCGGGACGTCCGCGCCCTCGATCACCACCCGGGTCCGGCCCATGCCCTGGCTCTTCACGAGGTTGAACAGCGTGGCGGCGTTGCGGACCGAGAGGCGCACGCAGCCATGCGAGGCTGCCCGTCCGAGGCTGCGGACGTGGTTGGTGCCGTGGATGGCGTGGCCCTGGTTCGTGAAGAACATCGCGAAGGGCATCGGCGCATCGTCCCATTCCTTCGAGAAATGCGTGCGCTCCATCCGGAACGGTCGGTAGGAGCCGGACGGGGTGTCGTAGCTCGCGACACCGGTCGAGACGGGCCAGGAATAGCGGGGCTGGCCGTCGACCGCGACTTCCATGCGCTGGGTAGTCTTGTCGACAGCGACGACCACGTCCGCTCTGGCCATGCCCGGGATCGCGGCCCACACGAGAAGGCCGGACAGGACGGAGATCAGACCGATACGCATGAACGACCCCGGCTCGAGACACCGCAACGGTTTGCCGTCACGCTAAACCGTCCGCAGCACCGAGGTTCCGGCCCGCCGCGATCCTGCGTAGTCACGCTTTGTCGAGCGCCGTCACGGCGCCGCCGCGACCGCGCCGGAAGTCCGGCGGATCGCGGCCTCCGCCTCCTCGGCGATGCGCAGAACCAGAGCGCCTGCCCCCGGCAGATCGTCGATCAGACCGACGGCTTCGCCGACCGTGACATTGGCGACATCGTAGTCGCCCGCGGCATCGGCGCCTTCCACGTCCCGTCGGCGCTCGGCGGCGGCCGCGCGCAACGTGTCCTCGCGGCCGTGCCAGGTCTCGATGAAGGCGTTGCGCAGGAGCCGGCCGGTATACGGCGCTGGCCAAGCCCGCTGGCGGGCGATGTCGTAGACCCGCGTGCGGATGGTGTCATCGCCGGTGGCGGCGAGAACCCGCTGCTTCGCGGCCGGGTGGATCAGGGCCTCCTGGGTTGCCCAGAACCGCGTCCCCATCAGGACACCGTCGGCGCCCAGCGCCAGGGCGGCGGCGAGACCGCGCCCGTCCGCAATGCCGCCGGCCGCGAGGAGCAGCGTCTCGGGGCGCTCCCGGGCGACCAGGTCGGCAACCGCCGGCACGAATGCCAGGGTGCCGCGGGCGGTGAGTCCGTGGCCGCCCGCTTCCGTTCCCTGCGCCACCACCACGGCCGCGCCAACCTCCAGGGCGCGCCGGGCCTGGGCCAGGGTGTGCACCTGACAGATCAGGGGTACGGCGGCGGCGTGGATCCGTTCCGCGAACGGGGCCGGATCCGCGAAGGATAGCATCAGGGCGGCGGGCGACCGGGCGAGCGCCGCGTCGAGGAGCGACGGGTCCCGAGCCATGGACCACGTGATGAAGCCGCAGCCGACCCGCTGATTGCCCGCGCGGGCGAATTCCCGGTCGAGCGTCGCGTGGTCGCCGTAGCCGCCGCCGATCAGGCCGAGGCCGCCGGCGGCGCTCACCGCCGCCGCGAGGGCGCCCCCTGAGGCCGGGTCCATGGGCGCCAGGACGATCGGATGGCGCAGCCCGAAGGCGTCGGTCAGTCTGGTCCTCAAGGCCATGGGTCCCCTCCCCGCGGAGCTTTTCGGTCGGACGGTTGCGCGCGCCGCCCGTCCGGGCTTAACCGTCGGCTCGATGCGGAAAAAGTGATTCCTTCAGAAGGAAGGCATCGGAAAAGCAGATGGTATGAACAGCACCGACCTGATGTTCTTCGCGGCCGTGGCCGAAGCCGGCGGCATCGGGCGGGCGGCGGCGCGGCTCAACACCGTCCAGTCCAACGTCACCGGGCGGATCCGCACGCTGGAGCAGGCTCTGCGCGTGCCGCTGTTCCACCGCGGCAGCCGCGGGGTGACCCTGACCCGGGCCGGGGAGCGGCTCCTGCCCTACGCCCTCCAGGTCGGACAGCTGCTCGCGGAGGCGCAGCACGCCCTGCTGGCCGAGGGCGAGCCCCGCGGCCCCCTGCGGATCGGCGCCATGGAGACGACCGCGGCCCTGCGCCTGCCCGGCCCGCTCGCCGACTTCGCCGCGCGCCACCCGGATGTGGATATCGAACTGGAGACCGGGCCGACCGAGCTGCTGATCGCCCGGGTCCTCGACAGGACCCTCGAGGGGGCCTTCGTGGCCGGCCCGGTCACGCAGGCCGAACTCGTCGGAATCCCGGTCTTCGCCGAGGAACTGGTGCTGGTGGCCCATCCGGGCTTCGGTGATCTGGCGGCGCTGCTCGACCGGCTGGCTCGCGTGCGGGAAGCGAAGGTGCTCGTGTTCCGAACCGGCTGCTCATACCGGAGGCGCCTGGAGGACTTTCTGGGTCGTCAGGGCCTCGTGCATGTGCGCCGCATGGAGTTCGGGACTCTCGACGGCATCCTCGGTTGCGTGGCGGCCGGGATGGGCGTGACCCTCGTCCCCCGTGCCGTCGCAGACCCGGCGCACCGCGCCGGCCGCGTCTCGGTCCACGCCCTGCCGGACGGCGACGGGCACGCCCGCACCCTGCTGGTCCATCGCGGCGACGGCCAGCCGAGCGCGGCCTTCGCGCGGTTCGTCGAGCAGATCCGGACGGCCTTCCCGGATTCACCGTAGGATCACCGGTTTCGGCACGGACCATGCCCTCGGCAACCGCCGGTTGACAGCGGCCCGAGCCCGGGCGCTTCCTCCCGGCCGCAGAAGGTTTGGAGTTCCCATGGCCCTCGACCCTACCCTCGCCGCCGAGATCGAAGCTTCCGTGGCGGAGGGCTTTGCCGATCAGGTCGTCCACACGCAGGCTCTGGTTCGGTTCGCCTCCCTGCGCGGGGAGGAGCATGCCTGCCAGGACTACGTCTTCGATCAATTCCGCGCCCGCGGTTACGCCACCGAGCGCTTCGCCATGGACCGCGCCGCCATCGCGGCCCATCCCGGCGGCTCGAAGATTGACGACGCGCTCCATTCGGACGCCCCGATCGTGGTCTGCCACCACCGGCCGAGCACCGAGACCGGCCGCTCGCTGATCCTGCAGGCCCATGTCGACGTGGTGCCGCCGGGCCCGCTCGACCTCTGGACCCACCGGCCCTTCGATCCGGTGATCCAGGGCGACTGGATGTACGGCCGCGGCGCCGGCGATATGAAGGCCGGCCACGCCGCCAACCTGTTCGCCCTCGATGCCTTGGCCCGCCTGGGCCTCCAGCCGGCGGCCTCCGTGACGGTCCAGTCGGTGGTCGAGGAGGAATCCACCGGCAACGGCGCCCTGATGACCCACCTGCGCGGCTACCGGGCCGACGCCGTGCTGATCCCGGAGCCCGAGGACGAGAAGCTCGTGCGCGCCAATACCGGCGTGCTGTGGTTCACCGTCGAGGTGCGGGGCGTGCCGGTCCATGTCCGCGAGATGGGCGCCGGCGCCAACGCCATCGACGCCACCTACCGGGTGATCGGCGCGCTGCGCGAGGTCGAGGCCCGCTGGAACGCCGAGAAGGCGTCGCATCCCCACTTCGAGACCGAGGACCACCCGATCAACCTCAATATCGGCAAGATCGAGGGCGGTGACTGGGCCTCCTCGGTCCCCGCTTGGTGCCGGATCCACTGCCGGGTCGCGCTCTACCCGGGCGTGACCGCCGGGCAGGCCGCCGCCGAGATCGAGGCCGCAGTGGCGTCCTTCTCCCGCACCGACCCGTTCCTGGCGAACAGCCCGCCGCGCGTGGTGTTCAACGGCTTCTTCGCCGAGGGCTACGTGCTGGAGGAAGGCTCAGAGGCCGAGGCCGTGCTCGGCCGCGCACACGAGCGGGCGATCGGGTCACCGCTCCAGAGCTTCATGACGGCGGGCTACCTCGATACCCGGGTGCACGCGCTCTACGACCGGGTGCCGGCGCTCTGCTACGGCCCGACCTCCCAGAGCATCCACGGCTTCGACGAGCGCGTGAGCTTGGCCTCCGTGAAGCGCTGCACCACCGCGATGGCGCTGTTCGTGGCCGAGTGGTGCGGGACCGAGCGCAAGGCCGGGTGACGTCGACCGGCCCGGGCTTAGGGCGGGTCCCCTCTCCCGTGCGGGAGAGGGATAGGGTGAGGGATGCGACCTCACCGGAAAGAGCGGGCCCCTTGCCCCAACCCCCTCCCGCACGGGAGAGGGGGCATGTCGCGCTCCAAAGGCACCGCGGCGCGATATCCCGCTAGCGCCGCCTTTAGGGGATCAGCCGGTCGGCGCGGAGCTGGGCGAACAGGTCGTGGAACGCGTCGTCGGTCGGCTGATAGGCCGTGAAGCCGAGGCGGCGGCTCTTGCTCATGTCGGTGACGACCTCGATCGGCCGGCCGAGATCCGCATCCGTGTGCCAGGCCGAGGCGAGTTTTTCGAGGTTCGGCTCGGCGAGGCCGTAACGCGCCGCGATCCCGGCCCAGGCCGGGCCGTCCTGCGCCATTCGCGGCTCCAGCGGCCGGTGCGTGCCGTCGAACGGCACCGCCTCGACCCCGAACCAGGCGGCGATCCGGCCCCACATCCAGCTCCAGCGGAAGACGTCGCCGTTGACGACGTTGAAGGCCTCGTTGGCGGCCTTCGGCTCGATAGAGGCCCAGAGCAGCTGGCGTGCGAGCAGCCGCGCGTCGGTCATGTCGGTGAGCCCGTTCCACTGCTCGGCCGAGCCCGGGAACAGGAAAGGCCGCCCCAACTCCCGGCACAGGGTGGCGTAGCAGGCGAGCGTCGTGCCCATGTTCATGGCGTTGCCCACCGCCTTGCCGATGATCGTGTGCGGGCGGTGGACGCTCCAACTGAAGCCGTCGCGGGCGGCGGCCGCGAAGACCGCATCCTCCTGGGCGTAGTAGAAATTCTCGATGTCGAGGCGGCCCTGGTCCTCGCGGAAGGGCGTCTGTGGCAGGGTGCCTTTGCCGTAGGCCTCGAACGGGCCGAGATAGTGCTTCAGCCCGGTCACCAGGGCGACGTGGCGGACGCTCCTCTTCGGGCGGAGCGCGTCGAGCAGGTTCTCGACCATCGCCCGGTTGACGCGGATCATCTCGGCTTCCGTGGGCCGCCGCTGCCAGGTCGCGAGGAACACGTGGCTCGGGGCGAGGTCGGCCAGCGCCCGCTCCAGCGAGGCCGGATCCTGCAGGTCGCCGGCCACCGGCTCGACACCGTCCTGCCGCACCGGATGGCGCGCGAGGCCCGCGACCCGCCAGCCCTCCTGATGGAGCAGCGCCGCGGTGGCGCTGCCGACGATCCCGCTGGCGCCGACGATCAAGGCGGTGTTCGACATGGAAAGCCTCATGCCCGGCCGAAACCCGGGTCCGAGGCAGATGGGCGTTGCCGGTGCCGCGACAACCCCGCCGTACGGCGGGGCCGCCGCGAGCGGGCCCTCAGGCGACCCGGTCGATCGCGGCGCCCAGGATGTCGACGATCTCGCCGATCTGGCCGCGCTCGACGATGAGCGGCGGCGACAGCGCGATGATGTCGCCGGTCACCCGGGTGAGCAGGCCGCGCTCGAAGCAGTCCACGAACACCTCGTAGGCGCGCTTGCCCACCGCGTCCGGACGCGGCGCCAGCTCGATGCCGGCAACGAGGCCGATGGTGCGGATGTCGATGACGTTCTTGCGCCCGCGCAGGTCATGCATCGCCGCGGCCCAGTCGTCGGCGATGTCGGCGACGCGGGTGAGGAGCCCCTCCTCCCGGTAGATGTCCAGCGTCGCGATGCCGGCCGCGCAGGCGATCGGGTGCCCGGAGTAGGTGTAGCCGTGGAACAGCTCGATCCCGTCCGGGCCCTGCATCAGCGCGTCGTGGACCGCGCGGCTCGCGAAGACCGCGCCCATCGGCACCGTGCCGTTGGTCAGGCCCTTGGCGCTGGTCACGAGGTCGGGGACGACGCCGAAGAAGTCGGTCGCGAAGGGCGCGCCGAGGCGGCCGAAACCCGAGATCACCTCGTCGAAGATCAGCAGGATGCCGTGCTTGGTGCAGATCTCGCGCAGGCGCTCCAGGTAGCCCTTCGGCGGCACCAGCACGCCCGTGGAGCCGGCCACCGGCTCGACGATGCAGGCCGCGATGGTCTCGGCCCCGTGGAGCGCCACCAGCCGCTCCAGGTCCTCGGCGAGCTCCGCGCCGTGCTCGGGCTGGCCCTTCACGAAGGCGTTGCGCGCGGGATCGTGGGTGTGGCGCAGGTGGTCGGTGCCGTTGAGCTGCGGGAAGACACGGCGGTTCGACACGATGCCGCCGACCGACAGGCCGCCGAAGCCGACGCCGTGATAGCCGCGCTCGCGGCCGATCAGCCGGGTGCGCGTCCCCTGCCCGATCGCCCGCTGGTAGGCGAGCGCAATCTTGAGGGCGGTGTCGACCGATTCGGAGCCGGAATTGGTGAAGAAGACCCGGTCGAGGCGCTTGTCCGGCCCGCCGGGTGCGATCTCCGCCAGGCGCTCGGCGAATTCGAAGGCGATGGGGTGGCCCATCTGGAAGGTCGGCGCGAAGTCGAGCGTCGCGAGCTGGCGCTCCACCGCGGCGGCGATGCCCCGCCGCCCGTGCCCGGCATTGACGCACCAGAGGCCCGCGGTGCCGTCGAGGACCTTGCGGCCGTCGTCGGCGGTGTAATGCATGCCCTCGGCCGACACGAGCAGGCGCGGCGCCGCCTTGAACTGGCGGTTGGCCGTGAACGGCATCCAGAAGGCGTCCATCGCGGGCGCGTTGCGGAGCGGATGGTCGGTCATGGGGCGGTTCTCCGGGGCAGGCGGCGCGGATCGGGCGGCGGGACCAGGGGACACCTTCGCCGATCGGGCAACAAGTCCTTTTCTGGTCGCCGCCAACCCCTTGCAGGATCGGGGCCGCGGGTGGCACCGTTGCGGGATCCGCAACACCTGAAACGGGGCCCCGTCGGATGAGCATCGATGTCGGCGCGCGCCTGCGCTTCGTTCGCGCCCGCCACGGCCTGTCGCAGCGGACGCTCGCCAAGCGGGCCGGGGTGACCAACTCCGCGATCTCGCTGATCGAGGCGAACCGCGTGAACCCGTCGGTGGGCGCCCTGAAGCGCATCCTCGACGGGGTGCCGATCGGCATGGCCGAGTTCTTCGCCCTGGAGCCGGAGCCGGAGCGCAAGGCGTTCTTCGCCGCCGAGGACCTCACCGAGATCGGCCGCCGGGCCGCCAAGGGGGCGATCTCGTACCGGCAGGTCGGCGACAGCCTGTTCGGGCGCAAGCTCCAGATCCTCAAGGAGCGCTACGAGCCCGGCGCCGATACCGGCCGGGTGCCGCTCTCCCACGAGGGCGAGGAGGGCGGCATCGTGCTCTCCGGCCGCCTGGAGGTGACGGTGGATGCCGAGCGCCGGATCCTCGGCCCCGGCGATGCCTACAGCTTCGACAGCCGCCGCCCGCACCGGTTCCGGTGCGTCGGGCCAAACCCGTGCGAGGTGGTGAGCGCCTGTACGCCGCCGAGCTTCTGATCGCCCCGAGCCCATGGCGACCAACAGCGTCGTCCTCCTGCACGGTCTCGGGCGAAAAGCCGCCTCGTTCGCGCGGATGCGGTCGGCCCTGACGGCCGAGGGCTACCGGGTGCTCGCGCTCGATTATCCCTCGACCCGCCATGACCTACCCACCCTGACGGCGACGCTCCGTCCGCAGGTCGCCGTGATCGCCGGCGCGACGGCGGGCGCGCTGCACTTCGTCTGGCACTCGATGGGCGGTCTCCTCGCGCGGAGCCTGATCGCGGATGCGCGGCCGGACAGGCTCGGTCGCCTCGTCATGCTCGGACCGCCCAACCGCGGCAGCGAGATCGCGGACCGGCTGCGGCAGGTCGGGCTCTATCGCCGCCTGCTCGGGCCGGCCGCGCTGTCGCTCGGGACCGCGACGCTGCCGGTCTGGCCCGATCCCGACTACCCGATCGGCGTCATCGCTGGCGCGCGCAGCATCGACCCGGTCGGCTGGCTGATGCTGCCCCGGCCAAATGACGGGCGGGTGAGCGTCGCCCGTACCAAGATCGCGGGCCTGCAGGGGCATCTGGTGCTGCCCGTCAGCCACGCTCTGATGATGAACCATCCGACCGTGATCGCGCAGACGGCGCGGTTCCTTGCGACGGCGACCTTCGCCGCGTAACCGTGAATTCAAAATACCGACGCGCGCGAGGATTGATGGCCGTTACCACCGCAGCCCCGGCCGCCGGGCCCGGACAGAACCAGTCGGCCCGCGCGGCGCTCGCGGCCTTCGTGGGCACCACGATCGAGTGGTACGACTTCTTCATCTACGGCACCGCGGCGGCCCTGGTGTTCGGGCCGCTCTTCTTCACGGCAGAATCGCCCTACATCGCGACGCTCGCGGCCTTCGGCACCTTTGCGGTGGGCTTCCTGGCCCGGCCGCTCGGCGGCCTGATCTTCGGGCATCTCGGCGACCGGTTCGGGCGCAAGCGCGCGCTGGTGGCAACACTGGTGATGATGGGTATCGCCACCTCCTGCATCGGGCTGTTGCCGACCTATGCCTCGGTCGGCCTGTGGGCGCCGGTGATGCTGGTCGTGCTGCGACTGATCCAGGGGCTGGCGGTCGGCGGCGAGTGGGGCGGCGCCGTGCTGATGGCCGCCGAGCACGCGCCGGCCGGGCGCAACACCTTCTTCGCCTCCTTCGCGCAGCTCGGCAGCCCCGCCGGGCAGATCCTGTCGCTGCTGGCCTTCCGGCTCGCCGGCCTCCTCGACAAGGAGAGTTTCCTGACGTGGGGCTGGCGGGTACCGTTCCTCGTCAGCATCCTCCTGCTCGGCGTCGGGCTCGCGATCCGCCTCGGCGTCGCGGAATCGCCGGCCTTCGAGAAGGCCCGCGCCGCGGGCGGGCCGCCGGCGGCGCCCGTGCGCGAGGTGCTGACCACCAGCCTGAAGCCGGTACTGCTGGCAGCGGGCGCCAACACCTTCGCGATCGCCTCGGTCTACCTGTTCAACACCTTCATGATCGCGTTCACCACGCAGTATCTCGGCATCGAGCGGGCGACGATCCTCGACGCCCTGCTCATCGGCGCCGTGGTTCAGCTGGTGATGACGCCGGTGGGCGCCCGGATCGCGGAAGCGATCCGCAACGAGCGGCTGTTCCTGCAGGGGACACTGGTCTGGGCGATGCTGGCCCCCTACCCGCTGTTCTGGCTGGTCGAAACCAAGTCGGTGACCCTGATCGTACTCGGGCTGGCCCTGAACGTGATCGGCACCGCGACCTTCTACGCGGTGATCGCCGGCTACCTTGCCGGGGCGTTTCCGACGCGGATCCGCTATACGGCGATCTCCATTGCCTACCAGTTCTGTGGCGCGCTCGCCGGCGGGCTGACCCCGATCATCGGCACGGTTCTGGCCGAGCGCTTTCAGGGCCATTGGTGGCCGATCGCGGTGTTCGGCACGGCGCTGGCCGGCGTGTCGTTCCTGTGCGTCACGGCGATCGGCGGCTACCGGGCGCGGCAGCGGGGCTTCCTGGACGGGTGACCGGGAACCGATCAAAGGCGCTTGATCCGGGTAACGCCCGATTCAGTCGGGGGTGCTAGGGTCGCGCCATGGAAACGCTGGCCGCCACCGCCGTTCAGATGCTGGGCTCATCCCAGAACCAGCAGATCGGCATCGCCGTCGCCAAGCAGCAGCTCGCGGCCGACAAGGCCGTCGCGGGGCTCGTTGCGGAGAGCGCCCAGAGCGCGGCGAGCGCCGGTCCGCCGGCACCTGCCGGGCAGGGTCTGAGCGTCGATCTGCGGGTCTGACAGGATCTCCGTCGTTCACGCGCAGCGCGGCAATCCAGGCCGCGCAAGGCCTTTCCGGCCTGGAGCGGCATCGGTGGTCGCTGCGCGCGATGAAGCCCTGTGCTCCGGCCTGCGTTGAATCCCGGCTCTATCCAAATCCGTAGAGCCGTCGCGGGTTGTCGACGAACACCATCCGGCGTCTGTCCGCGTCGGGCACCCAGTCGGCCATCAGGTCGAGGAGTTCCGTGGTCCGGGGCGGGCCGTCCCATGCGGCCACGTGTGGCCAGTCCGAGCCCCAGACGCAACGCTCAGGGGCAGCGTCGTTGAGGGCGCGGGCGAAGGGGATCGTGTCGGCGTAGGGCGGCCCGGTGACGGAATCCCGGAAGGCGCCCGAGAGCTTCACCCAATGGCCGTCGGCGACGAGGCCGAGCAGCGCCTGGAAGCCCGGATGGTCCAGGCTCGCCGAGGTCGGCATGTGTCCCATATGGTCGAAGACCAGCGGCACGGGCAGCCGCGACAGGCGGCCGGCGATCGGCGGCAATTCCCGCGCGTCGAGCAGGAACTGCAGATGCCAGCCCATCTCGCGGGCGAGCGCCCCGTAGGACTCGACCTGCTCCAGCCCGACCCCGCCGCCGAACAGCACGTTGAGCCGCAGGCCGACCACCCCGGCCTCCTTCAGGGCGGCGAGGTCCCCCTCGGGCAGTCCGAGCGGAATCACCGCGATACCGCGCAGGCGCTGCCGGTTGGCGCGCAGCGTCTCGATCATCAGACGGTTGTCGGTGCCGTGCACGCTGACCTGGACGAGAACGCCGTTGGCCATGCCGGTCCCGTCGAGCATCGCGAGGTATCGCTCGGCCGGCGCCGCCGGGGGCGTGTAGCTGCGGTCTGCCACCAGCGGATAATCCGGCGGCAAGCCGATGACATGGGCGTGGGTGTCGACCGCGCCGGCCGGTACGGCGTAGCGGGTCGGCCCGCCCGGGTGCGGGTCCGGGGCGGGGCAGTCTCGGATCTCGGGCATGTTCAGGAATCCGCGTGCAGGACCTTGCCGCGCGTCTCGGGCAGCGCGAAGGCCGCCAGGAAGAAGATCCCGTAGGCCACGGCCGCGAAGATCGCGATGGCGGAGGCGAGGCCGGCGCGCTCGGCGAGGTAGCCGACCAGCGCCGGGAACAGGGCGCCGATGCCCCGGCCGAAATTGTAGCAGAACCCCTGCCCCGAGCCGCGCAGGCGGGTCGGGTACAGCTCGGTCAGGAAGGCGCCCATGCCGGAGAAGTAGCCGGAGGCGAAGAAGCCCAGCGGGAAGCCCAGCACCCAGAGCACGCCGTTCGACAGCGGGATCTGCGTGTAGGCGACGACCACCGCGATGGCGCCCAGCGAGAAGATCAGGAACAGCGGCCGGCGCCCGAGCCGGTCCGCGAGCCAGGCGCCCACGAGGTAGCCGGCAAACGAGCCGATGATCAGTGCCGCGAGGTAGCCCGTGGAGGACACGATCGACAGGTGGCGTTCGGTGGTGAGAAAGCGCGGCACCCAGGTGGTGATCGCGTAGTAGCCGCCCTGGCAGCCCGCCGCCGCCATTGAGGCGAGCAGCGTCGTCTTGAGGATCGGCCCCGAAAAGATCTCCCAGATCTGCGGCCGATCACCCGTGGCGGCGGCCCGGGCCCGGGTTTCGGCGGCGACCTTCGGTTCCTCGACGTAGCGGCGCAGGTAGAAGATCAGCAGCGCCGGCAGCGCGCCCACCGCGAACATCCAGCGCCACGCGGTTTCGGGCGGCAGGATCGAGAACAAAACCGCCTGCGACAGGACCGCAAGCCCCCAGCCGATCGCCCAGCCGGACTGAACTGAGCCGACCGCCCGGCCGCGATACTCGGCCCGGATCGTCTCGCCGATCAGAACGGCGCCGGCCGCCCACTCGCCACCGAAGCCGAGCCCCAGGATCGCCCGGGCGACGAGCAACTGCTCGAAGTTCTGCACGAAGGCGCAGAGCAGCGAGAACACGGAGAACCAGAGGATCGTGATCTGCAGGGTCAGCACCCGGCCGATCCGATCGGCGATGAAGCCCGCGAGCCAGCCGCCGAGCGCCGAGGCCAGCAGCGTCACCGTCGCGGCGAGCCCGGCCGTGCCGGAATCGACGTGCCACAGGGCCATGATCGTCCCGATCACCAGCGGGTAGATCATGAAGTCCATGCCGTCGAGGCACCACCCGGCGGCGCAGGCCCAGAAGGTGTGCCGCTCCGGCGGCGTCATCGATCGGTAGAAGGCGGTCAGGCTGGCGTCGCGAATCTCGACCGCATCCACGCCGGTGCGCCCCTGCCCGGTTGCTGTACTCATCACCGCCTCCCGCCGCCCGGTACCAGTATCAGCGTCCCAGGCTGAGCTGTCCAACGTCGGTGCGGTCCGCGCAAGGAAAAGGCCGCCCGCAGGCGGCCTCTCCCCGTCTTTTCGCTGTCGGATCGACGCTCAGTAGCAGCGCTCGACCAGAACCCGGCGGTAGCCATAGGGGGTCCAGCGCACACGCGGGACCGTGTAGCAGCCCCCGCCGTAGCCGTAATCGCCGTAGCCGTAAGCCGCGGGCGCGTAGTAGCCGCCGTAGCCGTAGCCCGGATAGCCATACCCGTAGCCGCCGTAGAGGCTTCCGGCCGCGAGACCCAGGCCGACGCCCAGACCCAGGCCGCCGAGGCCGTAGCCGTAGCCACCGCGATAGCCATAGCCGCGACCGTAGAAGCCGCGGCCGTAGCCGAAGCCACCCGGACGGAAACCGGCGCCGCGGAATCCGCCTCCGAAGCCGCCGTTGCGAAATCCACCGAACCCGCCGCCACGGAAGCCGCCGCCGAAACCACCACCGTGGAATCCGCCGCCGAAGCCGCCGCCGTGGAAGCCGCCGCCGCCGAAGCCGCGCGCGTCCGCGCTGGCCGGCGCCAACACCAGGGCACCCGCCGCCAGCAGGGCCGAGCCGAGCACTGCACCCTTCATCACGTCATCTCCGTAGAAAAACGCCCTCTACGGCTAAGAACGTCCGAATTGGCAAAACGGTCCAGCCCCTGCCCGCGGCGCGCAGCCGCGAGACGCACCGGCTCGGCCCGGCCGCGCTTCGGACACGAAATTCGCCGCTTTCCAGAGCGAGAGGCCCGCTGACAGAGCTTCGCCGTCCCCGACGCGCCGGCTCCGAGCTGCATGGAACGAATGATGATGTTGCGACCGGCTCACGCCCTGTTGATCGCGCTGCTCGCCTCGGCGGCCCCGGCCCGGGCCGCGGCCCCGGCCTCGACGGAGCCGTGCCGGCCGGTGGAGGCGCAGGGCGAGGCCTTCACGGTCTGTACCATCGACCTGCGGCGGCAGCGGCTGCGGCTGTTCTGGCTTCAGGACGACGGCAATCCCTACGGTGCCCTCGGCACGCTCGCCGCGAAGCAGGGGGGCCTCGCCTTCGCGATGAATGCCGGCATGTACGACAAGGACCAGGCGCCGGTCGGCCTCTATATCGAGGACGGGCACGAGCGGAAGCGCGTCTCCACGGCGGACGGGCCGGGCAATTTCCACCTCAAGCCCAACGGGATCTTCTGGGTGAAGGGCGAGCGCGCCGGGGTGATCGACACGGCTCGCTATCTGCGCGCGAAGATCCGCCCGGACTTCGCCACGCAATCCGGGCCGATGCTGGTGGTCGACGGCCAGATCCACCCGAAGATCGCCGCCGACGGGCCGAGCCAGAAGATCCGCAACGGCGTCGGCGTCCCCGGCGACGGGCCCGTCGCCATCTTCGCCATCTCGGAGCGCCCGGTGACCTTCGGGGCCTTCGCGCGGCTGTTCCGCGACGATCTCGGCTGCCGCAACGCCCTGTTCCTCGACGGCTCGGTCTCGAGCCTCTATGCGCCGAATCTCGGCCGCTCCGACATCAGCCGGCCGCTCGGACCGCTGGTCGGGGCTCTGCCGCGCTGAGGGACGGTTCATAGCTTCCGTCGTCATCCCGGGGCCGCCCAGCGGAACCCGGGATCCAGAGCCGCCGAGGCGCCAAGTTTCGGCACCCGAGGTCATTCCGGTTTCCGGGCGCGCCTGCAGCCCCCGGAAGGACGGTGCGGTCAGCCGAGGACGGGGCATCCACAGCGGCTTGTCCGCCGCCCGGACGTCTTCGCCCTTACCGCTGCCCGAAGGCCGTGTCCTTGAAGAGGTCCTTGTACGCTCGCGGCTGCGACCGCCAGTACTGCTTGGGCGCCCGCACCCGGGCTCCGAGTTCGGCGGCCGCGTGCCAGGGCCAGCGCGGATCGTACAACATGGCACGGGCCAGCGAGATCGCGTCGGCTCTGCCCTCCTGCAGGATCGTTTCCGCTTGGCTCGCCTCGGTGATCAGTCCGACCGCGATGGTGGTGAGCCCCGTCTCGGCCTTGATCCGCTCGGCGTAGGGCACCTGATAGCCAGGCCCCAGCGTGATCGCCTGCTTGGGCGAGACGCCGCCCGTGGAGACGTGAATCGCCGGCGAGCCCGCCCGCTTCAAAGCCTGGGCGAGTTCCACGGTCTCGTCGAGATCCCAGCCATCCTCGACCCAGTCGGTGGCCGAGACCCGCAGCCAGACCGGGTTGCCCGCCGGCACGACATCGCGCACCGCATCGTAGATTTCGAGGGGGAAGCGCATGCGGTTCGCGAGGCTGCCGCCGTATGCGTCCGTCCGCTTGTTGGCGATCGGCGACAGGAACTGGTGCAGCAGGTAGCCGTGGGCACCGTGCAGTTCCACGGCCTCGATCCCGAGGCGCGCGGCGCGCTTGGCGGTTGCCACGAACTGCTCCCGGACGCGCTTCAGGTCGGCGGCGTCGAGGGCGTGAGGCGGCACCTCGCCCTCCGCGTGGGCCACCGCCGAGGGCGCTTCGGTGCGCCAGCCGTAAGCGTGCTCCGGCGGGATCTGGTGGCCGCCGGCCCAAGGGGCCTCGCTCGACGCCTTGCGGCCGGCGTGGGCGATCTGGATGCAGACCGGGATCGGCGCGTATTCGCGCACCGCGTCGAGCACGCGGGCCAGGGCCCGCTCACAGGCGTCGTTGTAGAGGCCGAGATCCCAGGCGGTGATCCGCGCTTCCGGGGAGACAGCGGTGGCCTCCAGAGTCAGCAGGCCGGCTCCCGACATGGCGAGCTGCCCGAGATGCATCATGTGCCAGTCGGTCGCTTCGCCGTCCCGTGCCGAATACTGGCACATCGGCGCGACGAGGATGCGGTTCTCGAGCGTGAGCGCGTCGAGCGTCAGCGGTTCGAACAGGCGAGCGGTCATCGGCAACTCCTGGTGGAGAGACCACTCTGGCTGAGGATGGACGCTGCGGCCAGTGCGATGCGTCAGTGCGGTGCGGCAGAGCACCCCTGCGGACGGGGGCTGTTGGAACTTGCCGATGTGACAGGCCGTTTCCTGGCCTGTCGCCGCATCGCGGCAATCGACGCGAACCGCCTGAGGGGGCGAGATCGCCCGAGGTCCAGATGATGCTCACGAAACTTGCCGCCCCATTCGTCCTGGCCGCTGGCTGCGCCGCCCTCGCGGCGTCGGCCCAGGCTCAGCCCGCCGCCTTCGGCGGACCCAAGATGCTGATCCACGGCAATTACTGCGGGCCGGGCAACAACGCGCCCCTTCCGCCGGTCGACGCGCTCGATGCCGCCTGCGCCCGGCATGATGCCTGTACGCCGGACGGCGGCCTCCCCTCGCAGGCCTGCAATCTCCGCCTTCAGCAGGAAGCGACGTTGATCTCGCGTGATCCGCGTCAGCCGCAGGATCTCCGATCGCTCGCCGGCTTCGTGGCCGCCACCGCGATCCTGATCCCGTCCGAGCCGAACGCGCGGCGCGTGCCGGCATCGGTCACCGCGGGCCCGGCTTCGGGCAGCTATGCGCCAGCCGTGACGCAGGCGCCGCCGGCCGTCGATATCGACACGGACGAGGACGGTGCCGACGCCGACTAGGGGGGTCGGGACGACCGATCAGCGTTCCGTCGGCGCGGTTCGGCGGCCTGCTAGGCCGCGCCGATGCCCCGATCCTTCAGGCTCTTGTCGATCTCGTCGAGGGCCGTCGCATCATCGATCGTCGCCGGCATCGTCCAGGGCTCATGATCGGCGATGCGCTTCATGGTGGCGCGCAGGATCTTGCCCGAGCGGGTCTTGGGCAGCCGCGGCACGGTGAGCGCCAGCTTGAAGGCCGCCACCGGGCCGATCTCGTCGCGCACCTTGGCGACGAGTTCCCGCTCGATCGCCTCGGTCGGCCGGGCGACGCCGGCCTTCAGCACCACGAACCCGCAGGGCACCTCTCCCTTCAGGGAATCATGGATGCCGATCACCGCGCATTCCGCCACGTCAGGATGGCTCGCCAGCACCGCCTCCATGCCGCCAGTGGACAGGCGGTGGCCCGCGACGTTGATGATGTCGTCGGTCCGTCCCAGGACGGTGATGTAGCCGTCCGCGTCGATCACCCCGGCATCCGAGGTGTCGTAGTAGCCCGGAAAGGTGGCAAGGTAGCTCGACCGCATGCGCTCGTCCGAGCCCCAGAGGGTCGGCAGGCAGCCGGGCGGCAGGGGCAGGCGGATCGCGATGGTGCCCATGGTCCCCACCGGAACCGGCCTGCCGCCCTCGTCCAGCACCTCGACCCGGTAGCCCGGCATCGGCACGCAGGTGCTGCCGTGCTTCACCGGCAAGAGGCCGAGGCCCATCGGATTGCCGGCGATCGGCCAGCCGGTCTCGGTCTGCCACCAATGGTCGATCACCGGCCGGTTCAGCACGCGCTCGGCCCAGGCGACCGAATCGGGGTCGGCGCGCTCGCCCGCGAGAAACAGGCTGCGGAAGGCCGAGAGGTCGTAATCGGCGATCCGGACGCCGGCGGAATCCTCCTTCTTGATCGCCCGCAGAGCCGTCGGCGCGGTGAACAGGCAGGCGACCCCGTACTCGGCGACGACCCGCCAGAACGCGCCGGCATCCGGCGTGCCCACCGGCTTGCCCTCGTACAGGACCGTGGTGCAGCCGTGCAGCAGGGGAGCGTAGACGATATAGGAATGGCCGACGACCCAGCCGATGTCGGAGGCGCAGAAATAGGTCTCGCCGGGCTGGACGCCGTAGAGGTTCGGCATCGACCACGCGAGGGCGACGAGGTAGCCGCCGGTGTCGCGGACCACGCCCTTCGGCTTCCCGGTCGTGCCGGAGGTGTAGAGGATGTAGAGCGGATCGGTGGCCGCGACCGGCGCGCACGCCGCCCTCCGCCCCGCCGCCTGGGCCGCCGCGACACTCTCGGCCCAGTCGCGATCCCGGCCCGCAACCAGCGTCGCGCCCCCTTGCGGGCGCTGGAGGATGAGGCAGGCCTCCGGCTTGTGGCGGGAGGCTCCGATCGCCGCGTCGAGGAGCGGCTTGTAGGCGACCACCCGGTTCGGCTCGATCCCGCAGGAGGCGGCCAGCACCACCTTCGGTGCCGCGTCCTCGATCCGCACCGCCAGCTCGTTGGCCGCGAAGCCGCCGAACACGACGGAATGGACCGCGCCGAGCCGCGCGCAGGCCAGCATGCCGAACAGCGCCTCGGGCACCATCGGCATGTACAGGATGACCCGGTCGCCCTTGCCGACGCCGAGGTCGGCGAGCACGCCGGCCAGCACCGCCACCTCGTCGCGCAACTCTCCATAGGTGATGCTGCGCTTGGTCCCGGTGACAGGTGAATCGTAACGGATCGCCACCTGGTCCGCCCGTCCCCCGTCGGCGTGGCGGTCCACCGCATTGTGGCACGCGTTCAGGGTGCCGTCGGGGAACCAGCGGCCGTAGGGACCGGTATCCGGCGCGAAGGCCCGCTCCGGCATGCGCGCCCAGTCGAGCGCCTGCGCCGCGCCGAGCCAGAACGCCTCAGGGTCGCGGCGGGCTGATTCGTAGATCTCCGGGTAGCGGCCCGGCAGGCTGGCTCTCGTCATCGGTTCGGCGTTTCCTCGCGGGCCACTCTCCGGCGGCCGGCGCAGGATAGCCCATTCTCGCGCGCACGGGAGAGGAACGGCCTCGCACGATGACGTACACCGCGCCAGCGGCGCATGGCGTGTCACAAGAAAACCGCCGCATCGGGGCTCCCGATACGGCGGCTGTCATCCGGACTTTACTGTCTCTTTGGACGTGGCAGGCGTCAGTGCAACGTGTCGTTGCCCGCCTGGAGCCTATTGATCTCGTCCTTGAGGAGGAGTTTCCGTCGCTTCAGCTCGGCGATGTGAAGGTCGTTCGCCGAAGGCCTGTGGATCGCTTCCTGAATCTCGCGCTCGAGGGCTTCGTGCTTCCGGGCGAGTTGGTTCAGATGCGTCTGCAGCGACATGAGTCGAATCTCCTGTCATCGTTTCGACACACCGAGATTGGCACAGGATGCCGGACCTGTCGAAGCGTTTTCTGCTGCTAAGTCTGATGATTGCTTACCGCGCCGACTTGTCCGGCGCCGGAGCGTAACGCATGCTCTCGGGCAATGAACGGTCTTCGGGTCCTCAGGTGACGATGGCGGACGAGGCAGGTGAGAGTGCGCAGTCGGACCTCCAGGGTGAGCTGGCGCGGCTGCGCGAGGAGCACCGGGATCTCGACGGCGCCATCGAGGCGCTGGAGCGCAGCGTCGCCGGGGATCAGCTCCAGATCCAGCGCCTGAAGAAGCGCAAGCTCACGCTGCGCGACCGGATCTTCCACATCGAGGACGCGCTCACGCCGGACATCATCGCCTGATGCCGGTGGACGTCTTCGGGGCGCGCCTTGCCGCGGGCCCGCACCGCCTGTAAGCGCCCTCTTTTGCCGGGATCAACGATGGTGTCGCCTCCGGTCGCGATCATCATGGGCAGCCAGTCCGACTGGGCGACCATGCGGCATGCCGCCGAGACGCTCGACGCGCTCGGGGTTCCCTATGACGCGCGCATCGTGTCGGCCCACCGCACGCCGGACCGGCTCGTGGCCTTCGCCAAGGGCGCGGTCGCCGCCGGTCTCAAGGTCGTCATCGCCGGAGCGGGCGGCGCCGCGCACCTGCCCGGCATGGCTGCCGCGATGACCCGCCTGCCGGTCTTCGGCGTGCCGGTGGAGTCCAAGGCCCTGTCCGGGCAGGACAGCCTCCTCTCCATCGTCCAGATGCCGGCCGGCATTCCGGTGGGGACCCTCGCGATCGGCCGGGCCGGGGCCATCAACGCGGCCCTGCTCGCCGCCTCCGTCCTGGCGCTTTCCGATCCGGATCTCGCGGAGCGCCTGGAGGCGTGGCGTGCGGCCCAGACCGCCTCGGTGGCCGAACGGCCGGTGACGGAAGCGAACGCGTGACGGACAAGAATCTCGGCCCCGGCTCTACCCTCGGCGTCGTCGGAGGCGGCCAGCTCGGGCGCATGATCGCGCTCGCGGCGGCCGATTACGGCCTCAAGGTGCACGTCTACGCGCCCGACGCGGACAGCCCCGCCTTCGACGTGGCTGCCCGGACCACCTGCGCGGCCTACGACGATCCCGAGGCGCTGGCCGCCTTCGCCCGCAGCGTCGATGTCGTGACCTACGAGTTCGAGAACATCCCGCACGCCACCGCCGACATCCTGGCCCGGCACGCTGCCCTGCACCCGAATGCGCGGGCGCTCTCGACAACGCAGGACCGCCTCTCCGAGAAGGACTTCATCAACGGCCTGGGCATCCCGACGGCGCCGTTCCGGGCGGTGGACACGCCCGACGACCTCGACCGGGCGATCGAGGTGATCGGCCTGCCGGCCGTGCTCAAGACCCGCCGCTTCGGCTACGACGGTAAGGGGCAGCGCATGCTCCGCGAGCGGGCCGAGGGCGACCGCAACGCCCTGTTCGCCGAGTTCGGCGGCGCGCCGCTGATCCTGGAGGGCTTCGTGCCGTTCGAGCGCGAGATCTCGGTGGTGGGCGCGCGCGGGCGCGACGGCAGCTTCGCGGCCTACGACCTCTGCGAGAACGAACACCGCGACCACATCCTGGCGCTGACCCGGGTGCCGGCGCCCGGCGTGTCCGCCGAGACGGGCCGCGATGCCGTCGAGATCGCCCGGCGGATCGCCGACGCCCTCGACTATGTCGGCGTTCTCGCCGTCGAGATGTTCCTCGTCCGCGAGGACGGGGCGGAGCGGCTCGTGGTCAACGAGATCGCGCCGCGGGTCCACAATTCCGGCCACTGGACCAGCGAGGGCGCGCTGACCTCGCAATTCGCCCAGCACGTGCGGGCCGTCTGCGGCTGGCCGCTCGGCGCCCCGGACCGCGTCGGTGGCCTCCCCGTGGAGATGCGCAACTTGATCGGCGCCCAGGCCGACGACTGGCACGCCCTGCTGGCCGAGCCCGGCGCCCATCTGCACCTCTACGGCAAGGGCGAGGCGCGTCCCGGCCGGAAGATGGGGCACGTGACCCGCCTCGGGCCCGTTCCGGCCGGTTCCTGAGGCTTCGAAGGCACACCTGCATCGCCGCATGGCGGTCGGAAGCCCGCCTGCGGCGTCCCGGAACCGTCGAGCCATACCTTCGCCACATCCCGCCGCTTCCACCACAGCGTGGTCGGTTCCGAATGCTGTCGATCGATTCCGCCCGCACCGCCTTCGTCTCCCGGGACGGGCGGGGTCCGGATGGCGACGCGGCGCTTCTTAAGCCGGCCTTCACCGTGATGCGCGACGGTGCCCCGGATTCGGGCGTGCCCGGCGCACGGCGCGGGCTCTTGGACTGTGAGGGGCGAGGCGGGCACGCGCAAGGCGGGCGACGCCTCGGGGAGAGTGGGGCAATGAACGTACGCAACGGGCTGGGACGAAAGACGGCACTGATCGGCGCGGCCTTGGTCTCGGCTGCCGGCCTCGCGGGTTGCGAGACCGTCGGGAGCGCGGCTGGCCCGCGGCAATACGCGGTCCTCGAGAAGGACACCACGGGCGCCACGAACGTCAACATCGCCTCCCTGACCGAGGTCGTGCAGCGCAATCCGAACGACGCGGCCGCCTACAACACCCGCGGCGCCGCCTATGCCCGGGCCGGCCAGTTCAACGATGCCATCGCCGACTTCACGAAGGCGATCCAGCTCGATCCGAACTCTGCCTCCGCCTACAACAACCGCGCCCTGGCGAGCCGCCAGATCGGCCGCGACGGCCCGGCGCTGCAGGACTTCACCAAGGCGATCCAGCTCGATCCGAATTACGGCCCTGCCTATATCGGCCGCGCCAATGTCGAGCGCGCCCAGGGCAACCTCGACCAGGCGCTGAGCGACCTCAACGTCGCGATCCGGCTGATGCCCGAATCGGCGGAGGCCTACCATGCCCGCGGGCTCGTGCGGCAGAAGCAGGGTCAGGACACCCAGGCGATCGCCGATTTCGACGCCGCCATCGATCGCGACCCTTTCAAGTCCGCGCCCTACGCGGCCCGGGGCCAGAGCCTGATCGCCACGAACCAGTACCCGAAGGCGATCGAGGACTACAACGCCGCCCTCAACGTCAACAACAAGGACGCCACCTCCTGGGCCTATCGCGGCCTGGCCTACGAGAAGTCGGGCCAGCGCAAGGAGGCGATGGAGAACTATCAGCGCGCCGCGACGATCGACCCGAACAATTCCGTCGCCCGCGCCGGCCTCGGCCGGGTGCAGGGTGGGGTCGGCTCGCTGTTCAACTGATCGCGGCTATCCCAACACGCCCTCATCCTGAGGCGCCAGCGGGCCTCGAAGGCGGGCTCCAGGGATCGCGCGGCCGGCCGGAGGCCTCCTTCGAGGCCTCCGCGGCGCTCCGGCACCTCAGGATGAGGCGGCGAGTCGGATGAACCGCCCTCAGGCCGCCAGCAGCCCGTTCTCGTCCTGCGTGATCCGGCGCAAGTGGTGGGCGGTGTCGCCGAGCTGGTACTCGATCATGGCGAGCCGCTTGAAGTGGTGGGCGCCGATATACTCGAGCGTCATGCCGATGCCGCCGTGGAGCTGCACCGCCTCCTGGCCGACATAGCGGCAGGCTTTGTTGATCTGCACCTTCACAGCCGACAGGGCCGCGGCCCGCGCCCGCGCATCCGGCGTGTCCACCATCATGGCGGCGTAGAGCGCCATCGAGCGGGCCTGCTCCAGCTGGATCAGCATGTCGACGGCCCGGTGCTGCAGGGCCTGGAACGAGCCGACGCTGACGCCGAACTGCTTGCGGGTCTTGAGGTACTCGACCGTGAGCCTGTGGAGCGCGTCCATGGAGCCGACCGCCTCGGCGGCGAGCGCCGCGATGCCGTGCTCCACCACCCGCTCCAGCAGCGGCAGGCCCTCTTCCGGATCGCCGAGCGCCGCGTCGGCCGGCACGCCGACATCCGAGAAGGACACCTCGGCCGCCCGGCCGCCATCCTGGGTCGGATAAGCCTCGATGGCGACGCCCGCGGCGTCGGTCGGGACGAGGAACAGGCCGATCCCGTGGGTATCGCGCCGCTCGCCCGAGACGCGGGCGGAGACCACCATCAGGCCGGCCGCGTCGGCGTTGGGCACGACGCTCTTCGCCCCGCTCAGCACGTAGCCTTCGCCGGAGCGCCGGGCCGTCGTCGCCACGTCCGCGAGGTCGTAGCGGGACTGGCGCTCGGTGTGGGCGAGGGTCAGGCGCAGGTCGCCGGCGACGAGGCCGGGGACGAGGCGTTCCCTCTGCGCGGCGCTGCCGCCGAGGCGCAGGGCGGTCGAGCCGAGCACGAGGCTCGCCAGCAGCGGCTCGACAACGAGGTTGCGGCCGACCGCTTCCATGATCAGCAGGGTCTCGACCGGGCCGCCGCCGAACCCGCCCTCCTCCTCCGGGAAGGGCAGGCCGGTGACGCCGAGTTCGGAAAAGGCCGCCCAGCCTTCCGCGGGGAAGCCGAGCGGCGCCTTCAGCCGCGCCTGCCGGCTCTCCAGGGACGGGTAGAGGTCGGCGGCCAGCCGCTCGACGCTGTCGCGCAGGAGCGACTGGTCCTCGTTCAGGTCGAAATCCATGGTGGTGTCCTCTGCCCCCTCTCCTCCCCCTTTGTGGGGAGGAGCCGGAGGTGGGTATGGTGCAGAAGGCGCCGCGGCGCTCAATCCTGGGCCACCCCCACCCCTGGCCCCTCCCCGCAGGGGGGAAGGGAAATGCCGCTCACAAACCCAGAATGCCCTTGGCGATGACGTTGTGCTGGATCTCGTTCGAGCCGCCGTAGATCGAGACCTTGCGGTTGTTGAAGTAGCTCGGCGCGGCGGCGTCCACCCAGTCGAAGCCGCCGGGCAGGTTGTTGGCGCCTGCGCCCCGGGCAGGCGCGGCGAGCGCGAAGGGCCCGGCGAGTTCCACCAGCAGCTCCGTCGCCGCCTGCTGGAGCTGCGAGCCGCGGATCTTGAGGAGCGAGGAGGCCGGGTCCGGCTCCGCCGAATCCGCTCGGCTCTGCTTGGCCGCCACCCGCATCTGGGTGATCTCCAGGGCCTTCAGCTCGACCTCGACCTCCGCGACGCGGCCGCGGAAGGCGGGATCGTCCCACATCGTCCCGGAACCCGCCGGCATCTCGCGGGCGAGCCGCTTGATCCGGGCGATCCGCTCCTTGGTGAGCCCGATCCGGGCGATGCCGGTGCGCTCGTTGGCGAGCAGAAATTTCGCGTAGTCCCAGCCCCGGTTCTCCTCGCCCACGAGGTTCTCGACGGGCACGCGCACGGCGTCGAAGAAGACCTCGTTGACCTCGTGCCGGCCTTCCAGGGTCAGGATCGGCCGCACGGTGATCCCCTGCGTCTTCATGTCGATGAGGAGGAAGGAGATGCCGCGCTGCTTCTTGGCCTCGAAGTCGGTGCGGACGAGGCAGAAGATCCAATCGGCGTGCTGCCCGAGCGTCGTCCAGGTCTTCTGGCCGTCCACGACGTAGTGATCGCCGTCGCGCACAGCCTTGGTCTTCAGCGAGGCGAGGTCGGAGCCGGCACCGGGCTCCGAGAAGCCCTGGCACCACCAGTCGTCGAGGTTGGCGGCACGCGGCAGGAAGCGGGCCTTCTGGTCCTGCCGGCCGAACGTCGCCAGCACCGGGCCGAACATGTAGCAGTTGAACTGCTGCGGCAGCGGCACCGCCGCCTGGAACAACTCCTCCGTGTAGATGTAGCGCTGGATCGGGGTCCAATCCCGGCCGCCCCATTCCTGCGGCCAGTGCGGCACGGCCCAGCCCTTGGCATTGAGGATCCGCTGGCTCGTGACGTAATCCTCCTTCGAGAGACTGCGCCCCTCCGAGACTTTCTTCCGGATCTCTGCCGGGATCTCCGTCCGGCAGAAGCTCCGGACTTCGTCGCGGAACGCAATCTCGGCGTCGGTGAAGCGCAGGTCCATCGGCTCAGCTCCGAGCGATCTCGAACAGGCCGGCACAGCCCTGGCCGCCGGCGACGCACATGGTCACCACGGCGTAGCGCGCGCCGCGGCGGCGGCCCTCCAGCAGGGCGTGGCCTACGAGCCGCGCCCCCGACATGCCGAAGGGATGGCCGACCGCGATGGCGCCGCCGTTGACGTTGACTTTGTCCGGGTCAATCCCGAGCCGGTCGCGGCAATAGACCGACTGGGACGCGAAGGCCTCGTTCAGCTCCCACAGGTCGATATCGGACACGCGCAGGCCCTGCCGCTCCAGGAGCCGCGGCACCGCGAAGACCGGGCCGATACCCATCTCGTCCGGCCCACAGCCCGCCGAGGCGAAGCCGCGGAAGGTGCCGAGCGGCGTGAGGCCCCGTCGCGCCGCCTCGTCGGCCGACATCAGCACGCTGGCCGAGGCCCCGTCCGAGAGCTGACTGGCATTGCCCGCCGTGATGAAGGCCCCCTCCCCGCGCACGGGCTTGAGCTTGGCGAGACCCTCCGGGGTCGTGTCGGGCCGGTTGCCCTCGTCCTTGGAAAGCCGGGTCTCGACCTCCCGGGTCTCGCCGGTGGCCTTGTCGGTCACCGCCATGACGGCGCTCATCGGGACAATCTCGTCGTCGAACAGCCCGCGTCCTTGCGCGTCCGCCGTGCGGCGCTGGCTCTCCAGAGCAAAGAGATCCTGCGACTCCCGGGAGATGCCGTAGCGCTCCGCCACGATGTCGGCGGTCTCGATCATCGGCATGTAGATCGCCGGCAGATGCGCCTCCAGCCACGGGTTGCGGGTCAGCTCCCGCTGCACCTTCGGCTGGACGAGGCTGATCGACTCGACGCCGCCCGCCACCGCCACCGGCACGCCGTCGAGGATGATCCGCCGGGCCGCGCTGGCGATCGCCTCCAGGCCCGAGGCGCAGAAGCGCGAGACGGTGACGCCGGCGGACTCCACCGGGATCCCCGCCACCAGAGCCGCGTGCCGGGCGACGTTGCCGCCGGTGGCGTTCTCTGGATAGCCGCAGCCGAGCACCACCTCCTCGACCGCCTCCGGCTCCAGGCGTGCCCGGTCCAGGGCGGCGCGGATCGCGTGGGCGGCGAGGTCGGCGCCGCGCGTGAGGTTCAGCGCCCCGCGATGCGCCTTGCCGATGGGCGTGCGGGCGGTCGAGACGATCACCGCGTCGGTCATAATCCCTCTCTCGCTCAGGCGTTCTTCAGGCCGGCGAAGCCGCCACCCTCGTCGGCGAGCTTCTTGAGGAGCGGTGCCGGCTCCTGGCTGTCGTCGCCGGTCTCGGCCGCGAAGCGCGACAGCGCCGCCGCGACGGCCCTCAGCCCGACCGTGTCGGCCCAGTGCATCGGGCCGCCGCGCCAGGCCGGCCAGTTGTAGCCGTTGATCCAGATCGTATCGATGTCGCCGGGCCGGGCCGCGATGCCCTCCGCGAGGATCCGCGCACCCTCGTTGACCATCGGGTACATCAGCCGCGCGACGATCTCGTCGGCCGTGAAGCTGCGGCGCGCGACGCCGTGCTCGGCGGCGACCCGCGCGATCAGCGCCTCGACCTCGGGATCGCGCGTGCCGGTGCGGCCGCCGTCCGGGTACAGGTAGAAGCCGCGGCCGGTCTTCTGGCCGAACCGGCCCTGCTCGGCGAGCGAGTCGGCGACCGGTGCCCGGCCGCCGAAATCCTTGCGCGAGCGCCAGCCGATATCGAGCCCCGCGAGATCGCTCATGGCGAAGGGGCCCATCCGGAAGCCGAAGCCGGTGACCGCCGCGTCGACCTCGTGGGGCAGCGCGCCCTCCAGCAGCAGCCGCTCGCCGGCCCGGCTGCGGCGCTCCAGCATGCGGTTGCCCACGAAGCCAAAGCAGACGCCGACCGTCACCGGCAGCTTGTTGAGGCGCTTGCCCAGGTCGAGGGCGGTGGCGAGCACGTCCGGGGCGGTCTTCTCGGCGCGGACCACCTCGACGAGGCGCATGACGTTGGCCGGGCTGAAGAAGTGCAGGCCGAGCACGTCCTGCGGGCGGCCCGTCACCGCCGCGATGGCGTTCACGTCGAGGTAGGAGGTGTTGGTCGCCAGGATCGCGCCGGGCTTGGCGATGGAATCGAGCTTCGAGAAGATCTCGCGCTTGACGCCCATATCCTCGAACGCCGCCTCGACGACGATGTCGGTTTCCTTGGCGTGTTCCAGACCGATCGCGCCGCTGATCCGGCCGATCCGCTCGTCGCGCTGGGCCTCGGTGATCGAGCCGCGCTTGGCCGAGCCGGCGTAGAGCCCCTTCACCCGGTCGAGGCCGCGCGCCAGGGCGCCGTCCTCCGTCTCGATCACGGTCACGGGGATGTCGGCATTGGCAAAGCACATCGCGATACCGCCACCCATCGTGCCGGCGCCGATCACCGCCGCGGTCTTGATGGTGCGGCGGGGCGTGTCCTTCGGCAGGCCGGGCACCCGGGCGGCCTCGCGCTCGGCGAAGAAGGCGTAGCGCAAGGCCTTGGAGCGCGGATCCTCCACCAGGGCGCGGAACTCGGCCCGCTCCACAGCCACGGCGGCATCGAAATCCTGATCCAGGCCGGCGCGCACCGCCCGCGCCAGGGCGTGGACGTTGGTGGCCTCGGGATCGCGCTTCACCGCCTCGGCGGCCTGCGCCTCGAACCGCTCCCGGGCCTCCGGCGTGATCTTCTCCGACCGGTCGCGCACCCGCGGCAGTACTCTGCCATCGGCGAGTTCCAGGGCGCGGGTCCGGGCCTCCGCCACGAGGTCGCCGAGCACAACGGCGTCCACGATGCCCAGCGACGCTGCCTTTTCGGCGGAGACCGGCTCACCCGTGAGCATCATCGCGAAGGCGACGTCGGGTCCGATCAGGCGCGGCAGGCGCTGCGTGCCCCCCGCCCCCGGGATGATCCCGAGCTTGATCTCCGGCAGGCCGATCTTGGCGGACGGCGCCGCGACCCGGCCGTGGCAGCCCATCGCCAGTTCCAGTCCGCCGCCGAGCGCCGCGCCGCCGATGGCCGCCACGACAGGCTTCGGGCTCGCATCGAGGCGGTCCAGCACATCGGGCAGGCTCGGCGGATGCTGCGGCTTGCCGAACTCGCTGATGTCGGCCCCGCCGATGAAGACCTTGCCCTCGGCCGCTACCACGATCGCGCGGACCGATTCGTCCGCGATGGCCGCCGTGAGGGCGTCGTCGAGGGCCGCTCGCAGCGCGGCGCCCAGCGCGTTGACCGGCGGATTAGCGAGCGTGAGCACGGCCACACCACCATCGACCTCCTGACGAACCACTCAGGACTCCCTTATATTCTGCAGTGCAGAACAATTGTCTGCATGTTGGCGGAATGGTGGTCTGCCTGCGAGGCATCGTCAAGGACGGATCGGGACCACTGCCGGTATCGAAGTTGCTGTTCTGCGCTGCGGAATGACTTCGTCTTGAGCGTTTGACCGGCGCCCCGGGGCCGTGCCATCAAAACGGCCCCGGGCGAGACTCGGCTGCGGTCCCCGCCAGGGCATCGCAGGCCGGACCGCCTCAGACAGGGGAGGATCACGGTGCGCGGCATCGATCTGGGCCAGCGGCTCGGGAGCGCCTGTCCGGTGCAGGGCCAAGCGGCGGGGAGCGTGCGGTGAGCGACGGTCCCGAACAGATCTCGGGCGGGCGCCTGCCCGAGGCTCTGCGCGGCCGGCTCGCCCTGCCGGTGATCTGCGCGCCGATGTTCATCGTCTCCGGGCCGGAGCTGGTGATCGCCCAGTGCCTTGCCGGTGTGGTCGGCTCGTTTCCGGCGCTGAACGCACGGCCGGCCGACCTGCTGGACCAGTGGCTCACCCGGATCACCCGCACACTGGCCGAGGCCCGGGCGGCGGATCCCGCGCGAAAGATCGCGCCCTTCGCGGTGAACCAGATCGTCCACGCCTCCAACGACCGGCTGGCGCGGGATGTCGAGGCTTGCGTCCGGCACCAAGTGCCGATCATCATCACCTCGCTGCGGGCGCCGGACGCGGTAATCCGCCCGGTCCACGCCTATGGCGGCGTCGTGTTCCACGACGTCACCACCGTGCGCCACGCCGAGAAGGCCCTAGAGGCGGGGGTCGACGGTCTGATCCTGGTCTGTGCCGGCGCGGGCGGGCATGCGGGGACCCTGAGCCCCTTCGCCCTCGTCGGTGAGATCCGGCGGTTCTACGACGGGCCGCTGATCCTGTCGGGGGCGATCACCTCGGGCTCGGCGATCCTGGCGGCCCAGGCCATGGGCGCCGACCTCGCCTATATGGGCACCCGGTTCATCGCCACCCGCGAGGCAAACGCAGTTCCCGCCTACAAGGACATGATCGCCGGCAGCGCGGCGGCCGACATCGTCTACACCCCCTACTTCACGGGCGTCCCAGGCAACTACCTGACGCCCAGCATCCGCGCCGCCGGGCTCGATCCCGACGCGCTGCCCGTCCGCGACAAGACCGCGATGAACTTCGGCAGCGCCAGCGTGAAGGCGTGGCGGGACGTCTGGGGCGCTGGTCAGGGGGTCGGCACCATCGCGGATGCGCCCGCCACCGCTGACCTCGTGGCCCGGCTCGCCCGGGAATACGCGGCGGCTCGGGCGCGGATCGCCGGCCTGTCGGCGGATTTCGCCTGCGAGACCGCCCGGTGAGCATCCGCGTCGCCGATCCGGAGCCCGGGATCCGGCTCGTCACCATCGACCGGCCGGAGCGGCGCAACGCCCTCGACCGGGCGACCTATGCGACCCTGACCGCCGCCTTCGAGACGGCGGGCCGAGACGCGAGCGTGCGCGCCCTGGTGCTCACTGGCGCGGGCGACTGCTTCACCGCCGGCAACGACCTCAAGGATTTCCAGGATGTCGAGACCGGCGGCGCCAGCCCCGGCCTGACTTTCCTCAGAACCCTACGCGCCTGCCCGATTCCGGTCCTGGCGGCCGTGGAGGGCCACGCGGTCGGCATCGGCACGACGCTGCTGCTCCACTGCGACCTCGCCTATGCGGGTGGGGGCGCCCGTTTCCGCCTGCCCTTCACGGCTTTGGGTCTCAGCCCGGAGGGCGGATCGAGCTACCTGCTGCCCCTGGTGGCGGGCGCGAAGCGCGCGGCCGAGTTGCTGATGCTCGGAGAACCCTTCACGGCGGAGGAGGCGGCCGCAGCCGGCCTCGTCAACGCCGCCGTCCCGGCGGGGACAGCGCTGGAGATCGCGCTCGCCAAGGCGCGCGCGCTCGCCGCCCTGCCCCGGACCTCGATCGCCGCCACCAAGCAGGCCCTCCGGCGCGGCTACGACGACAGCGTCGCACGCGCCCTCGACGCGGAGGCGGAGGTCTTCCACGCCCTCCGCCGCGGCCCGGAGGCACAGGCGGCCTTCGCGGCGTTCCTGCGCCGATGAGCGCGCGGATGGAGACGGACGCGACCCTTCTGGCCGAGCCCGACGCTGCCGGGTCCAGCGCGAAGGAGGACCGCCACTTCGTCACGGCGCTGGCCCGGGGGCTGTCGGTGCTGGCCTGTTTCGGGCCAGGGCGCACGAGCCTCGCCAACCACGACATCGCGGAGGCCTGCGGGCTGCCGCGCTCCACCGTGTCGCGGCTCACCTACACGCTGACCAAGCTCGGCTACCTGCAGCACGTGCCCGAACTCGGCCGCTACCGGCTCGGCACCGCCACCATCGCCCTCAGCTCGGCCGCTCTGGGCGGACTCGACGTGCGCGCCATCGCCCGGCCGGCGCTGCGCGCCGTCGCGGAGGCGGCCAACGCCTCTGTGGGACTCGGGGTGCGCGACCGGCTCAGCATGCGCTACGTCGACTGCCAGCGCGGCCCGGCGGCGATCTCGCTCAACCTGGATACCGGCTCGCGCATCTCGCTGGCCCGCAGCGCCATGGGCCGCGCCTACGTGGCGGTCTGCCCGGACCGGGAGCGCGCGGGCATCTACGAGGATCTGAAGGCGCTGGATCCCGTGGCCTGGCCCGCGCTGCGCGCCGGCCTCGACCGGGCGGTGGAGGAGCACCGGGAACTCGGCTGCTGCACCTCGTTCGGCGAGTGGCAGGAGACGGTCTGCGCCATCGCGGTGGGATTCCATCCCGGTGGCGGCCTGCCGCCCATGTCGGTCAATTGCGGCGCCCCCGCCGTCATCACCGACGCGCGCTTCCTCATGGAGGTAGCGCGTCCCAAGCTCATCGAAGCCGTACGCAGCCTCGACGGCGTGATGGGAGCCTGAGGACCTTTCGCGATGGATGCCGTTGCCGACCTGCCCCTGTCCGGGATCCGCGTCCTCGATCTGTCCCGGGTGCTCGCCGGGCCCTGGTGCGCGCAGGTGCTGGGCGATCTCGGCGCCGACGTGATCAAGGTCGAACACCCGGAGCGCGGCGACGACACCCGCGACTGGGGCGTGCCGACGAGCCCCGGCAACACCTCGTATTTCGACAGCGTGAACCGCAACAAGCGCTCGATCGGCGTCGACCTCGCCACGCCGGAGGGGCTGGCGATCGTGAGGGCTCTGGCCCGCGACAGCGACGTGCTGGTGCAGAACTTCAAGACCGGTGGGGCCGAGAAGCTCGGCCTCGGCTACGCGGCGCTCGCGGCGGAGAATCCCGGCCTGATCTACTGCTCGATCGCCGGCTACAGCTCGGACGGCTCGGAGGCCGGCCGGCCGGGCTACGACCTCGTGGTCCAGGGCGAATCCGGCGTGATGGCCCTCAACGGCGAGGCCGGGGGACCGCCCCTCAAGTTCGGGGTCGCGGCGGTCGACCTGTTCACCGGCCAGTTCGCCGCCCAGGCCGTGCTGGCCGCCCTCTACCAGCGGGAGCGGACCGGGCGCGGCAAGGCGGTCGACCTCGCCCTGTTCGATTGCGGCGTGGCGCTGACCTCCTATTACGGCCTGGAGGCGCTCGCCCGGGGGGTCGATCCGCCCCGCTACGGCAACGCCCATCCGTCGATCGTGCCCTACGGCGTGTTCGAGGCTGGCGACGGGCCGGTGGTGATCACGGTCGGCAACAACGGGCAGTACCGCCGCTTCTGCGAGCAGGTGCTGGAGCGTCCGGACTGGGTCGCCGATCCGCGCTTCGCCACCAACCTCGACCGGTCGCGCAACCGCGCCGCCTTCATCCCGGTCCTGGAGGCCGAACTCGCCAAGTGGGAGCGGGCGCCGCTGATCGCGCGGCTCAGGGCGGCGGGCATCCCCTGCGGCGAGGTGATGGGCCTGCGCGAGGCGCTCACCTGTGACCGGGCCCGGGAGGCCGGGCTGGTGGTCGCGGCGCCCGAGAACGCCCACGTCATCGCCCCACCCTACCGGCTCGACGGCCGCCGGCTGCCGGTGCGGCGCATGCCGCCGGGCCTCGGGGATTCGAGCGCCGAGATCCTGGCGGAACAGCTGGAGTATCCGCAAGACGCGCGCGACGCGCTGCGGGCCAAGGGCGTGGTCCGGTAGGAAGGCCGTCGCCGGCCGTCGCGTGCCGTGGGCTGTACGGCGCGGCTCAGGGACAGCCGACATCCGCGCCGCGGGCTAGCGCAGCACGCCCTCGGCGAGGGCCCGCTGGATGCCCCGGACATCCGCACCCTTCTTCAAGGTCCGCTGGATCGGCTCCGCCGCGCCCGAGACCCAGATCTTCAACTCGGCGTCGAGGTCGAACGTGCCGGCGGTCTCGACCGAGAAGCGCACGATCGCGCGGTACGGCACCGACAGGAACTCGACCTTGCTGCCGGTCACGCCCTGGACGTCGATCAGGATGACGCGGCGCTCGGTGAACACGAACACGTCGCGGATGATCTTGAAGGCGAGCCGCGCCGTCTCGCCTTCGATCAGGATGCCGTCGAGCCGGCGCTCCAGGGAGGCCGCGTCGACCGGCGAGCCGTGTCCGAGCAATCCGTCCAGAAGGCCCATGGCCGATCATCTCGTGCTGGTCCGCGTGGATGCGGACCATGCCGCCTGACCGTCGGCACGGCAACCGCCGGGCGCGATCCGACACCCCGCCCCACTCGCGAGCCCGATCGCGCGCAGCAATGCCCGGCGCCGCGCCCGCCGTCACGCGCAGGTCGCGGCGTCCGACGGCCTCTCGGAGCGACACCGTGCGTCGAAGCTCCGCGCGAGCTGGGCGAGGCTGACGGAACCGAGCCGCGCGACCAGGAGGGTCTCGGCCTCGCGCAGTGTGTCCTCGACCGCCGCGTTGACGACCTGCTCGACGGCGCACGCCGGGTTCGCGCGATCGCTGCCGATCGCGAAGATGCGGGGCCGCCGACCGAGCGGTGGACGTCGAGCAGCGAGACCGCGTTCAGGTCCGCCGCGATGGTCCATCCGCCGCCGTGCCCCTTCTCCGATTTCACGTAGCCCGCGGTTCTGAGCCCGGCCATCGTCCGACGGACGACCACGGGGTTCGTCCCGAGCATCCGCCCGATCGCCTCGGACGTCATCGGTCCGTCGTGGCGCGCCATGTGAAGCAGCACATGGAGTGTTCGGGAGAGGCGGCTGTCGGTGCGCACCCTTTGATCCACCACACCCGGCCCGGGATCGGTAACCGTGCCGCATCACGATACTTAAAAAGTTACGTGATGGAGCGGAGCCGAAGCGGTGCGCGAGTTCGAGAACCCAGCTCGGTGGGACAAGGTCGCCGAGCACTACGAGACGACCGCCCACCCGTTCACGGCACGCTTCGCCGAGGCGGCGCTCGCGCGGGTGCCGCTGACCGGGAGCAGCCGCATCCTCGACGTCGCGGCGGGCACCGGTGCCCTCGCGCTGGCCGCGGCGCGGACGGGGGCGCAGGTCCTCGCGGTCGATTTCTCGCCCGGCATGGTCGCGCGCATCGCCGGGGCGGGCCTGCCCAATTTAGCCGCGCGGGTCATGGACGGCCAAGCCCTCGCCCTGCCCGACGGCGGTTTCGACGCGGTGTTCTCGATCTTCGGGGTGATCATGTTCCCCGACTGGCGAAAGGGCCTCGCCGAGATGGCGCGCGTGACGCGGCCTGGGGACGGGGCGTCGTCGCGACGTGGCCGGACCAGGGCGCGGCGACGTTCCTGCTGCTCGGCGAGATCCGCCGTCGGTTGTTCCCCGGGCGCGCGAGCCGGGCGATGCCCGAAGGGGTGCGGGCGCTCGGCGATCCGGCCGGGTTCACCCGGGAACTGGTCGCGGTCGGGTACGAAGCCCCCGGATCTACCGGGTGACCTTCGACTACGTGCTCGACGTCGCCCTGCTCGACGACCCCGACACGGTGTTCGGCCTGTCGCCGGACTGGGCCGACCTGAGCGCGGACGACCGGGCCGCGGTGATCGCGGAGGCGCGGCGCTTGGCGGCCGGTCGACCCGTCCTGCCGATTCCCTCCACCGCCCTGATCGCCGTCGCGGAGCGCTGAGCGCCGCTTCGGCGCGAGATCCCGCGCCTCAGCCGGACGCGGGCGCGCCCGCCAGCCGCGCCCGCGCGTCGTCCAGAACGCGGGTCAGGGCCGCGTCCCACGAGACCCGCGGCTGCCAGCCGGTGGCGGCGTGGAGGCGGCGGGCATCGCCCGCGGCCAGGGGAATCTCGGTCGGCCGCACCCGCTCCGGGGCGACGCGGATCTCGAACGGCACCCGGGCCCTGGCGCGCAGGTCCTCGAGCACGCTGGCGACCGTCCGCGGCTGACCGGAGCTGATGTTGAACACGCTGCCGTCCGCCAGCGATTCCGCCCGGCCGATCAGGTCGGCGTAGGCGCTCGCCACGTCGGCGACGTCGAGGAAGTCGCGGTGGGAGGAGAGATTGCCGACCTCCAGGCAGGGCGGCACGAGGCCGGCCTCGATCCGGGCGATCTGGCCCGCGAAGGAGGCAACGACGAAGCGCTCGTCCTGGCCGGGACCGATATGGTTGAACGGCCGCAGCACGACGAGCTTCACGCCGATCCGGGGCAGCAGGTCGCGGAGCAGCTGCTCGCCCACCCATTTCGACCGGGCGTAGGTGTTGCGCGGGAGGGGCTCGACCGCCTCGCTGAGGGCGTGGCCAGCGAGGAACGCGCTGCCGTAGACCTCGCCGGAACTCACGAAGAAGAAGGTGCAGCCCGGCACCGCCTCCACGGCCGCAACGAGGTTCATCAGGCCGTTGACGTTCACCCGCCACGTCTGGCCTGGGCCGCTCGCGGAATCCGCCACCGAGGCGAGGCCCGCCAGGTGGAGGATCGCGGTCGGCCGGAACCGTGCCACGAAGCCGCCGAGCGCGAGTTCGTCGAGGAGGTCGATCGCCGCGTAGGTGACTCCCTCCGGCAGCCGCGGCGAGCGCCCCCGCCCGATCCCGGCCACGCGATCGCCCGCCCGCGCCGCCGAGTCCGCCAGGAGCGGCAGGACGTGGCCGCCGACGAATCCGGCCGCGCCGGTGACGAGGATGCGCCGCGCGACCGGGCCGCCGGATCCGTGGGGAGAGGGCGCGCTCATGGCGCGATCCGGGCGGGGGCCGTCACCTAGCCTCGGTTCCGGGTTCCCCAGCGCACGCCCATGCTGCCCTGGCCGGCGCCCGGCGAGCTGCCGGCATCGGCGCCGATGGCCGGACCGGAAGCCGTCTTCGGCCGGTGCTGAGAGCCGGCCGCCAGGGGCTTCGATGCCAGCGTGTCGGGCACCTCGGACAGCCGCTCCTCGTCGCGCTCCGTGGCGAACTGCCCCGCCTTGCGGAACGTCCACAGATAGCCCGGTACCACTGCCTCCGCGGCGGTCGGCGTGATCCCGATCCCCTCGAAGGTCCGGCCCTCGGCCTTGGCGGCCTCCGAGACGATGTTGTCGTTCTGGAGCAGGATCACCTGATCCCGCGTCAGCTTCAGCGTGTCGGGCAGTAGCCCGAAAGTCAGGGTATCGGCGATCTCGAGAATGCGGGCCTGGAGTTTGGCCGCGGGCACGGGCAGATCCACGACCGCGCGCTTCCGCCGGATCGTCTTCAGCATGTAGCGGACGAAATGCTCCAGCGTGCCCACCTCCGGGCCGCCGAGTTCATAGACCTTGCCGGGCGCCACGGTGCCGTCGACGGCGCGGGCGATCGCCTCGGCGATATCACCCACGAAAGCCGGCTGGAAGCGCGACTGGCCGCCGGCGAGCGGCAACACCGGAAGCGCCCGTGCAAGGCTGGCGAAGCGGTTGAAGAAGCTGTCGCCGGGCCCGAAGATCAGCGACGGTCGGAACACGACCGCGTCCGGGCAGGCGGCGAAGACCCGCGCCTCGCCCTCCGCCTTGGTGCGCGCATAGACCGATGGAGAGGCCGGATCCGCCCCGATCGCCGAGACGTGGATCATCCGGGCGCCCTGGCGTGCCGCGGCGCGGGCGATCGCGTCCGCGCCGTCGACCTGCAGCCGCGCGAAGCTCTGGGAACCGGTCTCCTGCAGGATGCCGACGAGGTTGATCAGCACGTCCGACCGCTCGGCAGCCCGCGCCACCGAATCCGGGTAGCGCAGGTTGGCCTGCACGGCGACGATCTGATTGACCTTCCCCAGTGGCTGCAGGAACAGCGCGAGGTCCGGCCGTCGCACCGCGACGCGGATCCGGTAGCCGCGCTTGGCCAGCGCACGGACCACGTGCCGACCCAGGAAGCCGGAGCCGCCGTAGATCGTCACGAGCTGATCCTGCGGACGCCGGGGACCCGAGGCCGTAGTGGATGCGGACTGCGTCCCGGGACTCGTGTGCGCCGCCGCGGACGCCGTCGTGTTCTCTTGGCCGCTCATCACCGTGGTCTCGAGCTCCTCGCGCGCCGGGGCGCCGTCAAGCGGCCTACTTAGCCTAACTTCGTTGGGAAGGGAGCCGCCGATTGCGCCGTTGCGCCATTCCGGTGAACAGCGCGGGGCCGATGACCGGGCTGCCGGTCGACGGGACGCTGGAACGGGTGAGCCAGCCGTGCATTCTTCCCCACCATGCGGGCGTGCCGAAGCGCGCGGCTGGGACGCGCCGGGGACTTCGATGATTGTAGGGATGCTGATTTCCGCGGCGATCGCGGTGTTCGGTTTGCTGGTTGCGTTGGGGTTCGTCGGCCACCCGATCGACGCGCAGCTCATCAGCAACTACGGCTGGAGCATCCTGATCATCGGCGTCGCGCTGTTCGTGCTGTTTGCCTGGGCCCGCTACAGCCGGGCTCGCCGGCAGCGCTCCGCCTGAGCGCCGGCTCAGGCGACCTTGATCCGTCGGCGCATCTCCCGCGCCATGGCCGGACGGCCGTTCTGCCGGCCGTTGACCGCCCGAGGCACCCCCACGGTAAGGCACTGGCGCTCGCGCGCGATGAACGCGGTCGGCATCTCGGCCTGCATATCGGCCTCCATATCGCGCAACGCCGTGTCGGAATGGGCCGGATGCAGGTGGATGATCCCGAGCGCCTTGACGCCCGCCATCCGGGCCAGCTCCACGCCCTTCTGCCAAGTCGAGTGCCCCCAGCCCCGGCAGGTCGGATACTCGCCGTCGGTGAACATGCCGTCGTAGACCATCAGGTCGGCGTCGGCGACGAAGGCGGCGAGGTCCGGATCCGGCCAGGGATCGCTGTGCTCGATGTCGCTGATCAGGCACAGGCGCTTGCCGGCATGCTCGAACCGGTAGCCCACGGATCCTTGGGGATGGTTCAGCAGGATCGTGGCGACCCGCGTCCCGTCCGGGAAGGCCAGAGTCTGACCCGCCTCGAAGCCGTGGTGGTGAAAGGTGCAGCACAGCTTGTCGAGCGTAACCGGGAAGAGCGGCGGCGCGAACAGCCGGTCGAGGGTCGGGCCGGCCGACTCACCGCCGAGATTGCCGCAATAGGTGTTGATCACCCGGTCGGAATCGAGAACCGCAGGCTTGAAGAAGGGAAGCCCCGCGGTGTGGTCGAGATGCAGGTGGCTGAACAGGAGGTCGACTTCCTGCGGGAGGTCGGTCCGGTGACCCTGTCCGAGATTGTAGATGCCCGAGCCCGCGTCGACGATGAACATGCGCTGGCCGCACCGCACCTCGATGCACGGCGTGCTGCCGCCGAACTCCGCGTATTGCGGGCCGCTGACGGGCGTCGAGCCGCGGACACCCCAGAAGCGGAGTACGAGGTCCTGGTCGGCCGCCAGGATGGTCGGCTCGGAACTGTTCGACATGGCGATCACGAATCCGCGGACAGTCGGTCCCGATCGGTTATGATCGAAACCCCGTCGCCGTTCCGGGAAGGTAGCTTTGAATACGGCAGGCCGACGGAGCAGGTGTACCGCTCATCCCCTGCCGTATCATGAATTGGTGTGCCGCAGGCGGTCGTGATGTGCGTCCGCGCACACGCACGGGCCGCTGCGCAGGGCGGTCGCATGCTCAGAGGGGCTCCGCGGAGGCCAGGAGGCCGGCCGGCGATCCGGTCGGAATCGGCCTGCCGGCGGCCGATCCTGCGAGTCCCGCGGCCAGCCACGACGGAAGTGCGTCGCTGTAGCGCGTCGCCAGCGGCGCGGCCAGCGCCCCGAACGGGTCGGGGGCGCGTTCGTAGACCGGGACGAAACCCGCCATCTGCCGCGGCGACAGACCCGATTCGGGCGCGGCCCAGGCTGCCCAGACCGTGTCGGGGACCGGGCGATGGGCGCGATGGCCCGGCACGATCACCACTTCCTGCCCAGCGAAGGCCAGGGCTTCCGGCCGGCTGATGTCACCAACCGCTCCGCCCCGGGCCGTGTAGGCCGCCCAGAAGACGTTCTGCCCGCCGTCGGAATAGGTGGTGCGCACGGCGGGCTCACCCGCCTCGGCGAGCGCCGTCATCCGAGCCTCCTCGACTGCCCGGCGGGTGGTGACGGCCGCCTCGACGGCGGGATCGCGCGCGGGCGCGAAGGCGTATCGGCCGGAGACCACCGAGACCTGCAGCTCCTCCCGGCTCGCCTCGAACCGGTCGGAGCCCGCTTTCAGTTCCCGCCAGAAGGCGATGTTGGGGTCGGCCCTGTGGCGGGCCATGTTCTCGGCGGTCATCCGGAACGGATAAGACTGGAACTGGAAGGCCGCCTGACCACCGTTCAGCGCGTCGCGGGCGATGGCGTAGATCTCGCCGACCGTGCCGTTGGTCATGGCGAAGCAACCCATGGACGAGCAGATCCCGTGCACCATCACGGCGGAGCCGGTGCCGCCATGGGCCCGGTCGTAGGCGTTGGGATAGCCGACGTCGAACGAGAGGTAGTAGTGCGAGTTCGGGTTCATCTGGCGCCGGGGCACCGTGTAGAACCCCTCCGGCGTCTGCCGGTCGCCGCTCTTGCGCTTGGGCCCGAGCTGGCCGGACCAGCGGCAGATCGGGAAGGTCTTGATGTAGACGTAGCCCGCGGGCCCCTTCTTCCAGACCTCGATCTCCGATTCCTTCTTGTAGGCCCGGAACAGGACCGGCGAGGCGGCCGTCACGCCCTTCTGCGCCATCAGGGCGAGGGTCGCGGCCGGAATCGGCGCCTCGGCCTTGCCCGCCTGTGCGGCGGCCGGTCCGGCGAGGGCCAGCAGAACGAGGCCGGCGGCGAGAGGAGTCGAGTTCGACAGGGTCATGAACCGTCCGCGCTGGATCGGCCGGGATGGCTGCCGGACGGGCGCGGCCCCCCGCCGTGATGGATTATTGCGGCGGCCGTGAGGCTGCGCGCCCGCTCGGCCCGGCGCCGCCCGGTTCGCTTCGGTGCGATCGCGAGGACGACGGCGCAGCCGGATCGCTGACGGTCTTCCTGTCAGGCCGCCGGCGCGGGCTCCCGCTCGGCGGCCATCGGCATGGGCGCGACCACCGCGCTGTTCTCCACGGCGATCACAGCGTCGAACGGCTCGGCGCCCTCCACGAGACCTGTCTCGGGCAGGCAGACGATGAGGCCGCGCCCGTCCAGCGCCTGCCGCAGCTGGGCGAGGCGCTCGCGGGCGCCCTCGGCCTTCCGCTCATCCATCACGACTGCCACCACGAGGATGTCGGGATCCCGGGCGAGGCAACGGCTCAGCTCGATCGCCACCCGTTCGCGGGCATTGATCGCGCCATCCGCCAGCGCTCCGGTGCTGGGCTGGCTCTCGACCTTGCTGTCGAGGCCGAGACCGTAGACCGAGGCCTCGAGGCCCTCGTCGGCGAGAACCCGGCGCACCAGTTCCCGCACCCTCGGCTCCGCATTGGCCTCGCCGAGGCTGATCCGGCCGAACAGGAGGTTCTCCTCCAGGCTCGCCGCCGGATTGACCCGCGACGGATCGTGGAACTCCACCGCGCCGGCGAGGTGCGGCGGCATCATGCGCGCGAACGACCACCGCGCCTGGACGAGGCGCTCCTGGAACGCCCCGTCGATCAGGCCGAAGCGGTGGCGGGATTCGTTGTAGCGCAGCGCCAGGCCGATCAGCCGCGTGCGGTCGCGCTGGCCCGCCGGTCCCCGGCGCAGGCTCGCCGCGTCGGGCAGGCGCACCACGAGATCCTCGAAATAGCCCCGCTCGGCGGCCTGGAACAGCGAGTAGGCGTCGAACAGTGGATGGTCGTTCGGCAGGTCGGCGAAGATCTCCACCGTGCTGCGGGCCACCGACAGGCCGATCTCGGTGAGCGGGCGAACCAACCCCTCGGCCTCCAGAACGGCCCGCAGGTAGGGGTGACGCGCGAAGCGCAGGGGCGTGAAGGCGCTGCCCACCGGCTCACCGAACAGAATGTTCTCGCCGATGCTCGCCTGGTTGTTGTAGCGGTTCGGATCGAACGGCTCGACGAGGCGCTCGGCGCCCTTGGCGGCCAGCGCCACCCGCATGGTCCGGCGCGCGGCGACGATCGCAGCGGCGAGCCGCGGCTGGGCGGCCGGATCGAGCCGTCCGGTCAGCCCGCGGGCATACACGAAGCCGTCGAGCCCGGTGAGCCGGCTGATGCCGATCAGCGCGATGTCGTCGGGCGCGTTCGCCGGATCGGTGCCGTAGAGCAGGTTCTGCCGGAGAGAGCCCTCCATCAGGATCGCCTCCCCCGACGCGAAGGCGATGCGCCGGGCGCGCTCCGCGGCGTCGAGGTCGCGCAGGTCTGTGCCCGCATAAGTCACGGCTCCGGCGGTCGGCTCGACCTGCCCCGCCAGCACCGCTGCCAGCGCGCGGGCGCCGCTGCCGCGGCTGCCCGTGATCGCCACGTGGCCCGGCATCGTCACGGCTACGTCGACGCCGGTCAGGCGCTCGCCCGTGGCCGGGTCGAAGGCGCCGACACCCTGGGTGGCCAGGATCCCGGACCGGGGCAGCGGCAATGCCGCCGCACCGGTCCGGGCTGCCCGTGCGCGCCGACCCTCGAGGGCCGCGATGATGCGGGCGAGGTCGCGCAGGCGCGCGCGGACCGACCTACGGACCATCCAGAGTCGCGCGCAGATCGCGGCGAGCCAGCCGGCGAGGCCGAAGGCGCCCACGGCCGCCAGGAGCGCGGCCGGATCCACCGGGGCAGCAGGAGGCTGGCCCGGCCCGGAGCGCCAGAGCGCCGTTCCGGCGGCGATGGCCGGCAGGATCACCGCGAGCGCAAGGGCCGGCGCCCTGGCATAGGCCAGTCGCGCCTCGGCCCGACCGACATTGGTTCGCATCACGGCGACGCGGGCCGCGATACGCCTGCGCTCGATCGCCGCCGCCCCGTGGTTGCGCACGGCGGGCAGCCGGCGCACGAGGTCGTTCAGGTTCTCCTCCGCCCGCACGCTTGAGCGCAGGCGCAACTCCTGCCGGTCGCGTGCCCGTTCGAGCACCAATCCGTAGGCGAGGCCGATCGCCGCCAGGCCGATCACCGCGGCCGGGATCAGGCGGGGGGCGGCCAGGGCCGCGAAGCCGAGGGCGAGGATCAGCGCCGCGAGGGTCATCGCCGGCAGGACGATGCCGGCGGCGAGCAGGCGGTCGGCCCGGGCCAGCACCTCGCCGACGATCCGGGCGAGGCTGCGCGCCTCGTCCCGGGCCCCCGCCGGCGCCTCGAGGATCGCCTGCAGCACGCCCTCGCGGACGGCGTCTCCGGCCTTGTTCTGTGCCTTGAAACAAAGGCGCGCCACGCACCAGCCGAGTCCCGCCAGCGCCAGGGCGCAGACGGCGATGCACAGGAAGGCCGTGAGTTCGAGTTCGGCCGGGCGCATCGGGATGCCGGGTGCCAGCACCAGCTCGCGCCCCGGGAGCGCCACCGCCACGCGCAGGAAGGGCAGCACGGGCGCGTCGTCGCGCGGCAGGATGGCGATCAGGTCGCGCAGGCACAGGAGCGCGAGCGCGCTGAGCGGCGCGCCGATCCCGACCGCGAGGGCCGCCGCGGTGGCGTGCTGAGGCCGCGCGGCACGCCACGTCAGGACGAGAGGATCGGATTCCATGCGTCTCCGGACAGGAACGGGCGTCTCAACCGTCGCGGGGAATAGGCGTTCGCGCCGGTCACGGGAAGTGTCGCCGGCATTCATGGTCCCTGCCGCCGGCTTCTGCGACATGTCGGCCTGCTTGTTTCCGGCCGCGACCCTGGTTTGGAAGCGTTCCAGCGTTAAAACCATGGGATGAGGCGCAGCCGAGGCTCGGATTCAGGACGCATGACTACCGTGGACGCCCGAGCCGTATCGCGCAGGCGGCCGGCGCGCCGCACGATTTCGACCGGGACCTAGAGGGTGGGGCGGTTCTTGCGGCGAGAGGCTGAGACAATCGAGCACGATCTCCAGGGTCCCGCCTGGCGTGAGCCGGCCTGATGGCGCAGCTCTTCACCCCCGGCGCCGACGCGCTCTACCGCCTCGCCCTGATGACCGGGGTGGCTTGCCTCGTCGGGCTTCCGGTCTTGGCGGCCGGAATCGTGCGCTCGAACTACGTCACGGGCGTCGGGATCGCGCCGGCCCAGCCGCTGCCGTTCAGCCACAAGCACCATTCCGGCGAACTCGGCATCCAGTGCCGCTACTGCCACACCACGGTCGATCGGGAGGCCACCGCCGGCATCCCGCCGACGCATACCTGCATGACCTGCCACTCGCAGATCTGGACGGGCTCGGACATGCTGAAGCCCGTGCGCGACAGCTACGCGCAGGACAAGCCGCTGGAATGGGTGCGGCTGAACAAGCTGCCGCAATACGTCTACTACAATCACTCCGTCCACGTGACGAAGGGGATCGGCTGCTCGACCTGCCACGGCGACGTCACATCGATGCAGATGACCTACCGGGCTAACGCCTTCGAGATGCAGTTCTGCCTCGATTGCCACCGGGCACCGGAGAAATACGTCCGCACGCCGGATCAGGTCTGGAACATGACCTGGGCGCCGCCGGCCGACCAAGCGACGCTAGGTCCCAAGCTTGTAGCCCAGTACCATATCCGCGGTGGGGAGCGGCTGACCGAATGCGGGATCTGCCACCGATGACCGGCGCTCCCGACATCGCCGCTCTGCGCGCGAAACTCGCCGGCGGCGACGGCCCGCGCTTCTGGCGCAGCCTCGACGCCGTGGCCGACAGCCCCGAGTTCCGCGCCTATCTGGCGGTCGAGTTCCCCTCGGCGTCGCGGCTTGCCGCCGCCCCCGAGCGGCGCGGCTTCCTCAAGTTGATGGCCGCCTCCTTCGCACTGGGCGGCTTGACCGCCTGCGGCGGGGGCGGCGGGCGCGACCACGAGGTGCCCTACGTCAACCAGCCCGAGCGGATCGTGCCGGGGACGGACCTGTCCTACGCGTCCTCGGCTGTGTTCGACGGCTTCGGCAACGGCATCCTGGTCACCACCCGCAATGGCCGGCCCCTCAAGATCGAGGGCAATCCCCAGCATCCCTGGAGCCGCGGCGGCACCGACGTGCTGGCCCAGGCCTCGGTGCTCGGGCTGTACGATCCGTTCCGCTCCCAGGCGGTGCAGCATCTCGGCCGGCCGAGTTCCTGGGCGGCGTTCCGGGCGGATCTGCAGGGGCAGATGCCGGGCTGGCGCGCGAACCGGGGCGAGGGTCTCGCCCTGCTCACCGGCCCTGTGACGTCGCCCGGCGCGGCGGCGCAGATCGCGCGGCTGCGGACCGCCTACCCGGCGCTCCGCTGGTATGCCGGCGCCGGGGCCAGCCGCGACGAGATCTACGAGGGCGCCCGGCGGGCCTATGGACGCGTGCTGGAGACCCATCCCGATTTCAGCCGCGCCCGCACCATCGTGGCGCTCGACGGCGATTTCCTGGACCTTGGCCCCGGCCAGGTCGGCCTGTCCCGACGCTGGATCGAGGCGCGGCGCGCGGCCTATGCGGACGGCCGGCTCCTCACCCTCCATGCGGCGGCGCCGACACCGACGCTGACCAGCGCCAAGGCGGATCACGGGATCGTGGTGCCGGCCGGCCGGCTGGAGGCCTTGGCACGAGACCTGCTCAGTCTGGCCGCAGGTGGCGCGGCCCCCGGGGGCGACGACCCCGTGTCCCGCTGGGCGCGGGATGCGGGCACGGCGCTCAACCAAGCTCGGGGCGCCGGCATCGTCACCGCCGGCCTGAGCGCGGGCCCCGAACTGCATGAGCTCGTCCACCGGCTCAACGGCGCACTCGGCAATACCGGCGCAACCGTGATCCACACGGCGCCCACGGAGGAGACGGGGGCCGGGACCCTTGCCGATCTCGCGGAGGCCATGGATCACGGCGCCGTCAAGGTGCTCGTCGTGCTCGGCACCAATCCGGTCTACGAGGCGCCCGGCGCCCTCGATTTCGCCGCCCGGATGAAGCGCGTGCCGCTCAAGATCCATGCGGGGCTCTACTACGACGAGACCGGCGCGCATGCGGATTGGCACCTGCCCGCCGCCCACCCGCTGGAATCCTGGGGCGACGTCCGGTCCCTCGACGGGACGGTGGGGCTGATCCAGCCGACGGTGGCCCCCCTGTATAATGGCCGTACGCTTGCGGAGATGCTGGCCTTCCTCGCGGGCGGCGAGGGCGGGGAGAGTGGTCAGGACGCCCTCGGCCTCCTCAAGGCGCAGTGGCGGAACGAGACCGAGGACGACACGGCCTTCGAGACTCGCTTCTCCCAGGCCCTGCGCCTGGGCTTCTGGGCGGATAGCGCGCGCCCGGCCGAGACCGTCGCGCTGACGCAGGCAGCGGCAACCGTCCCCGCAGCCGCTCTCTCCTCCGCGACCGCTGCCGACGGGGTCGAGGTGCTGTTTCGCCCCGATTCCACGATCTGGGACGGTACCCATGCCGACCTTGCCTGGCTGCAGGAACTCCCCAAGCCCCTGACCAAGGTGGTCTGGGAGAACGTGGTCGCGGTGAGCCCGGGTCTTGCCGAGCGCGAGGGAATCGCCACGGGCGACATCCTGCGCGTCGAGGCGGAGGGCCGCACCGTCGAGGGCCCGGCCTGGATCCTGCCCGGTCAGGCCGACGACACCGTGACGCTGACCCTGGGCTACGGCCGGGACGTGCCGGACCACCTCGCCCGCGGCCTCGGCTACGCCGCCGCGCCCCTGCGCCCGCCGGGTTCGCCCTGGCGGCTCGCCGACGCCCGGCTGACGAAGACCGGCGAGCGGCGCATGCCGGTCACCACCCAGCACCTCGGCACGATGGAGGGACAGGACCTCGTGCGCGTGCAGGCTGTGGGCGCCCCGCCCGTGGGCGACCCGAAGGGCGCGCCGACGCCCGCCTCGTTCTACCCCCCCCCGGAGAGCCAGGACCGCTGGGTCGCGGCGCAATGGGGCATGGCCATCGATCTCGATGCCTGTATCGGCTGCAACGCCTGCGTCACCGCCTGTCAGGCGGAGAACAACATCCCGGTGGTCGGCCGCGAGGAAGTCGAGAAGGGCCGCTGGATGGGCTGGCTGCGGGTCGACCGCTACTACGCGGGCGACCTCGACGCGCCGAGCACGCATTTCCAGCCGGTGCCCTGCATGCATTGCGAGCAGGCGCCCTGCGAACTGGGTTGTCCGGTGGAGGCGACGCTCCACGACAGCGAGGGCCTGAACCTGCAGGTCTACAACCGCTGCGTCGGGACCCGGACCTGCCAGAGCTATTGCCCCTACAAGGTCCGCCGGTTCAACTATCTCGACTATACCGGCGGCATGACCCCGGTGGAGCAGCAGCAACGCAATCCCGAGGTCACGGTCCGGTCCCGCGGCGTGATGGAGAAGTGCACCTACTGCATCCAGCGCATCACGGCCGCCCGGATCACGTCGGCCAAGGATGCCCACGCGCCGATCCCCGACGGCGCCGTCGAAACCGCCTGCCAGGGTGCCTGCCCGACCCGGGCGATCACCTTCGGCAACGTCGCCGATCCGGGCAGCCAGGTCTCGGCCGCCCGCAGGGATCCGCGGGAATACGCCCTCCTCGGTCACCTGAACACGCGTCCGCGCACCACCTACCTCGCCGAGCTTGCGCCTGCCGCAGACTCGAACGGCCGGGAGGGCTGAGCATGTCCGGTCCCCTGATCCGGCCCGACGCGACCCTCCAGGGGATCGGCGGCGCAGTCGCGGCCATCCCGCTGACGCATCCGGGCAACCGGCGCTGGTGGATCGCCTTCGCGGGCGCGGGGGCACTCCTCGGCCTGTTCGTGCTCACCCTCGGCTATCTGCTGTACGCGGGCCCCGGGATCTGGGCGAACAACAACGCCGTCGTCTGGGCGCTGGACATCGCGAGCTACGATTGGTGGATCGGCGTCGCGTCCGGCAGTCTGCTGGTCTCGGCGATCCTGCTCCTGCTCGGGGCGGAGTGGCGCGGAGCGGTGAACCGCGTCGCCGAGACACTGGCGCTGCTCGCCACCGTGGCGGCCGGGCTCTACCCGATCATCCATCTCGGGCGGCCATGGTTCTTCTTCTGGAACCTGCCCTACCCCAACACCTACAATCTCTGGCCGCAATTCCGTTCGCCGCTGCTCTGGGACGCGATCGACATCGTGTCGTTCCTGGTGATCTGCGTGAGCCTCTGGTTCATCGGGCTGCTGCCGGACCTCGCCACCCTGCGCGACCGCGCGCATCTCGAGGCGATGCGACAGCTGGACGTGAAGGCACCGACCCGCAAACTCGCGCTGCTGCGCGCGCAGGTCTACGGCATCCTCGCCTCGGGCTGGCGCGGCTCGGCGGCCCACTGGCAGATCTGGGTCCAGGCCTACAGGACGGTGGCGCTGCTCGGGGTGCTGCTGGTGGTCTCGGTCCAGACCGGCGCCTCGGTGATGCTGGCGGGCTCGCTGATGCCCGGCTGGCACAGCACGCTTCTGCCGGTGAGCTTCCTGGTGAACGCGGTCTATTCCGGCGTCGGCGTGACGGCCGTGATCGTCATGCTGATCCGCATCGTCTACGGTCTCGATGCCCTGGTGACGACCCGCCACATCGACGTGCTCGGGCGGCTGCTGCTCTGCCTCGGCTGCGCCAGCGCCTATTGCTACGCGGCCGAGTATTTCGACACGTTCCTCAACGGCGACGCCGAGGCCCGCGGCGTCCTGGTCCGCCGCATGACGGGCACCCATGCCCTGGTCTCCTGGACGGCCGTCCTGTGTCTCGTCCTGCCCGCGCAGATCCTGTGGTCGGCGCGCATCCGCACGGCGCCGCTGGCCATCGCGGCGGTGGGTCTCCTCGTGGCCGTCGGCGCCTATGCCGACCACGTCATGGTGCTGGTGGTCACCCTCACGCAGGACTTCCTGCCCTCCTCGAAGCTGCCCTACACGACGGATGTCTGGGGCATCGCCACCTTCGCGGGCTCGGTCGGCCTGTTCCTGACCCTGCTGCTGCTGTTCCTGCGCTACCTGCCGGCCGTATCGATCGTCGAGAGCCGCCGTCTCGCCCTGACGGCGTCGCCGGCCGCGCAGGACGACGCCCGCGCGGTCGCGTCCCGGGCCGCCGCGCGGCCCGAGGAGGATCCGGGCTCCGCGCCCCTGTGGGGCGTGTCCGCCACCTTCGCGAGCCAGGGCGACCTGGCTGCCGCCCTCCAGGCGGTCTCGGGCCTCAGCCCAGATCACGTCCATCTCGACGGGCACGGCCCGGTGCCGATGCCCCGCACCCTGCGAGCGCTGGGTCTGGAGGGACGATCGATCCTGCCTTACGCCCTCGCCGGGGCGTTGCTCGGCGGCATCGGCTTCTTCGCCCTGTGCATTTACGCCACGGCCTACGACTACGTCTTTCTGATCGGTGGGCGCCCACGCCTCTCCTGGCCTTCCTTCGTGGTGCCGAGCGTCTCCTTCGCGATGATGGCGGGCTGCGTGGCGATCCACCTCGCGCTCCTCGTGCTCAACCGCTTGCCCCGCCTGAACCACCCGGCCTTCAACATCCCGGGCTTCCTCCGGGCTTCCGAGGACCGGTTCTTCCTCTCCGCCGAGGCGCGCAGCGACCGGTTCGACGCGGGCCGGATCGAGCGGCGGCTTGCGGCACTGCCGGTCGAGGCCGGGCGCCCCCTCGAGGTCCGGCGGATACCGCGATGAGGCGTTCCGACCTCCGCACCTTGCCGCTCGCCCTTCTCGCCTGTCTGGCCCTCACGCCCCTGGCGGCCTGCGGCGAGGCCGACATGGCCGATCAGGCCCGGGCCAAGACCTGGGACAGGAACCCGTTCTTTCCGCGGGAGATCACCATGCGTCAGCCGGTGGCCGGCACGGTGCCGCGCAGCGATCCGGCCCGTGTGGCGCCGCAGCCGGAGACGATCAGCCGGGCGTTGCTCGACCGGGGTCGGGAGCGCTACGGGGTATTCTGCACGCCCTGCCACGGACAGGACGGGCGCGGCGCCGGCATGATCGTGGCGCGCGGCTTCCCGTCTGCCGGAAATCTCACGGCAGAGCGCCTGCGCAAGGCTTCCGCGGCCGAGATCTACGACGCGATCTCGAACGGCCGGAAGGCGATGTTCGGCATGGGCCAGATGATCCCCTCCGCCGATCGCTGGGCGATCGTCGCCTATGTCCGCGCCCTCCAGATCAGCCAGGACGCCCCAGTGGCGCTTCTGCCCGCCGAGGATCGCGCGCGCCTGGAGGCGATGCCGTGAGGCGCTCCGCCCTGCTCGGTTTCCTCGGTCTCGCCCTCCTGGCCGTCTGCCTAATCGCCGGCGGCTGGCGCGGGGCGATGGGCTCGTATCTCGCCGCTTGGCTGGTCCTCCTCGCCCTCCCGGTCGGCGCCCTGCCGGTGGTCGTCGTGGCCGAGCGCTTCGGCAAGCGGGTCCGTGAGCGCGGGGGCATCGAGATGCTGGCGGGCCTACGCCGGCTGATGGCGCTGATGCCGATCGCGGCCGTGCTGGCGCTGCCGGTTCTGGTGGCCGCGCCCCTGCTCTATCCCTGGGTAACGGCCCCAGCGCGCACCCCGCTCGCCGCCCTGTGGTTCACGGTGCCGTTCTTCGCGATCCGGGTGATCGTCTATCTCGCCGCCTGGACCTGGCTGGCCCTGCGCTTCGCCCGGCCATTCGACGCACCCGGTGAGGGCCGGACCGTGCCGGCGGTGGGGCTGCACGCGGTCATCGGCACGCTGTTCGTCACAGACGTGGTTGCCTCCCTCGACCCGCGGCTCGACTCCACCCTTCTGGGCCTCATAGTGATGACGGCCTGGAGCGGCCTCGCCTTCGCGGCGGCGATCCTCCTCGCCTGGGAGGAGCCCGAGCCCGTCGGCCGCGGCCGCACCGCACCGGGACGCGGCCGGCTGGTGCCCCTCGTCGTACTGCTCGGCCTCTGGGCCTATCTGCACTTCGTGCAGTTCCTGATCGGTTGGTCTGCCAACCTGCCGCCCGAGGTGGCCTGGTACTTCGCCCGCGGCGGCTGGGTCGGGCGGGCGCTGGCGATCGTGGCCGGCGCGGTCGTGGTGCTGGCCGGGCTCGCGACCCTCCGGCCGGGGCGCCCGACCACCCGGATCCTGGCCGGCGCGGCGCTCGCCGTCCACGCCCTAGAGATGTTCTGGCTGATCACCCCGGCGCTGCGCGACCGCTTCGTCCTCCGGCCGAGCGACGCGCTGGCCGCCGGCGGCGTGGCCTGTCTCGCCGTCGCGCTCCGGCCGGTGCTGCGGCCGCGCGCGGACCGGGCGGCCTCCAAGGCCCGTCGCGCCGGGAGGCCGGCATGAGTGCGGACGGACCTTCCGGGCTGATCCCGGCGATCCTGGCCGGGCTGACCCTGCGCGGCAGCGGCCTCCTGAGCGGGCGCCCGCCGCGCCCGGCCGCCAACACCGAGCGTGATCCCGACGATCCCGGGCACGAGACCAGCGACGTCAACGTCCGCAACACCGCGCTGGTGATGGCGGGGCTCGCCCTGACCGCCCTGGCGGTGATCGGCACGATGGTCTGGATGATGGCGACGTTCGCGGCGAGCCAGCGCCGGGCCCTGCCTGCCCTGACGCCCCAGCAGACCATGCCGCTGGTGCCCCCGCCGCCGAACCTACAGGCCGATCCCTACGCCGATCTCGACCGTGAGCGGGCGGCGGCCGAGGCGCACCTGTCCGGCTACGGCTACCGGGACGAGGCCCGCACCCGTGCCCGAATCCCGATCGGTCGCGCCATGGACCTGGTCATCGGCCGATCCCTCGACGCCGCGGAGCCTGGAGACCGATGACGCCGGGCCACGATTCCCTCCAGCTCTGGCCCGCCGCGGTCTCCGCCACCGCGAGCGAGACCGATTGGCTCATCCTGGCCTTCACGGTGCTGACGCTTTTGCTGACCGTTCCGGTCTTCGTGGCGATCACCTACTTCGCCCTGCGCTACCGTGAGGGCTCCGAGGCGGACCGGAGCCCGTCTGGCATCCGCTCCAACCTCATCGAGATCAGCTGGATGCTGATCCCGTTCCTGCTGACCCTGATTTTCTTCGTCTGGGGCGCACGGCTCTACGTCCACTCGAAGAACCCGCCTCCGGACGCCATGGTGGTCGAGGCGATCGGCCGGCAGTGGATGTGGAAGTTCCAGCATCCCACCGGCCAGTCCGAGATCAACAACCTCCACCTCCCGATCGGCCAGCCGATCCGCCTGCACATCATCAGCCAGGACGTGATCCACGCCCTCTACCTGCCGGCGGTGCGCCTGCAGGTGGCGGCCCTGCCCGACCGCTACACCGACCTGTGGTTCAAGGCCGACAAGACCGGCACCTATCACCTCTACTGCTCGGAATATTGCGGCACCGACCATTCGGTGATGGGCGGCGAGGTCACCTTCATGAATCCCGGCGACTATCAAGACTGGCTGACCCATGCCGGCGCGCAGCAGGGCAAGGTCGCGGCGGGCCGGGCCCTCTACGAGGCCTATGGCTGCGCCGGATGCCATGAGCCGGGCTCGCCCGTGAAGGCGCCAAGCCTCGCGGGTCTCTACGGATCCGCGGTGACGCTCGCCGATGGCCGCACCGTGACCGCCGACGAGGCGTGGTTGCGGGAGAAAATCCTGAACCCGAACGGCGACCGGCTCGCCGGAGCGGGCAAGCAGGTCATGCCGAGCTTCGCCGGCCGGATTCCGGCGGACGAACTCGGGACGCTGACCGACTTCCTGAAATCCTATTCGGGTCCGGCTTCCGGCAAGGCCGCGGACGCGACGCCGGCGGGGGCGACACGATGAGCGCATCGGGCACCATCGGCGGCACCGCCCGCCGCGAACCCCACACCCCGGAATCGACGATCGGCCGCAAGGCCGATTACCTGCATGCGGAATCGACTCTGCGCTCGTGGTTCCTCGCGACCGACCACAAGCGCATCGCGATCCTCTACCTCGTCTCGATCACCGGCTTCTTCGTGATCGGCGCCCTGGCGGCGGGCGTGGTCCGGCTGGCGCTCGTCGTGCCGAACGGCGCGATCATGACCAACGACACCTACAACAAGGCCTTCACCATCCACGGCGTGGTGATGGTCTGGTTCTTCCTGATCCCGTCGATCCCCGCGACCTTCGGCAACTTCCTGATCCCCCTCATGATCGGGGCGAAGGACCTCGCCTTCCCGAAGCTCAACCTGACGAGCTGGTACGTGTTCATGGCGGGCGCCCTGTTCACCCTGGTCTCGGTGGTGCTGGGCGGGGTCGATACCGGCTGGACCTTCTACGCCCCGCTCTCCACGGCCTTCTCGAACACCTGGGTGCTGCCGGCGCTGATCGGCGTCACCATCGTGGGCTTCTCGTCGATCCTGACCGGGCTCAACTTCGTGGTCACGATCCACACCATGCGGGCGCCCGGCATGACGTGGTTCAAGCTGCCGATCTTCGTCTGGGCGCACTACGCCACGAGCCTGATCTTCCTGCTGGCGACGCCGGTCATCACCACGGCGCTGATCCTGCTGATCGCGGAGCGCGCCTTCCACATCGGCGTGTTCGATCCGGCCTATGGCGGTGACCCGGTTCTGTTCCAGCACCTGTTCTGGTTCTACTCGCACCCGGCCGTGTACATCATGGTCCTGCCCGGGATGGGGGTCATCTCCGAGATCGTCCCGGCCTTCGCGCAGAAGAAGCTGTTCGGCTACCGGTTCGTCGCCTACGCGTCGATCGGCCTCGCCTCGGTGACCTTCTTCGTCTGGGGCCACCACATGTTCGTCAACGGCCAGAGTGATCTGGCCTCGCTGGTGTTCTCCGCCCTGTCCTTCGCGGTGGCGGTGCCCTCGGCGGTGAAGGTCTATAACTGGACCGCCACGATCCATAAGGGCTCGCTCCGGCTCGACACCCCGATGCTCTACGCGATGGGCTATATCGGCCTGTTCGTGCTCGGCGGGCTGACCGGCCTCTATCTCGCGACGCTCGCGATCAACCAGCACATCCACGCGACCTACTTCGTGGTCGCGCATTTCCACTACATCATGGTCGGCGGCACCGTGCTGGCGTTCCTGGGCGGCCTGCACTTCTGGTGGCCGAAATTCACCGGCCGGATGTACAGCGAGCCCTGGGGCCGGGTCTCGGCGCTGCTGATCTTCCTCGGCTTCAACGTGACCTTCTTCCCGCAGTTCATCCTCGGCTATCTCGGGATGCCGCGGCGCTACGCGACCTACCCGGCCGAGTTCCAGCTCCTCAACGTGCTGTCCTCGGCGGGCGCCACCATCCTGGCGGCGGGCTACATCTTCCCGATGCTCTACCTCGTCTATTCCCTGTGGTTCGGGCGGAAGGCGCCCGCCAACCCGTGGAACGCGAAGGGGCTCGAGTGGGAGACCGCCTCCCCGCCGCCGACGCACAATTTCCTCACGCCCCCGGAGGTCCCGCGCATCCCCTACGATTACCCGATCCAGGCACAGGAATCCCGGGATCAGCACGGATGACCCAGCCCTTGGCAGACGGCGTCGGTGTCGCGCGGGCCGAGCATTTCGAGAGCGTCGCCCAGCAGCGCGAGGCCGCGACGCTCGGCATCTGGGCGTGGCTGATCACCGAGCTGCTGCTGTTCTCGGCCCTGTTCCTGGTGGCGCTGATCACCCGGATCCAGCACCCCGAGGCGACGGTCGCGGCGACCAAGCACCTCAAGTTCTGGATCGGCGCCACCAACACCGTGGTGCTGGTCTGCTCCTCGCTCACCATGTCGATGGCGATCGAATTCTCGCGGATGGGCTGGCAGCGCGCCATGGTGAGGGCGATGCTGGCCACCGCGGCGCTGGGGGGCCTGTTCCTCGTGCTCAAAGGCTACGAGTACTATGCCGACTGGGACGAGCACATGATGCCGTTCTTGAGGAGCCGCCCCTTCGCGCTGGCCGAGACGCCGCCCGCGCGGCTGTTCGTGAACCTCTACTACGTCGCCACGATGCTGCACGCGCTGCACCTGTTCACCGGCATCGCGCTCCTGCTCGGCATCACCTGGATGGCCGCCAAGGCTGGCTTCCTCTCTCGGCACCAGAACTGGATCGAGGTCTACGGCCTCTACTGGCACTTCATCGACCTCGTCTGGATCCTGGCCTTCCCGATCCTCTACGTGGTGAACCGGTAGGATGCGCAATCCCCTGGCCGCCCTGAGCGCCGACGACCGCGCCCTGCTCCGGAAGCGCCTGCGCACGCCCTTGCTCACCTTTCTGGCGCTGCTGGCGCTGCTGGCGGTGAACGTCACGCTGGGGGCCACCCTCCCCTTCGCGCAGGTCTGGATCGTCGAGCTGCTGGTGGTCGCCGTGATGGTGGCGCTGATCCTCCTCGTCTCCATGGAGGTGATCCATGAGCCGCCCCTGATCCGGCTGTTCTCGGCCCTCGGCTTCTTCTGGGTCGTCATCCTGGTCGGCATGACCCTGACGGATTATCTGGCCCGCTGAGCCGCGCGAAAGCCGTTGTTCGAACGGCGGAACACTCCTACACCTCGCCGCTCTCCCGCATGGCCCGGCTGCAAAACGATGTGCGAACTGCTCGGCATGAGCGCCAACGTGCCGACCGACATCCGCTTCTCCTTCGCGGGCCTCGCCCGACGCGGCGGCGACACCGGTCCCCACGCTGACGGCTGGGGCATCAGCTTCTATGATGGGCGCACCTGCCGCAGCTTTCACGAGCCGGAGCCGAGCGCGCGCTCGCAGCTCGCCCGGCTGCTGCGCGACATGCCGATCAAGAGCCGGATCGTGGTCGCGCATGTCCGCAAGGCCAATCGCGGCCGGGTCAGCCTGGAGAACACCCATCCGTTCTCTCGGGAATTGTGGGGCCGCCGCTGGACCTTCGCGCATAACGGCCAGCTCAAGGGCGTGAAGCGTCTGCCGCTCGGCGGCTTCATGCCGATCGGCAGCACAGACAGCGAGCACGCCTTCTGCTGGATGCTGGGACGGCTGCAGGCCCGGTACAAGGCCCTGCCCCGTCCCGAGACCCTCGACCGGGCGGTGGCCGACCTCGCGGGCGAGCTGCACGCGCTCGGCGTGTTCAACATGCTGCTCACCGACAGCCGCACCCTCTACGCCCATTGCGGCAAGCGGCTGTGCTACCTGACCCGCTGCGCCCCCTTCGGGAAGGCCACCCTGATCGACGAGGACTGGCAGGTCGACTTCGCGAAGGAGACCACCGAGCACGATGTGGTGACGGTGATCGCCACCCAGGCGCTGACCCGGGACGAGTGCTGGACCGACCTCGCCCGCGGCGACGTCCTGACCCTGCGGGACGGAGCGATCCGGCTGTTGAGACCGGGCAACTTAGCTTAAGTGTGTTTTGCGCGAGGGTGCATGCGCGCGCCCGATGCGCTAGAACGCCGGTAACAGCGGCGCATCGGCCGGACTTTTCCCCCGGTTCAAGCCGGCAAGCGACCCGCCTCGACCGTCTCAGGACCACCGGTCGAGCCACGACACGTTGACGAGTGCGATACGCATGACCCGCGACGACACCGATACCGTCCTGTCCCAGGAGGACGGGACGCGGGATGGCCGCCCGAACCTGGCCCCCGGCATCCGCACGCATCTCGGAGAGCATCTGCGCACCGTCTACGAGCGGATTGGCGAGGAGTCGCTGCCCTCCCGCTTCGCCGAGCTGATCGAGAAGCTGGAGGCCGCTCTGCGCGCTCGGGGCGAGGCGATCGAGCCGGAGTTCCGCAACGGCCTGCTCGCCGCGGTCCCGTCGCTCCGCGCCTTCGCGCTGTCGCTGACGTCGAACCCTGCCCGCTCCGACGACCTCGTCCAAGACACCCTGCTCAAGGGTTGGCAGCACCGCGCCCGGTTCCAGCCTGGGACCAACCTGAACGCGTGGCTGTTCACGATCCTGCGCAACATCTTTTACTCGGACCACCGCAAGCGGGTCCGCGAGGTCGAGGACCAGGACGGCTCCTACGCGGCCCGGCTCGCCACCGCCCCCCACCAGGGCGACCGGCTCGACGTCGAGGATCTGCAATCGGCACTGGCCAAGCTGCCGCCGGACCAGCGCGAGGCCCTGGTCCTGGTCGGTGCCGAGGGCGTGTCCTACGAGGAGGCCGCGGCGATCATGGGCTGCAAGGTCGGCACCGTGAAGAGCCGCGTCAGCCGCGCCCGCGGCCGGCTCGCGGAACTTCTGGGCTACGACGAGGAGGATCTCGGCTCCGACCGGTTCATCCAGTCGGCGATGCCCAAGGACGCGTGAGAGTTTAGCCGGCCGCGCCGCGGCGCGTCGCAAAAAAAGATGCATCCGATTCCGCGGATCGGGCGTTACCGGCCCGAGCTTCGCTGCGCCCGCGCGGCGAAACACCACGGAACGGAGCAATCCCGTATGACCTTCAAGACCCTTATCGCCGCCTCGGCCCTCGCCCTCTCCCTGCCGCTGGTGGCCCAGGCCCAGGGCACCATCCCGGGCGCCGAGCGCGGTGCGGCCGCGGGTGCCGATGCGGCCGGCCCGATCGGCGGCATCGTCGGCGGCGCGGTCGGTGCGGCCACCGGCACGGTGGGCGGTATCCTCGGCGTCGACATGGCCCCGCGCTTCCGCAGCTACGTCCGCGAGCGCAACGTCCGCTCCTACGATTATGATGGCCGCATCGCCGTCGGCACCACCCTGCCGGCCTCGGGCGTGACCTATTACGACGTGCCGAACGAGTACCGCGTGCAGCCGGGCTACCGCTACACCGTGGTGAATGACCGTCCGGTGCTGGTCGATCGCAGCCACCGCATCGTCGAGGTCATCGACTAAGCTCGGTCGAAGATCATCGTGGGGCCGGTCCAGCACCGGCCCTGCGCCCCCGGAGCCCGCTCCGGGGGCATTTCCACAGCCGCGGCCGTCGGCGCAACGCTTCATTCGTCCGGCCGTTGATAGGCCGTTCGACCCGTGAGGCGACCATGACCGACACTCCCACCGAACCGAATGCCACCCTGCCCGAGCCTGTGCGCGACCATCTCGGCCAGCAGCTGCGCGGAGTCCTGCCGGTGGAGGCCGACAAGCCCCGCTTCCTCGGCGACGATCCCGTGCCGGAGGCGTTCGAGCCGCAGATCCGCCGGCTCGAGACGCGGCTGAAGACCCACGAGGAAGGCACCGGCGCCGTCGGCCAGGCCCTCGATCAGATCCTCGATGCCCTCGGCGTCAAGCCGGAGGATGCCGACAAGCGCGCGGGCTGAGGCGTCAGACGCGCGGCTTCGTCGCCAGGATATCGCGGATCTCCGAGAGCAGCTTCACGTCGGCCGGCACTTCGTCGGGCTTCTTGACCTCCGCGTGCTGAAGCCGGTTCATCGCCCGGATGACCAGGAACAGCACGAAGGCGACGATCACGAAGTTCAGCAACAGGGTCAGGAACTGGCCGTAGCCGAGGACGGCGCCCTGCTTCTTCGCGTCCGCGTAGGGCAGTCCGGCCTGCACCTTCGACGACAGCGGCACGTAGTAGTTCGAGAAATCGAGCCCGCCCGTGACCGCGCCGATCACCGGCATGAAGATGTCCTGGACCGCCGAATTGACGATGGCTCCGAAGGCGGCGCCGATGATCACGCCGACCGCGAGATCGACCACGTTCCCGCGCAGCGCGAATTTCTTGAATTCCTCGAGCATCGCCGAATCCCCTCCGAACGCCGCCAAAGTAGGGGAGAATTCCGCGACCGCCAGCGGCTAGTCCGGCTTGACGGCTGCGGGCCGCGCCTCAGCGGCGATCTCGAGCTGCGCGTCCGCCCCGGCCGCGGACCGCTCCCCGGCCGGGGCTGACAGCGCCGCCTTGAGCCGGCGGCGATACTGCGCGGCGACCACCGGGATGGTCAGCAGGTAGCCGCCGCTCACCGCCACCAGCGCCTCGAACGGGTAGCTGATCAGGATGCCGAAGGCCGCCACGCCGAACAGGAAGATCGGCAGGACAAGGCTGCGGGGCACCCGCTTGCCCATGGTCTTGCCCGAATAGGTCGGGACCGTGGAGACCACCAGCAGGGCGATGCACAGCACGTAGATCAGGACGGCGGGGGCCGCCCAGGTCTCGATGCCGAAGCCGAGGAAGTGCAGGTAGAGCGGCAGCATCGCGGTGAGTGCGCCGGCCGGCGCCGGCATGCCGACAAAGAAGTCCTTCTTCCATTCCGGCCGGTTCGGGTCGTCCAGCATCGCGTTGAAGCGGGCGAGCCGTAACGCCATGGCGATGGCGAAGATCAGCGCCACGATCCAGCCGACCGATTTCAGGTGGAACAGCACGAAACCGTAGAGGATCAGGGCCGGGGCGCAGCCGAAATTCACGAAGTCGGCGAGCGAATCGAGCTCGGCCCCGAAGCGCGACGTGCCCTTGAGCAGCCGCGCCACCCGGCCGTCGATGCCGTCCAGCACGCCGGCCACCACCACGGCGATGACGGCGGGCTCGAACTTGCCCTCGAAGGCGAGCCGGATTGCGGTGAGCCCGAGGCAGAGCGCCATCAGGGTGATCATGTTGGGCGCGATCATCCGGAACGGCACCGGCTTGAACCGGCGCGGCCGCGGCTCGTTCGGATCGGGCGCGAAAGGCGGGAAGAGCTCGTCCATGGCCGCCTCAGATCCGCTTGAACAGCCGCTCCGGGCCGCCGCCGAGATCGGCCAGCACCGTCTCGCCGGCCACGGCCTTCTGGCCGAGCCCGACCAGCACGGTCGCGCCGGCCGGCAGGTACACGTCCACCCGCGAGCCGAAGCGGATCAGGCCGAACCGCTCGCCGACGCCGAGCACGTCGCCCGCCGAGACGAACCCGACGATCCGCCGGGCCACGAGGCCGGCGATCTGCACCACGCCGACCCGCTTCGGCTGGCCGCCATGGGTCGTCTCGATCACCATGCCGTTGCGCTCGTTGTCGTCGCTGGCCTTGTCGAGTTCAGCGTTGAGGAACAGGCCCGGCGTGTAGTGGATCTGGCCGATCCGGCCCGCCACGGGTACCCGGTTCACGTGACAGTCGAACACGTTCATGAACACCGAGACCCGCAGGGTCGGCACCTGCGGCAGGTCGAGTTCGGGCGGCGGCAGCACGGTGGCGATGAGGTTCACGCGCCCGTCGGCGGGCGAGACCACGAGCCCGTCCGCCACCGGGGTGACGCGCTCCGGATCGCGAAAGAAGTAGCAGACCCAGAGAGTCAGGATCAGGAAGATCCAGCCGAAGAACTGGGAGAAGTAGCCCGCCAGCACGGTCAGCACGATGCCGATCAGGATGAAGGGATAGCCCTCCTTGTGGATCGGCACGAGCGTCCGGCGGATCGTCTCGATCAGGTCGGTCATGGGTTCTCTGGACTCGAGAGGGCCGCGGGCGGGGACCACGGGCGGGCGGACGTGTCGGACGGGCGGATGGCAGTCCGCCGGGCCGCCGTCAACTTTCCAGGGGTCGCGGATCGCCGCGGGACGCTGCGCCCGCCCCCGCCGGGTGCCACTCCGTCGGGCATCGATTCGGACACGAGGACCTCCCCCATGCGTCATCGTCCCCGCGCGCCTTTGGCGCCGGGGGCATGGCCCGGGAGATCACGAGGGACGCGGGCGCCGCGGGAACCCTGTGTCGGCCAGTCAATGCGCGGGATCCGATCCCCGCGGCGCCCGCGGCATCGACCGGGCGTGATCCCCGGCCGGTGCCGTCTTTCTCGTCGCGGTGTCTTTCGACGCCCCGGACCTGCGCCTGCCTGCCAAGCGGTCTCAGGCGAGGCGCACGCACCTCCGGAACCCGCTATCAGCGCCGTGGCCTTCCAGCCGTCCCGCCTCGTCGTGGGCGGGTCCGCAGGTCGCTCAGGGTCAGCCCAGAAGCGGGTCGGCGCGGGGGCATTTCCGCACCCGCCGGGCAAAAGCGCCGCCCGGTCTCACGCCCGCCACCGAGACACGCCCCGTACCGGTTCGCCGCCCGGGGCGATGGCGGCTGAGAGCCACCGACGCGGGCACCGCCCTAACCCACGGACCCGCCCGGTCAGCCACCGGACGGGCCCCAAGACGGACGCCGCGGGATCGCTCCCGAAGCGCCGTGGGCAGGTGCGGCCAGGAAGCACAAAATAGGAACATTGTCAAGGCGCGGTCGGCGCGACACGCGCTGTGGCCCGCCACTTCCCGCCGTCATCCCGCGGCCGCGCCGCGTCTCCGAGATCCCGCACCGTCGTCGCCTCTGGATGGCGGGCTCGCCTGCCGCACTCCGGAATGACGGGGCGGAGGGACCGGACCGCCGGTCCGACTCCGGAAAACCCGGACTCCGTGCCCGATCACTCCGCGCGCCGGAGGCGGCTCGCAAAAAAGCCGTCGAGGCCGCCGCGGGCGCCGGGGATCTCCGGCAGGTGGCACGGCAGCGTGCGCAGGTCTCCGTTCCCGTTGATCAGCGCCTCGGCGCCGCCGACCTCTTCGGGCCGGACCGCCACCCGCGTGAACCGGGTGTCGCGGGCCAGGAAGGACCCGACCTGTGCCTCGCCCTCCTCCGGCTCCAGCGAGCAGGTGCAGTAGACGAGCAGCCCACCCGGCCGCACCAGCCCGGCCGCGTGATCGAGGAGCTTGGCCTGAAGCGCGGCGAGCCGCCCGATATCGGCCTCCACCTTGGTCCAGGCCACGTCGGGATGGCGCCGGATCGTCCCGGTGGCCGAGCACGGCGCGTCGAGCAGAACCGCGTCGTGGTCCTGCGGCGCCAGGGCGAGGGCGTCGGCGACCACGATTTCGACCGGGAAACCGAGCCGCGCGACGTTCTCGCGCAGGCGCTCCAGCCGCGGCGCGGATCGGTCGACGCCGGTGACCTGGGCGCCGGTGGCGGCGAGCTGCAGGGTCTTGCCGCCGGGCGCCGCGCAGAGGTCGAGTACGCGGGCGCCTGGCTGCGGCGCCAGGAGCCTGGCCGGCAGCGCCGCGGCGGCGTCCTGGACCCACCACGCACCCTCTTGGAATCCGGGGAGGTCAGGGATGGCCGGGCCGTTCTCCGGCAGCCGCAGGGAGCCGGTCGGCAGCGTCACGGCGCCGAGCCGCGCGGCCCAGTCCGCGGCGTCGCCCCGCGGCGTCAGGTCGATGGCCGCCCCCGCGAGATGGGCGCGGGCGATCGCCGCCGCGCGCTCTGGCCCGTAGGCCGCGATCCAGCGACGGGCGAGCCAGTCCGGCGTGTTGATCGCCAGGGCGTCGGCGTCGGCGGCCAGGATGGCGTCGCGCTCCCGGGCGACCCGGCGCAGCACCGCGTTGACGAGCCCGGCGAGATGGACCGTGCGGGAATCCGCCTTGGCGAGCCGCACGGCGAGGTCGACCGCGGCATGGTCGGGAACGGCGAGGTCGAGGATCTGGGCGGTCGCGGTGGCCAGCAGGGCCGTGAGCTGCGGCTTGGCCGCGGGAAGCCCGCGCTCCAGCCGCGCGGCCAGTGCGGCGCGGATCAGGCCGTAACGCCGGAAGGTCGCCACCGCGATGGCCCGCGCCAGACCGGCATCGGCCGGCGCCAGCGCCTCGGCGCGGATTGCCTGGGCGAGAACGTCGTCGAGAGCGGGGGGGCGCTCCTGGCCGATCAGGGCCGCGACCGCCTGCATCGCCGCCCGGCGCGCGCCCAGTCCCGCAATGTCCGGACCGGTGCCGCCCGGTGCCGCTGCGTTCCGCGTGTTGCGGCCTGTGTCCCGCGATGCCACTTCTGCTCCAGATCCAACGTCCTTCGGACCCACGCCCTCACACCCGAGCGAGCGCGATGCAAGAGCCGACCGCACAAGAGCCGACCGCACAAGAGCCGCACAGACAGGATCCGAACGGCCCGGAGGCCGGCGACGGCACGTTCCCGCCCCGCGCCCTCAGCCCGGCGGCGCAGCGCGCGCTCGCCGAGGCCGCGGAGCGCCGCGCGGCCATCGACGCCCGCGCCGCCGAGATCAGCGCCACGCCCGAACGCCTGGGGCGCGGCGGCCTGGAGCCGGTCCGCTACGACGACTGGGAGGTGAAGGGCCTCGCGGTCGACTTCTGAGGGGCTTGTCCGCGGGGCGCCCGGTCCCGGACGGCCCGATCCTCGCCCTCATCCGGAGGTGCCGCGAAGCGGCCTCGAAGGCGGGCTCCAGGGATCGCGCGGCCGGCCGGAGGCCTCCTTCGAGGCCTGCGCTGCGCTCCGGCGCCTCAGGATGGGGGTCAATGGAACGGGCCGCCGGCCGGGTTCTGCCGCGCCCCTATTCGGCCGGGACCGCCAGGGGCGTCCCGACCTCGGCCTCGGTCCGGGCCTCCGCGAGACCCGCCCCGAAGCGCCGGTACCAGAGCCCGGTCAGGATCGGCACCAGGATCGAGGTGACGATGATGCAGATCGTCACCAGCACGGTGGCGGTCTGCGCCGACGGGGCGAATTGCGGGGCGACGGCGGCGATCGCCAGCGGGTTGGCGGCGGCGGCCCCGGCGGTGGAGGAGGCCGCAAGCCCCGCCGTGCCGGTCCCGCCGCCGATCGCCCGGTCGGCCAGGATCAGCGGGATGCCGGTCAGGACGATCACCGCCAGCGCCAGCACGATGCCGAGCCCCGCAAGCGGCGAGAGCAGGTTGTTGAGATCGACCGTGTTCCCGAGTGCGAAGGCGAAGAACGGGATCATCAGCTGGCCGCCCGGCGCGAACAGGGCCCGGAGCTTGGGGTCGAGGTTGCCGAGGGCGAATCCAACCAGGAAGGGCAGCACCGCGCCCAGGAAGATCTGCGGCTCGAAATGCGCCGCCCCGGAGGCGCCGAGGATGATCATGCTCATCAGCGGGCCGGATTCGATCGATGTCAGGATGAAGGCGCCCGCCTCCTCGCGGCTGCCGTAGGTCTGCATCAGCGAGGCGTAGAGGCCGCCATTGGTCATATCCATGGCGCAGACGATCGCCAGGATCGACAGGCCGGCGAAGAAGCCGGTCTGGATCCCTTCGGGCGGGATGAACAGCGCGGCCACCAGCACGATCGCCCAGGCGGCGACGAGCTTGGTTGCCACCAGCGTGCCGGACTTGCGCAGAACCGTCCCGGTCGCCTTCAGGCTGACCGAGGCGCCCATGCAGAAGAACCAGACCGCCAGGATCGGGATCACGCCGGTCATGATCCCCTGCGTGAAGCCCTTGAAATAGGCCGGCGCCCCCGGCGCGAAGGTCCTGCACAGGGCCCCGAGCAGGAGCGGCACCAGCATCAGGCCGCCGGGAATCCTGTCGATCGCCGCCTTGATCTGCATGGCGCGTACCCTCCCGATCCGGGTCGTCCGCCGACGCGTCGGACCCGGGCGGGGTCGCGGGCGCCGTGCCGGCCCGCGCCTCTGTCGGGCGTCTCTCGGACCGGTGCGTCATCCTGTCGGGGCGCGGCACGGGCCGTCAAGCGGCACGCATGCGCGGGGCTTGCCGAACGCGTCGCGCTGTCGGGCGCGGAACGTCGAACGCCCGCGCCCGTTGGCGAGGTTCACCGGCGGAGGCGAGCATGGCGACGACGATATCGGCCCGGAGCGCGGTCGCGGGACCGCACGGCGAGATCAACCTCGCCCGCGGCGCGCGGCTCGGTATGCGGATGTGGCGGGCCGAGGAGCCCAACGCCGACAAGCCCATGACCACCGCGGCGCACGAGACGGTCGGCTACGTCATCAGCGGCCGGGCCGAGCTCGTCCTGGACGGCGAGACCGTGCCGCTCGCCCCGGGCGATTCCTACTGCGTGCCGGCCGGCGCCGCGCACACCTACCGGATCCTGGAGACCTTCACGGCCGTCGAGGCGACCGCGCCGCCGGCCGCGTGAGGCCCGCGGGCCTCAGTGGGTCATGTAGACCTGCGTGCCGACATCGACCCGCGCGTAGAGGTCGACCACGTCCTGGTTGTACATCCGGATGCAGCCATAGGACGCGTAGGTCCCCACCGAACTGGGCCGGTTGGTGCCGTGGATCGCGTACTCGCCGCCCGCGAGCGTCATCGCCGCCGCGCCCATGGGGTTGTGCGGCGAGCCGCCCGCGATGAGGTTCGGCAGGCGCGGGTTGTCGCGCTTCACCTCCGCCGGAGGGGACCAGGCCGGGGCGACGTATTTGCCGTCGATCGGCTTGGTGCCGAACCACTGCTTTCCGGGCCGGCCCACCGCCACGGGGTAGCGGATCGCCGTGCCGTCGCCGTTGACCAGATAGAGCTTGCGCTGCGACACGCTGATCACGACCGAGCCGGGCGCGACGCCGTTCTCGAAGGGCACGATTTCGCGCGCCTGCGCCGTCTGGAAACAACCGGCCAGCATCGCGCCGGCCAAACCGAATAGAGCCGCTACCCGACCCGACATTACCGCGATCCTCGACAAGCAAGAGTTGACGCGGGCAAGTAATCCCCGGCCCAGCTTACCGTTCCGAGAAAAGCTATGGTTGATGCGCCGTCATGGCTCGGTTCTGCGGGGCACGGTAAAAGAGCAACCACAATTGACGGTGTACGGGCCGTTGTCGGGCCTGCCGCGATGGCCGCTCAGCGCTCGTAGAGTTCGCTGCCGCGCCGGTCCTCCGGCTGCCAGCCGTGGCGCTCCAGCTCCGGGTCGAGGTGCTCCTCCACCGGGTAGCCGACGCAGAGATAGGCCACGAGCCGCCACGTTCCCGGGACGGCCAGGATCGCCGTGACCGCGTCGGGCTCCAGGATCGAGACCCAGCCGACGCCGAGGCCGCGAGCCCGGGCGGCGAGCCAGAAGCACTGAACCGCCCCCACCACCGAGTAGGCCAGGGTTTCCGGCATGCTGGCCCGCCCGAGGCCGAGGCCGGTCTCAGTGGCCGCGTCGCAGAAGGCCGCCAGATGCACCGGCGCTTCTCGCAGGCCGGCGAGCTTCAGCCCGCGATACTGCGCGGCGCGGGCCGCCTCGTAGCCCGCGGCCGCGGCGGCGTTGCAGCCGGCGAAATTCTCCGCGACCGCGCAGCGCCGCGCCGGATCCGCGACGCGCACGAACCGCCAGGGCCGGCTGTTGCCGACCGAGGGGGCCCGGTGGGCCGCCGCGAGGCAGGCGCGCAGGGCGGCCTCGTCGACCGGGTCCGTCCTGAAGCGGCGCACGTCGCGGCGCCACGCGAACAGCGTGTCGAGGTCGTGCAGGAAGGCGGCGTCGAAGGCGGGCGGGCCCATGATGCGGCTGGCATAGCCGCTTCTTCGGCCGAACGGGAAACAGAAAAAAGGCCGCCCGGAGGGGCGGCCTGAAGTCTTGGGTCTCGAAACCTCGGAGTGCCGGATCCTGGGATCCCGAACGGCGGCCGATGGCTGGGGAGCTGGGTGTCGGGCGCCGGCCGGGCAGAACCCGGCGAGGTTCGACATCTGTTGTCGCGCTGCAACGCGGCCTGCAAAAGGCGTGAATTGGGCCAAATCGTGTTTTTTGTCGCTTGGCCGTGTCTCGTGCGACACGGTGATGGTCACCCTTGCGGGCCGCTCCGGCGAAGCCCATCATCCGGCAAAGGGACGATGCGCGGGAGCGATGATGACCGAGAGGACGAGCGCCGGGCCGAGGCCCGACGAGGCGGTAGGCCATGTCATCCCCTTCCCTGCCCGCGCGGCCCCTCCGCAGATCGCCTTCAACCGGGACGAACTGCGCACGATCTTCAATCTCTACGGCCGGCAGGTCGCAGCGGGCGAATGGCGCGACTACGCCCTCGATTTCCGCCGCGACAAGGCGGTGTTCTCGATCTACCGCCGCGCCTCCGAGATGCCGCTCTACCGGATCGAGAAGGATCCGAAGCTCGCCCGCCGCCAGGGGGCCTACGCGGTCATCGCGGCGAGCGGCCAGATCCTGAAGCGCGGTTCGGAACTCGTCCGGGTGATCGCCGTGCTGGAGCCGGCGCCGAAGGCGGTCTGACCGCGCCCACGCGCGATGCCCTGTGTGACGCTCCATCCCGTCATCCCGAGGCGCCGCAGGCGCGCCCGGGATCCAGAGCCGCCGACGCGCCATCGCTCGGCACCGAAAGCGGTCTGGATTCCGGGCCCGCGCCGCGCAGCCCCGGAGTGATGGCCGCGAGGCGCTCGCTCAGGACAGGGACAGGCGCCGGACGGTCCCGGCGATCTCGGCCACCACCTCCGGCGCCAGCGGGCGGATCGGCCGCGGCGGCTCGGCGCGGCACAGGCCCATGAGTTCGGCCAGGGCGTAGACCACCCGAAGGCTGGAATAAGTCCGGAACAGCGTCCAGAGGGGCTCCAGCTCCGCGTTGAGGGCGCGGGCCCGCTCCGTCTCGCCCGCCACGACGGCCCGGACGATCGCCAGGCAGGTCCGCGGAAACAAGCCGCCCGCAACGCTGAACCACGCCGCGCCGCCGGCGATCAGCGACTCGGTCACGTTCCAATCGCCGCTGAAGCCGATCGGGAACCCCGCCGGAACGGCCGCGCGCAGGGCCGCCACACCCGAGCCGGCGGCCGCCGGCTCCGGCGCGGCGCATTTGGCCGCCACGATCCCGGGATGGCAGGCGATCCGGCCGATCAGCGCCGGCGTGAAGCGGAAATGCGTGGTCGCGGGGTTGTCGTAGAGGACGAGCGGCAAGCTGCCCTCCTCCGCCACCGCCGCGAAATGCGCCTCGACCTCGGCCTCGGTGAGCGGCGTGTAGGAGACGGGGGCGAGCAGCCCGGCATCCGCGCCGGCCGCCCGCGCGTCCTGCGCTAGGCGGACGGCGTCGTCGGTTCGCAGGGCGCCGATCCCGACGAGGAGCGGCACCCGCCCGCCCACGGCCTCGGCGGCGATCGCGACCGCCCGGCGCCGCTCGTCCCGGCTCAGATACGCGTAGGTTCCGGTGCTGCCGAGCAGGCCGATCGAATCGACGCCGGCGGCCGCGAGCGGCTCCAGCAACCGGCGCAGACCATCGGAATCGACCCGGCCGTCGGCGTCGCTCGGGGTGATCGGGAAGGCGGAGAGACCGGAAATCGCGGGCATGGTCGCAGCCTAGCGAATCCGGCTGCCGCGGCCAGGCAAAAAAACCCCGGCGGTTTCCCGCCGGGGTCTCCTCGGTCCCGGTTTTCAGGCTGGCTTAGCGGCGGTCGCCGATCAGGCTCAGCAGGAACTGGAACATGTTGATGAAGTCGAGATAGAGCGTCAGGGCGCCGTTCACCGACATCTTGGCCGCCATCTCGCCGTCGAAGCCGCCGTAGAGATACATCTCCTTGAGCTTCTGCGTGTCGTAGGCGGTCAGCCCCGCGAAGATCAGCACGCCCAGCACCGAGATGGCGAACTGGAGGGCCGACGAGGCGAAGAAGATGTTCACCAGCGACGCGAGGATGATGCCGATCAGGCCCATCATCAGGAACGAGCCCATGCCCGAGAGGCTGCGCCGGGTGGTGTAGCCCCAGAGGCTGAGCGAGCCGAAGGCCGCCGCCGTGATGAAGAACACCTGCACCACGCTGCCCCCGGTGAACACCAGGAGAAGCGAGGACATCGACGCGCCCATCACCGCCGCGAAGGCCCAGAACATCGTCCGCGCGGAGGAGGCCGACATCCGGTCCATCCGCATGGAGAAGACGAAGATGAACGCCAGCGGGGCGAGCATCAGGACCCACTTGAGCGGGCTGAGATAGAGGGTCTGACCGAAGGGGGTCAGGATCGGGCGGGTGCCCTGATAGGCCGCCACGGAGGCCATGTTCAGGCCGAGCGCGACGAGACCGGAGATGCCGAGCCCGACGACCATGTTGTTGTAGACGCCGAGCATGAAGGTGCGCAGACCCTGGTCGACTTCGACCTGGGTGCCGGCGTAGCCGGTCGGCTGCTGGGCGCCGTACCGGAAGGGGCTATTCTCGAATGCCATGGGAGTTTCCTTGCGGAGGCTCTCTCAGCGTGGTGTTCGGGCGAGGCCCACGCAGGACCTCTGGCGCCAGGCTGGCGCCTCGGTCAGGAATATGTTGCGCCTTCCGCTCCGACACAAGTCCCCGGCCACGGTTGCCGCGCAGGTTTTGCATGTCCGGAGGATGTATTTTTGTCCATCCGGGCAGGGATTAAAATGCATTCCGCGCCGGGGGCGGGCCGTTCGACTGACGGTTGCCGGGATGCAGCCGCTTCGATGACCGCGCGCGAAGTCTTAACAGCTTCCTTATGCCCCGCACGAACGCGCACCCGCCGCTTTTTCCCAGGCCGGCCCGGTCATGAGCGGCGGGCTCGTGCTTGTGCGAGGTGGGAAAAATCCTCTGACATCGGGCGTCCGGCCCATGGGATCCCGGCCTTCCGCGACGGGGCGCGGCGGCTGAGCTGCGGCTGGCCGCTCAGTGGATGGTTCCACGCATCGCCCTGTGGGCGAGCGCGCGGCCCAGGCCCAGGAGCATCAGCTCGGCGGCGGCACGCACCTCCGCGGGCATGTCGTCGGTGATCGTCTCCTTGAGCGCGATCGCGAGGTCGGCCGCACGCTCCAGGGGATCGCCGCCCGCCAGAGGCTTGCCGAGCACGTAGCGATCGCCGCCGTCGCGGATCTCCGTGATGTCCATCAGGATGCCATGCGAGCGCAGCGGCTGGCCGTCTTGGTCCCGATGGGTCCGGCCGCGGCTCAGGAGCCAGCGCACGGCGCCGTCCGCCTTGAACACGCGGTACTCGGCCAGCACCAGACCGCCGGACCAGACGGCCCGCAGCATGTGGTCCATCAGCCACGTCATGTCGTCCGGATGCACCGCAGCCAGAGCCATCGGCCCGCTGATCGGACGGTCGGCGAGTTCAGGGTTGCCGGTCAGCAACCGGGCCGCGCCCGCATCGTAGACGACGACGCCACCGACATGATCCCACTCCCAGGCGCCGACAACGCAAGAGGCTTCGAGAGCCGCACGGAGACGGTCCACGTCCTCCGCGTAGCCATCGATGACGTTGATGCGCATGGCGGATGGTCCTCCCGGCTCGTCGAAAATTTGAATATCGTTCTCCGTACCGACATCGCGGAAGAATGACAAAGAGTTCACTTGCGAATAGCCGTGCAGGCACGCGCTCTTTGTCAGGGCTGGGGAATTATCCTCCGGATCGAGAGGTTCGACGAACCGACATCGATGAGAGCGCGCTCGAATCTCTGCGCAGGATTGAGCGGTTGACAGCTGACTCGTCATCTGCGCGCGAATTCAATAAGTTGGCGGCGTCCCTCAGATCTGCCGCAGATACGGGGCGGGCTTCTGCCCCAGGATCCGCCACGTGCCGACGAGGCCCAGCAGGATCGCCAGGGCCACCGCGGCCACGGCCGCGACCAGCGCGCCCGACAGGTCGAGGCGGAAGTCGAGGTGCATGACCTTGGCGACGATCACCCAGCCGGCGAGCGATCCGGCGATGAGGCCGAACAGGGCCGTGGCGAGGCCCAGGGCAGCGTATTCGAGGGCGTAGGCGGTGAGCAGCCGCGCGCGGCTCGCGCCCAGGACCTTGAGCACCACGGCGTCGTAGAGCCGCGCCCGGTGGCCGGCCGCGATGGCGCCGGCCAGGACGAACAGGCTCGCCAGCACCGCCACCGCGCTCGCCCCGCGAATCGCCATGACAAGGCGACCGACGAGGTCGCCGATCGCGTCCAGCGCGTCCTTGACGCGCACGGCGCTCACCGATGGGAAGGTCTTGGCGACATCCCGGAGGATGTGGTTCTCGGTGGCCGCGTCGGTGCCGCCGGGGAGCGTCAGCGTGGCGAGGTCGGAATGCGGCGCGCCCCGGAAGGTGCCGGGCGAGAACACCATCACGAAGTTGATGCCGAGGTTGCGCCACTCCACCCGGCGCAGGTTGAAGATCGTCGCGGTGAGGTCGCGGCCGAGGACGTTGACGGTGACTGTGTCGCCGAGCTTGAGGCCGAGCTGGCGGGCGAGGTCGGCCTCGAAGGAGACCAGCGGCTTCGCGCCCTGCTCGGGGCTCCACCACGCGCCCTCGGTGAGGCTGGAGCCGTCCGGAACCGTGTCGGCGTAGGTGATGCCCCGGTCGCCGTCGAGCACCCAGGCGGCATCCTCCGGTGGCCGGATCTTGCTCGCCGGCACGCCGTTCAGGGCGACGATCCGGCCGCGCATCATCGGCACGTCCTCGACCTTGCCGTTCGGGGCCGAGCGCGCCAGGAACTCGCGGAACTGGGCGGCGTCCCGCGAGGGAATATCCAGGAAGAAGAGATTCGGCGCCCGCGCCGGCAGGGTCGCGCTGATGGTGCGGCGGACATTGGCGTCGATCAGGCTCAGCGTCACGAGGAGCGTCACGCCGAGGCCGAGCGACAGGACGATGGCCGGCGTCAGCGCGCCGGGCCGGTGCAGGTTGGCGAGTGCCATCCGGGGCGCCGGCCAGCGCGGGTGCGGCAGGCGCCGGGCAAGCGCCATCAGGCCGAGCGCCACGAGATGCAGCAGGCCGAACGCGATGGCGGCGGCCGCGATGAAGATCAGCGCCACCCGCCGGTCGAAGGCGGTGGCCACCGACAGCCCGACCAGAGCCGCGAGGCTCAGGCCCAGCCAGATCCGGTAGCGCCAGCGCGGGCGCACCCGGGCCGGGTCGACCGTGTCGCGGAACAGGCCGGAGACGGGCACGTCGTGGGCGCGGCCGAGCGGCGTGATCGCGAACGCGAAGGCGGTGATCAGCCCGTAGGCAGCGGCGAGCGCGAGTTCCCCCGGGGCGAGCGTCGGGTTGAGCGGCAGCGGCAGGTCGGCGGAGAACAGGGCTTCGAGGAGGAAGGGCAGGCTCGCGCCGATCGCGAGGCCGATGAGGGTGCCCAGCCCGGCGATCAGCATCACCTGCGTCAGGTAGAGGGCGACCACCTGCGAGCCCGGCGCGCCGACGCTCTTGAGGGTCGCGATCGAGGGCCGCTTGCGCTCCACGAAGGCGTGGACGGCGTTGCCGACTCCGACGCCGCCGACGATCAGCGCGGTGAGCCCCACCAGGGTCAGGAACTGCGTGAAGCGCTCGATGCTCTTGGAAAAGCGCGGATCGGCATTGGTGCGCGAGCGGATCTCCCAGCCGGCCTCCGGAGTCGCGGCGCGGATCCGGGCCTGCGCCGCGTCGAGATCGGCATCCGGCGCGCCGGGCGGCAGGATGAGGCGGTAGCTCCAGCGGTTGAGGCTGCCGGGCTGAACGAGGCCGGTGGCCCGGAGCGTCGGCTCGGCGATCATCAGCCGGGGCCCGAAGCCGATGCCGCCGGCGATCTTGTCGGGCTCCGACACGATCGTGCCGCGGATCGCCACATCGTGCCCGGCGAGCGCGATCCGGTCGCCGACCTTGACGTCGAGGCGGGTGAGCAGGGCCGGGTCGGCGAGCGCCCCCGGCACCCCGTCCCGCTCCGCCAGCAGATCGGCGAGGCGGCCCGGCGGGTCGGTGTCGATCTCGCCCGCGGCCGGGTAGGTGGCCGGATCGACCGCCTTCAGCTCGACCAGGGCCGCATCGCCGCTCGGCGCCACCGCCATGGCCCGCAGGGAGGCGACGCTATCGAGCCGCCCTTCCCGCGCCAGGGCCTGCTTCTCCGCGTCGGTCGCCTCGCGGTTGATCAGGTTGTAGGCGAGGTCGCCCCCGAGGATCCGGCGGCCCTCGCGGCCGAGCCCGTCCGAGAGCGAGCGCGAGATCGAAGCCACCCCCGCGATGGCCATGACGCCCAGCGCGATGCAGGCGAGGAACACCGAGAAGCCGGTGAGGCCGGCGCGCAGCTCACGCCAAGCGAGGCGCAGGGTGAGCGGGATGCGCCGGGGCGCGGGGTCGGGGCGGGTGATCGTGCCGTGCATCAGGCGGTCACCGCCTCCTCGATCCGCCCCGAGCGCAGGCGCACGGTGCGGTCGCACAGGCGCGCGAGGCCGTTATCGTGGGTGACGAGGACCAGCGTGGCGCCGCGGTCGCGCTTCAGCCGGAACAGCAGGTCGACGATCTGGCGGCCGGTGGCCTCGTCGAGGTTGCCGGTGGGCTCGTCGGCCACCAGGATCGCCGGATCGGGGGCGACCGCGCGGGCGATGGCGACGCGCTGCTGCTCGCCGCCGGAGAGCTGCGCCGGGTAATGGTGCAGCCGGTGCCCGAGACCGACCGCCTCCAGCTCGGCGCGGGCCCGGTCCAGGGCGCCGGGCCGGTCGGCGAGTTCGAGCGGCAGGGCCACGTTCTCGAGGGCCGTCATGGTCGGTACGAGGTGGAAGGCCTGGAACACGATGCCGATCCGCCGGCCCCGGAACCGGGCGAGCGCGTCCTCGTCGAGGCGGACGAGGTCGGTCTCCTCGATGACGACGCCTCCGGAATCGGGCCGCTCCAGCCCGGCCATGACCATCAGCAGCGTCGACTTGCCGGAGCCCGAGGGGCCGACGAGGCCCACCGCCTCGCCGCGGCCGACGCTGAGCGAGATGCCGCGCAGGACGTGGACGCGGGCGGCGCCGCGTCCGAGGCTGAGATCGATGTTCGACAGCGCGATCGCGGGCTCGCGCAGCACCTTGCCTTGGCTCACCGGCGAGCCGATCTGTGGGCGATGACGAGCATGGCGCGCGAGGTCCTCGGTTGGCTGCGATCTTGGCTGTACGGGCCGCGGCTGCACCGCGATATGGGTTTTGCATTGGGGCCACGCCATGACGAAGGCGGTGTGTTCCGGCGCACGGCCCTGTTTGCCGCAGCGCTAGCGTTCCTGATGGTCCCTTTCATGACAGATGGGCAGGCCGCCTCGGGCGGCCCGATCAAGCTCGTCGCCCTCGGCGACAGCCTGACCGCCGGCTACCGCCTGCCGGCCGACGCGGCCTTGCCGTCCGTGCTTGAGCGCCTGCTCAAGGCCAAGGGCGCGGACGTGACGGTGGCCAATGCCGGCGTCTCCGGCGACACCGCCACCGGCGGCCTCGACCGGGTCGATTGGTCGGTGCCGGACGGGACCGCCGGCGTGATCCTCGAACTCGGCGCCAACGACATGCTGCGTGGCACCGACCCGAAGGTCACCGAGGGCGCGCTGTCGGCGATCATCGAGCGGCTCAAGGCGCGCGGCATCCCGATCCTGCTGGCCGGCATGCAGGCCGCCCCCAATCTCGGGCCGGACTACAAGGCCCGGTTCGACGCGATCTACCCGGCCCTCGCCGAGCGCTACGGCCTGACCCTCTACCCGTTCTTCCTCGACGGAATCATCGGCGACCGGGCGCAGCACCTCGATGACGGGATCCACCCCAACCGGCAGGGCGTCGAGACGATCGCGTCCCGCATGCTCCCGACGGTGGAGACCTTTGTGGGGGGCCTCCGGCAGAGGGCGTCGCGGTAGTGCCGCGCCTGTTCACCGGGCTCGCCGTGCCGCAAGCGGTCGCCGGCGCGCTCAGGGCCTGGCAGGGCGGCCTCCCGGGTGCCCGCTGGATCGAGCCCGGCGACTTCCACGTGACCCTGCGCTTCCTCGGCGACGTCGAGGCGCCCGTGGCCGACGACGTGGTCGAAGCCTTGTCCGAGATGCGGGCGCGCCCGGCCCTCACGGTGACGCTCGACGGCCTCGGCCTGTTCGGCGGCGACAAGCCGCGGGCGCTCTACGCGTCGGTGGTAGCGGCTCCGGCGCTGATGGATCTCCAGGCCGAGCAGGAGCGGCTCGTGCGCCGGGCCGGGTTGGAGCCGGAACGGCGAAAATTCACTCCGCACGTCACACTGGCCCGGCTGCGGCGCGACGCCACGCCGGAGGCGACGGCGATGTACCTGTCGCAGGCCCCGGTCTTCGTGCCGCTGTCGTTCGATGTCGGCCGGGTGACGTTGTTCTCGGCGCGGGAATCGACCGGTGGTGGGCCGTATGTGGCGGAGGCGGAATTTCCGTTTGCCTAAGCAGCCTGCTCCCATCCGCCCCCTTATCCTGAGGTGCCGGAGCGAAGCGGAGGCCTCGAAGGAGACCTCCGGCCAGACCTGCGATCCCTGGAGCCCTCCTTCGCGGCCCGCTTCGCGGTCGCCTCAGGATGAGGGGGCGGCTTGGAGTGCCGCGACCTACAACCGCCGCAACGCCACGCTCTCGATCCGGTGGCTCGCGCCCTTGGTGAGGATCAGGCTCGCCCGCTGGCGCGTGGGGACGATGTTTTCGCGCAGGTTCGGCAGGTTGATCGTCGTCCAGAGCCGGTCGGCGATGTCGAGCGCCTCGGTCTCGGGAATCCCGGCATATTTCCGGAAGTAGGAGCGCGGGTCGCGGAACGCCGTCTGCCGCAGCTTCATGAAGCGTGTGACGTACCAGCGATGCAGGTCGTCCTCGTGGCCGTCGAGATAGATCGAGAAGTCGAAGAAATCGGACACGAACGGGATCGCGGTGCCGTCGCGCGGCAGGCGGGCGGGCTGGAGCACGTTCAGGCCCTCGACGATCAGGATGTCGGGGCTCTCGACCACCCGCTCCTCCCCGGGCACCCGGTCGTAGACGAGGTGCGAGTAGAGCGGCGCGGTCACGCGCTTGTGTCCGGCCTTCACGTCGTGGAGGAAGCGCAGCAGCGCGGCGGTGTCGTAGCTCTCGGGAAACCCTTTCCGCTCCATCAGCCCGTTGGCGGCGAGTTCGGCGTTGGGCAGCAGGAACCCGTCGGTGGTGACGAGGTCGACCTTCGGGGTGTTGGGCCAGCGCGCCAGCAGCGCGGTCAGGATTCGGGCCGTGGTGGATTTGCCCACCGCCACCGATCCGGCGAGCCCGATGATGTAGGGGGCCTTGGTCTCGCGCTCGGCCATCAGGAAGCGCTGCGTCGCCTTGAACAGTCCCTGGGTCGCCGCGACGTAGAGGGCGAGCAGCCGCGACAGCGGCAGGTAGATCGCCACCACCTCTTCCACCGAGATCGGGTCGTTGATCGATTGCAGCCGCTCGAGATCTTCCTGATTGAGGGTGAGCGGCGTGTCGGCGCGCAGTTGTGCCCATTCCTCGCGGCTGAAGCGGCGATACGGCGAGAGCCGGTCCGACGCGTCGAGGATCGCCTCGACCGAGCCCGGCAGCGCGGCCGCGTTCACGCGTGGCGCCTCGCGGCCTTCTCGGCGATGCCGCTCTGGGCAGTGCGGCGCTCCAGCTCGGCCATGACGGCGTCGAGTTCCACCCCCCCGGCCCGAAGCAGCACGATGAGATGGTAGAGCACGTCGGCGGCCTCATTCCGCAGGCCGGTCTTGTCGCCCTGCACGGCCGCGATTGCGGCCTCCACCGCCTCCTCGCCGAGCTTCTTGGCCGCCTTGGCGGGGCCTTCGGACAGGAGCTTGGCCGTGTAGGAAGTGGCGGGATCGGTCCCGGCACGGCTCGCCACGAGGGCGGCAAGGTCGGCGAGCGTGTAGGCGGTCATGAAGCGATCTGCATGTTACGACGGCCCTTCATACGGATCAGGACCGGATTTCGGCAGGAAACTGCGCCACGGCCAGCCCGCGGGCAAGCGGGGCGGGTGAAGGCCGTCCGGCTTTGTCCGGGGCTCACTCGTTCGGCAGGTGCCGGGCCAGCGCCTCCAGCACGGCCATGCGCACGGCGACGCCCATCTCGACCTGCTCGCGAATCAGCGACTGCGCCCCGTCGGCGATGTCCGAGGCGATCTCGACGCCGCGGTTCATCGGCCCCGGATGCAACACCAGGGCGTCGGGCTTGGCCAGCGCCAGCTTCTCGCCGTCGAGGCCAAAATAGCGGAAATACTCCTTCACGGAGGGCACGAACGAGCCGTTCATGCGCTCGCGCTGGAGGCGCAGCATCATCACGATGTCGCAGCCGGCGAGGCCCTTGCGCATGTCCGTGAAGGTCTCGACGCCGAAGCGCTCGATCCCGGCGGGCAGCAGCGTCGAGGGCGCGATCAGGCGCACCCGCGCGCCCATCGCCTGAAGCAGGATGATGTTGGAGCGCGCCACCCGCGAGTGCAGGACGTCGCCGCAGATCGCCACCTGCAGGCCCTCGATCCGCCCCTTGTTGCGGCGGATGGTGAGCGCGTCGAGGAGCGCCTGGGTCGGGTGCTCGTGGGCGCCGTCGCCGGCATTGACCACCGCGCAATCGACCTTGCGGGCCAGGAGATGCACCGCGCCGGCCGATTCGTGACGGACCACGATGATGTCGGGCCGCATGGCGTTGAGCGTCGCGGCGGTGTCGATCAGGGTCTCGCCCTTCTTCACCGAGGACGAGGCGACCGACATGTTCATCACGTCGGCGCCGAGCCGCTTGCCGGCGAGCTCGAAGGACGATTGCGTCCGCGTCGAGGGCTCGAAGAACAGGTTGATCTGCGTGCGGCCCCGCAGGGTCGTGCGCTTCTTCTCCACCTGTCGCGAGATGTCGACGGCGGATTCGGCGGCGTCGAGCAGAGCCTCGATGTCGGGCCGGGTCAGGCCCTCGATGCCGAGGAGGTGCCGGTGCGGGAAGGCCGGGGGCGCGGGCGTCGTCATGATGAGGCCCGGGTGTAGGTGCGGCGCGCCCTCCCGGCAAGGCGGGGGGGCGCCTGCGGCCTTTTTTCCGGCGGATGGTAACCGACGCGAACCGCGCCGCGTATCTGCCCCAACGGTCGGGATTCGGACGATTCCCGGCGCCGCGCCGCATGACCGGGATCCCGACGCTTGGCCGCCTCCCCTGCCCTCGAAGCCCCCGAGACGGTCGACCGCCAGGGCCGCCGTTGGTTCTACCGCCACCCGCTGGTGATCCGGCTGGCGCACTGGGTCAACGCCGCCGTGCTGCTGGTGCTGCTGATGAGCGGCCTGCAGATCTTCAACGCCCATCCGGCCCTCTACTGGGGCGCGGTCTCCACCTTCGACGATCCGGCGCTGGCCATCACCAGCGAGCAGGGTCGCGACGGCAGGAGCCGCGGGGTGGTGACGGTCGGCACGCACAGCCTCGACACGACCGGGGTGCTCGGCCTGTCCCGCGCCGAGGGCGGCACCGAGGTGGAGCGGGCCTTCCCGGCCTGGGCGACCCTGCCGGCCGACCAGGACCTCGCCACGGGCCGGCGCTGGCATTTCCTGTTCGCGTGGCTTCTGGTGATCAATGGCGCGGTCTACCTGCTGTACGGCCTGTTCAGCGGCCAGCTCCGGCGGCGCCTGATCCCGGACGGCGACCAGATCCGCGACTTCGGCGGCTCCGTGAAGGAGCACCTGCTCCTGCGCTTCCCCGAGGGCACGGAGGCCAAGCGCTACAACGTCATCCAGAAGCTCACCTACCTCGTGGTGGTCCTGGGCCTCCTGCCCGCGATGGTGCTGGCCGGCCTCGCCATGTCGCCCGGGATGGACGCGGCCTGGCCCTGGCTGACCGAGCTGTTCGGCGGCCGGCAATCGGCGCGCAGCGTCCACTTCATCGCCGCCGGCCTGATCGTGGTGTTCGTGGTGGTCCACGTGCTGCTCGTGCTGGTCTCCGGCCTCGTCAACAACATGCGCGGCATGATCACCGGCTGGTTCAGCCTCGGCCGTGACCGGGAGCACGCCCGATGATCCTCCAACGCCGCAAGCTCCTCACCGGCGGCGCCGGCCTGATGGGCACCGCCCTGCTCGGCGGCTGCGACCGCTTCGCCGGGACCGAGACGGGCCGGCGCACCCTCCAGGTCGGCGAGGACGCCAACCTGTATGTCCAGCGCCTGCTGATGTCGCCCGCCACCCTGGCGCGGGAATTCCCGGCCGCGATGATCTCGCCGTGGTTCAAGCCGAACGGCACCATCGATCCGCCAGACCGCGCCTATCGGGCGCTCGCGGCGCAAAAATTCGCCGCCTTCAGGCTCACGGTCGACGGGCTGGTCGAGACCCCGCTGTCGCTCAGCCTCGCGGACCTGCGCGCCCTGCCGTCGCGGACGCAGATCACCCGTCACGATTGCGTGGAGGGCTGGAGCTGCATCGGGCAATGGGCCGGGGTGCCGCTCGCCGAGGTGCTGAAGCGGGCCGGGCTCAAGCCGCAGGCGCGCTACGCAGTGTTCCACTGCGCCGACACGCTCGAATATGCCGGCAGCCAGGACGGGGCCTTCCTGAGGCCCGGCCACCCGGGCGCGGTGCGCGAGGCCTACGTCCAGCTCGCCGCCGCCGAGGATTGGGGCGGCGCGCCCACAGCCACCGACGCGCCCAAGGACGATTGGGGCCAGGGCAACGCCGATTCGGAGCCCGAGGATAAGCGCACACCGATCCGCTACTACGAGAGCATCGACCTCTACGACGCCGTCAACCCGCAGACGATCCTGGCCTACGACCTCAACGGCAAGCCGTTGCCGGTCTCCAACGGCGCGCCTTTGCGCCTGCGGGTGGAGCGGCAGCTCGGCTACAAGCAGGCCAAGTACGTGATGCGGGTCGAGCTGGTGGAGTCGCTCGCCGGGATCGGCCAGGGCGGCGGCGGCTACTGGGAGGATCGCGGCTACGAGTGGTATGCGGGGATCTGAGGCGCCGGCTCGGCCGAACACCCCCGCCATTTGACATCCCGCCGCCCGTGACCCACTTGTCCCCGGCGCGCGGCCCCGGCCCGACGGCGGGCATACGTCCCACGCGAATCTCGAACAGAATTCGTCCGTCGCGCCCAGGCTCCGTCAGGGGCAGAGGTCTGAATGAAAGTCGTCGTCGTCGAGTCGCCGGCCAAAGCCAAGACGATCAATAAGTATCTCGGCCGCGACTATGAAGTCATCGCCTCCTTCGGGCATATCCGCGACCTGCCGCCCAAGGACGGCTCTGTGGATCCCGAGCAGGACTTCCACATGGTCTGGGAGCTGGCCGACCGCGGGGCGAGTCGGGTCTCCGAGATCGCCAAGGCGGTCAAGGGCGCCGACAAGCTGATCCTCGCCACCGACCCGGATCGTGAGGGCGAGGCGATCTCCTGGCACGTCTTGGAGGCGCTGACCGCCCGCAAGGCGCTCAAGGGCATACCGGTCGAGCGCGTCACCTTCAACGCCATCACCAAGTCCTCGGTCGAGGCGGCGATGCGCAAGCCCCGGGAGATCGACCAGGCCCTGGTCGACGCCTACCTGGCGCGCCGGGCGCTCGATTACCTCGTGGGCTTCAACCTCTCGCCGGTCCTGTGGCGCAAGCTGCCGGGCGCCCGCTCGGCGGGGCGCGTGCAATCCGTGGCTTTGCGCCTCGTGGTCGAGCGCGAGATGGAGATCGAGCGGTTCAAGCCGCGCGAGTACTGGACGCTCATCGCCACGCTGACGACCGCCGACGGCGCGACCTTCGAGGCCCGCCTCGTCGGCGCCGACGGCAAGCGCATCCAGCGCCTCGACGTCGGCACCGGCGATGAGGCCGCGGCCTTCAGGCGCGACCTCGAACTCGCGACCTTCCAGGTGGCGAGCGTCGAGGCCAAGCCCGCCAAGCGCCACCCGCAGCCACCCTTCACGACCTCGACGCTGCAGCAGGAGGCCTCGCGCAAGCTCGGCATGGCGCCGGCCCAGACCATGCGGGTCGCCCAGCGCCTCTACGAGGGCGTCGACATCGGCGGCGAGACCGTCGGCATCATCACCTACATGCGGACCGACGGCGTCGACATGGCGCCGGAGGCGATCCAGGACGCCCGCCGGGTGATCGGCAAGGAGTTCGGCGACCGCTACGTGCCGGACGTGCCGCGCAAGTACAGCGTCAAGGCCAAGAACGCCCAGGAGGCCCACGAGGCGGTGCGGCCGACCGACATGGGCCGCCTGCCCAAGATGGTCGCGCGGCACCTGGAGCCCGAGCAGGCCAAGCTCTACGACCTGATCTGGACCCGCACCATGGCGAGCCAGATGGAATCGGCCGAGCTGGAGCGGACCACCGTGGACGTCACCGCGACGGTCGGGCCGCGCCAGATCGACCTGCGCGCCACCGGCCAGGTGGTGAAGTTCGACGGCTTCCTGACCCTCTACCAGGAGGGCAAGGACGACGAGGAGGACGAGGAGAGCCGCCGCCTGCCGCCCATGAAGGCCGGCGACCCGCTCACCCGCGAGCGCATCAGCGCGACCCAGCACTTCACCGAGCCGCCGCCGCGCTATTCCGAGGCGAGCCTCGTGAAGCGCATGGAGGAGCTCGGAATCGGCCGGCCCTCGACCTACGCGGCGGTCCTCCAGACGCTGCGGGATCGCGAATACGTCAAGATCGAGAAGAAGCGGCTGCAACCGGAGGACAAGGGGCGGCTCGTCACGGGCTTCCTGGAGAGCTTCTTCCGGCGCTACGTCGAGTACGATTTCACCGCCGGCCTGGAGGAGCAGCTCGACCGCGTCTCCAACGCCGAGATCGACTGGCGGGCGGTGCTGCGCGACTTCTGGCGCGATTTCTCCGCCGCCATCGCCGAGACCAAGGAACTGCGCGTCACCGACGTGCTGGAGGCCCTGAACGGCCTTCTCGGCCCGCACATCTTCCCCGACAAGGGCGACGGCTCGAACCCGCGGACCTGCCCGACCTGCGGCTCCGGCCAGCTGTCGCTGAAGCTCGGCAAGTTCGGCGCCTTCATCGGCTGTTCGAACTATCCGGAGTGCAAGTATACCCGCCAGCTCTCGGCCTCGGGCGTCGACGGCGAGGGGGACGGTTCCTCGGCCGAGGGCGGCCAGCCGGGCGTCCGGGTGTTGGGCAACGATCCGGCGACCGGCCTGCCGGTGACGCTCCGCGACGGCCGGTTCGGGCCGTTCCTGCAACTCGGCGAGGCCTCCACCGAGAAGGACGCCGCGAAGCCGAAGCGCTCGTCGCTGCCGAAGGGGCTCAGCCCCTCGGATGTGGATCTGGAGAAGGCGCTGGCGCTGCTGGCGCTGCCCCGCGAGGTGGCCCGCCACCCCGAGACCGGCGAGCCGATCCTGGCCAATCTCGGCCGGTTCGGGCCCTACGTGCAGCACGGGAAGACCTACGCCAATCTCGGCAAGGACGACGACGTGCTGGAGATCGGCGGCAACCGCGCCATCGACCTGATCGTCGCCAAGGAGCAGGGCGGCGGACGCGGCCGTGCGGCCGCAGATCCCGGCCGCCCGCTCGGCACGGATGCGGCGAGCGGGCGCGACCTCGTGGTCAAGGCCGGCAAGTATGGGCCCTACGTCACCGACGGCGAGGTCAACGCCACGCTGCCGAAGACCATGACCGCCGAGGCGCTGACCTTGGACGAGGCGATCGCCCTGGTGAACGCCAAGCGCGCGGCGGGCGGCGGCAAGCCGGCGAAGCGGGGTGCGGTCCGGAAGACGTCCGCGCGCAAGGCCACCGGCGACAAGCCGGCCGCCAAGAAGACAGCGACGAAGAAGCCCGCGGCCAAGAAGGCCGCGGCGAAGAAGTCGAGTTCTGGCTGAAGGGGCTCGCTGTCTGCGGTCCGGAGCGGGGCGACGCGGGGATCCCCAGCGCACCCCTCATCCTGCCGGCCCCGCTGCGCTCCAGCACCTCATGATGAGGGCGCGGGTTCGCGATGGGGCTGACGGCCGAGCGCGCTTCGGGCGGCCTGAAGCGTCTCGCGGAACCGGCCTCGGATCGGAGCGCGGCTCAGACCAGGTAGGTGATCGTCGCGGCCACAGCCGTCGCAAAAGTCGCCAGCGCGATGGTGGTCGCATTCATCAGGATGCGGGCGGGCGGCACGCCGGCCGGGTCGTCATCGCAGCCGAAGGCGGCGCCGGCCGCGTGCTCGAAGCGGATCAACGTCAGGCGGCGGGCCTCAATCGCGGCGTCGCTCATGGATTGCGGCTCCCTCACCACGGTCAAGATTTGTCTCCGCCACCAACGTCGATCGTCCCGTTCTGTTCCGGCGGCCGCCTAGGGAAGCCGGGCGAGCAGGCCACGAGAAAGCCTTAACTCATTGTTGTGCAACGTGGTGATGACGGGCGGCCCGGTCCTCTTGGGTGTCGGTGCGGCTCCGGCCCTCGCTCGCGGCAGCGCAGCATGCGATGATGCGCGCGCCTCGCCCGAGGGCGAACGGCTTTGATGTTTACGTTTTGTTCCGCTATGATGCGGGGATGAAGGCGCATGCTCCACGACCCAAGACACGTCTGCGCGATTCCGAGCCGGCCGACGCGCCGCGCGCGCGGAGGCCGCGCGTGAGCGATCCGGCGCGCGACCTGTTCGGGCCGGGCAGCAAGGGCCCGGCCCCCCGGCCGCCCGAGCCGCGGCGACGCCTGGACGCCTCGGCCTCGGTGGCGACGCTCGCGGCCGCCGAGCCGGAGGGCGGCTACACCGCCTCCGACATCGAGGTGCTGGAGGGGCTGGAGCCGGTCCGGCGCCGCCCCGGCATGTATATCGGCGGCACCGACGAGCGGGCGCTGCACCACCTCTTCGCCGAGGTGATCGACAACTCGATGGACGAGGCGGTGGCAGGCCATGCCAGCTTCATCGAGGTGGAGCTGGAGGAATCGGGCGCCCTCGTGGTCACCGATAACGGCCGCGGCATCCCGGTCGACCCGCACCCGAAATTCCCCGGCAAGTCGGCGCTCGAGGTCATCATGACCACGCTGCATGCCGGCGGTAAGTTCGACTCGAAGGTCTACGAGACCTCGGGCGGCCTGCACGGCGTCGGCATCTCGGTGGTGAACGCGCTCTCCGACCTGCTTGAGGTCGAGGTGGCCCGCAACCAGACGCTCTACCGCCAGACCTTCTCGCGGGGTCACGCGCAAGGCGCGCTGGAGCTGGTCGGCCGTGTGCAGAACCGGCGCGGCACCCGAGTCCGCTTCCACCCGGACGCCCAGATCTTCAGCTCGCTGAAGTTCGACCCGCGCCGCCTGTTCAAGATGGCCCGCTCGAAGGCCTACCTGTTCGGCGGCGTCGAGATCCGCTGGCGCTGCGCTCCCACCCTCCTGGAGGGGCTCGAGGACGTGCCGGCAGAGGCGGTCCACCGCTTCCCCGACGGCCTGCGCGACTATCTCGCCCGGGACATCGACGGCAAGGAACTCGTCACCGAAGCGATGTTCTCCGGCAAGATCACGAAGCCGGGCTCGCACGGGTCGCTCGAATGGGCGGTGGCCTGGATGGTCGCCGAGGACGGGATCTCGCATTCCTACTGCAACACGATCCCGACGCCTGAGGGCGGCACCCACGAGGCGGGCTTAAGGGTCGCGCTGCTCCGGGGCCTGCGCGAGCACGCCGAGCGGGTGAACCAAGCCAAACGCATGACGGCGGTGACCACCGACGACGTCATGGCGACCTGCGCGTCGATGCTCTCGGTCTTCATCCGTGAACCGGAGTTCCAGGGGCAGACCAAGGACAAGCTCGCCACCGTGGAGGCGCAGCGCATCGTCGAGACCTCGGTGCGCGACGCCTTCGACCACTGGCTCGCCGCCTCCCCGGCCCAGGCCAACAAGCTGCTCGACTGGGTGATCGACCGGGCCGAGGAGCGACTGCGGCGCCGCCAGGAGAAGGAGGTCGCCCGCAAGAGCGCCACCCGCAAGCTCCGCCTGCCCGGCAAGCTCGCCGATTGCTCGGCGGCGGGTACCGCGGGCTCGGAGATCTTCATCGTCGAGGGCGACTCGGCCGGCGGCTCGGCCAAGCAGGCCCGCGACCGGGCGACGCAGGCGATCCTTCCGTTGCGCGGCAAGATCCTCAACGTCGCCTCGGCCTCGCGCGACAAGCTCGGCGCCAACCAGCTGATCTCCGACCTGACACTGGCGCTCGGCTGCGGCACCGGAACGGCCTTCCGCGAGACGGATCTCCGCTACGACAAGGTGATCATCATGACGGACGCCGACGTGGACGGCGCCCACATCGCGTCGCTGCTGATCACGTTCTTCTACCGGCAGATGCCGAAGCTCATCGACCGCGGGCATCTCTACCTGGCGATCCCGCCGCTCTACCGGCTCCAGCAGGGCTCGAAGGTGGCGTATGCCCGGGACGACGCGGATCGTGAGCGGATCATCAAGACGGTGTTCAAGGGCGGCAAGGTCGAGATCGGCCGGTTCAAGGGCCTCGGCGAGATGATGCCGGCCCAGCTCAAGGAGACCACCATGGACCCGAAGAAGCGCACGCTGCTGCGCGTCGCGGTTCTGGACGAGGCCCGGGAATCCACCGGCGACACGGTCGAGCGCCTGATGGGCAACAAGCCCGAGGCGCGCTTCGCCTTCATCAGCGAGCGCGCGGCCTTCGCCGAGGGGGCGGATCTCGACATCTGACGCTTTTGCGCCGACGCGGCCCATGCTGCGTCGGCCGGCGGGGCCGCGCCGTCCTTGCGAGCGGAGCGAACCGATCCGGAACGGCGCGACCTTGGTGAACCGGGCGCCGCGAGGTTGCTTCGCTTCGCCCGCAAAGAGGGGCGCCGGGCTTCGGTCGCGGCTTATCGAGGCGCCGGGATCACCTTGGCCGGGTCGAAGGGCTTGGCCGCCGCCACCGTGTCCTTGCTCATGTTCAGGACCGCCGAGAACCGATCACCGCCGGGCCGCAGCACCAGGGCGCCGGGTTCCACGGCGATGAGCTTGCTGCCGAGCCCGAGGAAGCCGCCGACATCGATCACCACGGCCCTGAGCATTCCGCCATCGGTGATCAGGAGGTCGTCGATCTTGCCGACGCTGTCCCCCGCGGCGTTGCGCACCGTTACGCCGATCATCTTCGTGGTCAGGAAGGCGACGGGCTTGAGCCCCTGACGCTTGGCGGCGTCCTCGGCACTCGCCGCCTCCATCAGCCGGCCGACCCCCGTGCCGTCCGTCGCGGTGCCGGGCCCGGTGCCCGGCAGGACCGTATCCTTGCCGATCACGGTGGCGTCCTGCGCGGCCGCAGCTGTCCCCGCCAGAGAGAGGGCGGCGAGCGACAGGAGAAGGATTCGGCTTTTCATGGCTGATCGCTCCGCTGCGCCGGATCCCTTCACGGGATGCCTGTGGGCGCCGCGGTCTCAATCGCGGGTGGCACGCGCGGTTCCAGCCGTCCCTGTCGCACCTGGAGCGCCCGGCAGGCCGCCCGAAACGCGGAAGGGCCCAGCCTTGCGGCCGAGCCCTTCCGTTGCGCGGAGCCGGTCAAGCCGGCTCCGGCTCTCGATCTTAGTACGAGCCGAACTTGTAGTTCAGGCCGGCGCGGACGACGGCGAACTCGGTCTTGGCGGCGGCGCCGTTGAGGTAGGCGGTGCCGTTCGGGGCCAGGAGGGTCGGGTAGAACACGCCGCCCGCGGCGTTCTTCTGGCGGTCGAGGCTGACGTACAGGCCTTCGACCTTCAGCGTCACGGCCGAGGAGCGGAAGAAGTTCAGGAACGAGTCGGTGGGCAGGGCGTACTCGACGCCACCGCCGGCGGCCCAGCCGGTGCGGAAGCTGTCGCGGAAGCGGTTGCCGGCGAAGTTCTGGTCGTCCTGGCCCGAGCCGTAGGCGAAGCCGCCGGTGCCGTACACGAGGGTGCGGTCGAAGGCGTAGCCGAGGCGGCCGCGGACGGTGCCGAAGTAGTCGAGGCCGTTGCCGCTGGTGGCGACGAAGGCGCGCGGGGCCGCGAAGGCGAAGCCGGGGACACCGCCGAAGGCGTAGTTCTGGGTGGCGTTGGCGCGGCGGGCGAAGTCGACGTACTGGGCGTCAGCCTCGAAGCCGATCACGACGCCCGAGCCCGGCGTGAACTGATAGTTGTAGCCGATCTGGGCGCCGCCCGAGAAGCCGTCGTTGTTGCTGCGGTTGTTGACGCTGACGACGCCGGCCGTGCCGGGCGAGTTGATCAGCGAGCCACCCGGCAGGGCGTAGTTGCTGGTGTTGCGGCTGCTGGCGTCGAAGCCGTAGCCGGCGTTCACACCGACGTAGAAGCCGGTCCAGGTGAACACCGGCACCGGCGTGAACACCGGCGGCGGCGCAGCGCGGCGCGGCAGGTCGGCAGCGGACGCCGTGACGGTCAGGCCTGCGAGGACGGTGGATGCGAGGAGGAGCTTCTTCATGGTGGTGTCGGTCCTGGGGTTAGCTTGAGCCGGCAGCCTTCTAGGCGCTCTCGGATGGCGGGTCTGTCGCTTTCCTGCAACAAGCATCCTCAGATTAGGGACATCCCGTCAACGAAAGATGAAGACTAGCGGACCCAATCCCAAAGCACCCGGCTCGATCGTGCGCCTCGACAGGGCGGGGACAGCTGGAAAGTCTCGGAAGACTAGCTGCGTTGCGCGGTGTGCATATTCCAGGGTGCCGTCGCGGCCCGGATGACATCGACCGAGGTCTCTGGAGAGGCGGGCGATGGCGGGCGTTTTATTCCGGCACAACTTTGGCGAAGGGACGACTCTGTCGTAAGCGGATGGTTAACCATGTCCCCCGACTGTCCTGGGTTGCACGGGGCCTGTTGCGCCGCGCACCGGGTCCGGCCTGGCGCCCAGCGGAGAACGCCCCTCATGCAAAGCCGCGACGACCGGAGCCGAACGACTTTCGGCAAGCGCCGGCTCCTGAAGGCCGCTCCCGGGCTCCAGGCTGAACCCTCCATCGAGAGAACGGGCGGTGCCCGGCCGCGCCGGCCCGCCGGCCCCCTGCCCTGGGCGCTGCGGGTGGCAGGTCTGGTCGGGATCCTTGCGGTGACCGCCGCCTCCCAGCTCGCGCGGCTGAACCGGTCCGACGACAGGCCGGTTGTCACCGCCCTCGCGGCCGCAGCGCATCCGGCCGAGTCCGGGACCGCCGATCCCGAGACGACCGGGGCCCTCGCGTCGGTGCCCTCCGCCCGGTCCACCCGCCTGGACCCCTGCCGCGCGCCCGAGGCCGACCGTCTTCGACCCTGATCGGCGCCGGGTTGCGCGCTCGATCCCTTGTGCGTGGCCGTGCGCTGCCGCCACCGCGAGGCGATTGCGAGATTGACAAGTCGCGCCAAGGCCCTAACTGACAGGGACGATGCGCCCCGCGGCCCCGGGAGCATCCGAGCGCCCCACGCGAGCCTTCCCCAGCCGTTGCCGCGACGGTGTCCTTCGCGCCGGCCGGGCGCGCAACGGTTCCTGAACGCAAATGCCTTTTTCCGACCTGGGACTGAGTGAGAAAGTCCTTAACGCCGTCGAAGCGGCGGGTTACACCGAGCCGACGCCGATCCAGGCGCAGGCCATCCCCCACGTCCTGGCGCGTCGCGATGTCCTCGGCATCGCCCAGACCGGCACCGGCAAGACGGCGGCGTTCACGCTGCCGATGCTGACGCTGCTGGAGAACGGCCGCGCACGGGCCCGGATGCCGCGCACTCTGATCCTGGAGCCGACGCGCGAGCTGGCCGCCCAGGTGGTCGAGAATTTCGACCGCTACGGCACCAACCACAAGCTCAATGTCGCGCTGATCATCGGTGGCGTGTCCTTTGCCGACCAGGACGCCAAGCTGACGCGCGGCACCGACGTGCTGATCGCGACGCCGGGCCGCCTCCTCGACCATTTCGAGCGCGGCAAGCTGCTGCTCACCGGTGTGGAGCTGCTGGTCATCGACGAGGCCGATCGCATGCTCGACATGGGGTTCATCCCCGATATCGAGCGGATCGCCAAGATGGTGCCGTTCACCCGGCAGACCCTGTTCTTCTCCGCCACCATGCCGCCGGAGATCGAGCGGCTGGCGGACATGTTCCTGCACAACCCGCAGCGGGTCGAGGTGGCGCGGCCCGCCTCCACGGCCACCACGATCACGCAGCGCCTCGTCGCGACCGGTGCCGAGGGGCACGCCAAGCGCGAGCGCCTGCGCAGCCTGATCCGCGGCGAGGACGAGTTGAAGAACGGGATCATCTTCTGCAACCGCAAGCGCGACGTCGCGCTGCTGCAGAAGTCCCTGGTCAGCCACGGCTTCGACGCGGCGGCGCTCCACGGCGACATGGACCAGCGCGCCCGCACGACGGCCCTCGACGCGTTCCGCAACGGCGAGACCGCCCTGCTGGTCGCCAGTGACGTGGCGGCACGCGGCCTCGACATCCCTGCCGTCAGCCACGTCTTCAATTTCGACGTGCCGCATCACCCCGAGGATTACGTCCACCGGATCGGCCGCACGGGCCGCGCCGGCAGGAGCGGCACGGCCTACACGCTGGTCGCCCCAGAGGATACACGTTCCCTCGGTGCCATCGAGGCGCTGATCGGCCAGCCGATTCCCTGGCTGGACGGCGACCTGACGACGGTGGCCGAATCGTCCGGCGACACCGGCACGCGTCATCGCGGCCGGTCGGGCGAGGGCCGCCGCGGCGCGCGTTCCGCGAAGGCTGGTTGCCGGAGCGGCGGCGAGAAGAGCGGCTTCGACAAGGGGGGCGTCGAGAAGAGCGCCCGGAGCACCGGCGAGGCCGAGGAGGTCCGCGAGCGTCCGGCCCGCACACGCGGTGGCCGCGCCGCGCCGCGTGCGGACGACCGTCCCGAAAGCCGCCCTGAGAGCCGGCCCGAGCCGCGCGCCGCACTGCGTTCGACCGCCCGCGGCGGCGAGTCCGCGCGCGAGGAACGTGGACGCCGGATCGACGCGGATGGGGACACGCCCGTGGGCCTCGGATCCCACGTTCCGGCATTCCTGCTTCGACCAGTCTTGGCGAAGAAGGATAAGTAACAAAGGTCTCGTCGGGCTTAACTGTCCGGCTACCAGGCTGCCGTATATCAAGTCAGGGCTGCGGCGCATGCGCGTCGGTCGCCCCGGACCACGGGATACGGATGAGCCAGGAGACCTATTCGGACCGCGATCGCAGCTTCGCGTTGGCGAAGCGCAGCCATGATCTGATTCGCGACTACGGACCGTCCGCCACGCCGCGCGCCTACGCCGTCTGGTACGCCTACGTCTCGGGCGAGCTTCCGCTCCTTGCCGATGCGGTGAAGCGTCTGACCACCCAGAACGGCTGCCTGACCGAGAGCGACATCGACGACCTGCACGAGACCTATCTCGACGGGCGTCACCTCGCGAGCACCACCGACGATGTCAGCCGCGTGGTTCTGAGCGAGATCGCGGCCGTCACCGAGATCCTGGATCTGTCCCTGGGTTCGACGGCGCAGTACAGCGAGTCCCTCCGCGGCGTCGCTCAGGACCTGTCTCAGGGCCTCCCGAGCCGGGCGCGGTTCGCCGAGATCGTCGCGACGCTGGTCGCCACGACCCGGGAGGTTGCCGCCAACAATCGGATCCTCGAGGCCCGCATGCGCGAGACGCGCAGCGAGATCGAGACCCTGCGCGAGAAGCTCGAGGCGACCCGCCGCGAGAGCCTGACCGACGCCCTGACCGGGCTGGCGAACCGCAAGCATTTCGAGGAGACGCTGAAGGCCTCCATGGAGGCGGCGCGGGCGCGCACCACGCCCATGAGCCTGATCATCCTCGACATCGACTTCTTCAAGCGCTTCAACGACCTGTACGGTCATCTCACCGGCGACCAGGTCCTGCGGCTCGTGGCGATCGTGATGCGCGAGAATGCCGGGAAGCAGGCGCAGCTCGCGCGGTTCGGCGGCGAGGAATTCGGCATCATCCTCCCCGGTGTCGACCGGGTCGCGGCCAAGCAGGTGGCGGAGACGGTTCGCGCCAGCGTGATGGGCCGCGAGCTGGTCAAGCGCTCGACCGGCGAGTCGCTCGGCAAGGTCACCATCTCGCTGGGGGTCGCAGTGCTACGCCCGGGCGACACGCCGGCCTCGCTGATGGAACGGGCCGACCTGTGCATGTTCGCGGCCAAGCGCGCGGGCCGGAACCGCTTGCTGGACGACGCCGCCGAGTCGCTGTCGCAGGTGGCCTAGAGCTGCCCCCGGCGCGAGTCGCGTCGAGTGCCCGATGGCCCGTCCGCAGGGCCGCCGCGCAGCGGCTTCACCCCGACTTTCCAGGGGGCTGCAGGCGAGACCGGAACCTGGAACCACTTGTCGATGGAAGATCGTGCCGCGTCGGCGGGTCTCGATTCCAGGCTTCGCTGCGCGGACCCGGACAGGCGGCGCGGATGATCGGTCGTCGAACCTCGAAACAGAGACGCGCTTTCCGACCCGCGGAGCCCTCGGGCGTCCGCCGGTCCGGACACCGCGCCGCTTCTCGGATCCTCGACGAGCGCGAGACCTGCGAAGCTGCACGCTTGCACCGACAGGAGGCGTGCGCCGCCTCCCGTCGCCTCGGCCTCTCCTTCGCCCCTCAGGCCTGCGCGGACAGGCGGTCCGCCGAGACCGGCGTGATCGCCACGGACTCGCCGCAGCCGCAGGCCGAGGTCTGGTTCGGGTTGTTGAACACGAACTGCGACGCCAGCTTGTTGGTGGTGAAATCCATCTCGGTGCCGAGCAGGAACAGGACCGCCTTCGGATCGACGAAGACCCGGACGCCGCGATCCTCCACCACGTCCTCGCCGGGCTTGACCGCCTCGGCATATTCCATCGTGTAGGACATGCCGGCGCAGCCGCCGTTGCGGACGCCGACCCGCAGGCCCGCGATCGGCCGGTCGGCCTCCGCCATGATCGCCTTAATCCGATCGGCGGCGCGATCGGTCAGCGAGAGAACCTTGAACCCAGTCGACATCGTCACCCTCCCGCCCAGCCGGGTTCAAGGCCCGGGGACGCGCATTCTGACATCCACAAGATAAGCATTGGGTTGCGGCCGGTCCACCGCGCCCGGGTCACACCGGCCCCGCAATCGCGGCCTCAGGTCGCCGCGCCGGTGAGCCGCGCGAAGGTGGCGAGATCGACATTTCCGCCGCTGATGACCACGCCGACGCGCTTGTCCCGGACATCCACGAGCCCGTTCAGCACTGCCGCCGCCGCGAGGCAGCCGGTCGGTTCGACCACGAGCTTCATCCGGCTCGCGAAGAACCGCATGGTCTCGATGAGCTGCGCGTCGGTGACGGTGAGGATGTCGGTGACCCGCGCGCGGATGATCGCGAAGGTGAGATCGCCGAGCGCCGTCGATTGGGCGCCGTCGGCGATGGTGCGGGGGACCGGGATCGTGACGATCCGGCCTTCACGGAACGACCGCTGGCCGTCGTCGCCCGCCTCCGGTTCGACGCCGATCACCCGGCAGCCCGGCGCCAGCTCCGCGGCGGCCAGAGCGCAGCCCGCGAGCTGGCCGCCGCCGCCGAGGCAGGCCACCAGCACGTCGAGGGGTCCGGCCGTCTCGATCAGTTCCAGCGCCAGCGTCCCCTGGCCGGCGATGACGTCGCGATGGTTGAAGGGTGGGATCAGCGTCAGACCGCGGGCCTGCGCGATCTCCCGGCCGAGGGCCTCCCGATCCTGGGTGTAGCGATCGTACAGGACGACGTCGGCGCCGTAGCCCCGGGTGGCGGCGATCTTCGCCGCCGGCGCGTCGCCCGGCATGATGATCGTGGCGGGGGCGCCGAGCAGCCGGCTCGCGAGGGCGATCGCCTGCGCATGATTGCCCGATGAGAAGGTAATCACCCCGCGGGCGCGGGCTGCCTCCGGCAGGGCGCTGATCGCGTTGTAGGCCCCGCGGAACTTGAAGGCGCCGGCCCGCTGCAGGTTCTCCGCCTTGAAGAACAGCTTTCCGCCGGTCATCGAGTCGGCGGTGCGCGAGGTCAGGACCGGCGTGCGGTGCGCGGCGCCCGCGATGCGCTCGGCGGCGCGCGCCACGTCGGCGAAGGTGGGAAGTCCGTCCGTGTCCTCGTCCCGCATCGCAGTCGCACCGTCCCTGTCCGCCGCCCCGCTACCCATAGGGCCGATTGCCTCCGGGCGCATCCCACCCGAGCCGCCCTTCCGAAGCGGAGCCATTCGGCGCTTCACGGATTGTCCCACCGGGGCAAACGTCGCCGGAGCGCTGGGGGGCGTGATCGGGATGCTGATGGGATCGACGGACAGGCCGGGGGATCGGGTCCGCCGGCATGCGCCGGGCCGGACCGGATGAGCGCCTGGATTCGAGACCGCCCCTCTGGCGACGGGGTGACCGAGGTCACGTTCCGGGGCCGAGGTCTGGCGCTCCGGTCCGGCACGCGGCTGATCTTGCTCGTCTGCCCGCTCTGCTCGCAGCGCAATGCGCGACGCGGGGCCGAGCGGGGCATCTGCGAATGGTGCGCCTACGTGCCGTCGCCGGAGGAGGCGGAGCCGGTGGAGGCAGGGCGGGGGTAGGCCGGGTGCCGCCGACCGGCTGTGGCCGGGCGGCGCGACCCTGTCCTTATGTGTGGATCACCTTGCCGTAGGCGTCGAGCACGCTCTCGTGCATCATCTCGCTGAGCGTCGGGTGCGGGAACACCGTGTGCATCAGCTCCTCCTCGGTGCTCTCCAGGTTCATCGCCACCACGTAGCCCTGGATCAGCTCGGTCACCTCGGCGCCGACCATGTGGGCGCCGAGCAGCTGGCCGGTCTTGGCGTCGAACACGGTCTTGATCAGCCCGTCCGGCTCGCCGAGCGCGATCGCCTTGCCGTTGCCCGCGAAGGGGAACCGGCCGACCTTCACGGCAAACCCCTGCTCCTTGGCCTTGGCCTCGGTGAGCCCGACGCTGGCGATCTGCGGCTGGCAGTAGGTGCAGCCCGGGATCTTGGCCTTGTCCATCGGGTGGGTGTGCAGGCCCTTGATGGTCTCGATGCAGATGACGCCCTCGTGCTCGGCCTTGTGGGCGAGCATCGGCGGGCCGGCGACGTCGCCGATCGCGTAGAGGCCGGGCACGTTGGTGCGGCCGAGGCCGTCGGTCACCACGATGCCGCGGTCGATCTTCACCCCGAGCTTCTCCAGGCCGATATTCTCGATGTTGCCGACCACGCCGACCGCCGAGATCAGTTTTTCCGCGGTGATCTGCTGGGTCTTGCCGTCGCCGCCCTCGATGGTCGCGGTGACGGAGTTGGCGCCCTTCTCGACCTTCGTAACCTTGGCGCCGGTGAGGATCTTGATCCCCTGCTTCTCGAAGCGCTTGCGGGCGAGTCCGGCGATCTCGGCATCCTCCACAGGCAGGATCTGCGGCAGCAGCTCCACCACGGTCACCTCGGCGCCCATGGTGCGGTAGAACGAGGCGAACTCGATGCCGATGGCGCCCGAGCCCATCACCAGCAGGCTCTTGGGCATCGTCTCGGGGACCATGGCCTCGTAGTAGGTCCAGATCAGCTTCTTGTCGGGCTCGATCCCGGGGATCGCCCGCGGCCGGGCGCCGGTCGCCACGATGATGTGCTTGGCCTGGTAGGTGCCCGCTCCCTTGGCGCCCTTCGGCGGCTCGGCGCGCTTGGTCTCCTTCACGGTGACCTGGCCGGGCTGGTTGCCCTTCGCGACGCTGTCGACCGCCGCCTCGCCCCAGATCACGTCGACCTTGTTCTTCTTGAGCAGCATGCCGACGCCGCCGTTGAGCCGGGCCGAGACGCCGCGGGAGCGCTTCACGATGGCGGCGGTGTCGAACCCGACTTTTTCCGCGGTCAGGCCGTAATCGCCGGGATGCTGGAAGTAGTGGAAGATCTCGGCTGATCGGAGCAGGGCCTTGGTGGGGATGCAGCCCCAGTTCAGGCAGATGCCGCCGAGATGCTCGCGATCGACCACGGCGGTCTTGAAGCCGAGCTGCGCCGCGCGGATCGCCGTGACGTAGCCGCCGGGCCCGGCGCCGATGATGAGGACGTCGTAGGTATCGGACATTTACCTCTCCGCGAACGCCCCTCCCCGTTGTGGGGAGGGGGCTGGGGGTGGGGGTGGCTCCGCCTGGCCGGCTGAATCCGGAAGAGGCGCGTCGGATGCGGCAAGGGCCGCGTGGATCGTATCGAGGACGGTGTCGATCTCCCGCAGGACCATGCGGTTCGGGAAACGCAGGACGCGGAAACCTTCGGATTGGAGATAGGCATCGCGGAGGGTGTTGTAGGCCGTGCCAGACTCGAAGCCGTGCTGCTCGCCATCGACCTCAATGATGAGGCGGGCCGACAGGCAGCAGAAATCGGCTACGTAGGGGCCGAAAGCGACTTGCCGGCGGAAATGCGAGCCTTCCACCGGTAGGCGGTGACGCAGGTGCCACCAGAGGCGCTTTTCAGGTTCGGTCAGCGAGCGCCGCAATGTCTTAGCATTCACGGCAGCTCGTGGGGACGCTGCTCTCCGAGGCTGCTGGTCCCAGGGCATAGCGCGGCGTGTCAATCGAACGTGGCTGATGGAATCATGCTCACCGTGAGCATGGTGTACGGTTCATCGTACCAAGAGCGTGTGTTCTGACCGATGCCCGTCACGTTCCCCCACCTCGACATTCGCTGACGCGCTTTCCCCTCCCCCTAGTGGGGAGGGGTCAGGGGTGGGGGTGATGCAAGATTGAGTGCAAAGGTGCCTTCTGCACCACCCCCACCTCCAACTCCTCCCCACAAGGGGGAGGAGAGAAGCCCTGCTCACACCAGCATGCCCATCGGGTTCTCGATCAGCCCCTTGAAGGCCGAGATCAGCTCCGCGCCGAGCGCTCCGTCCAGCACCCGGTGGTCGCACGATAGGGTGCAGGTCATCACCTGGACCACCGCCGGCGCCCCGTCCTTCACGACGACGCGCTTCTCACCCGCGCCGACCGCCAGGATGCTGGATTGCGGCGGGTTGATCACCGCGGTGAAGTGCTTGATCCCGAACATGCCGAGGTTCGACACCGAGGTGACGCCGCCCTGGTATTCCTCGGGCTTCAGCTTCTTGGCGCGGGCGCGCGCCGCGAAATCCTTCATCTCGTTGGAGATGGTCGAGAGCGTCTTCTCGTCCGCCCGGCGGATCACTGGGGTGAACAAGCCGCCGTCGATCGCCACCGCGACGCCGACCTCGGCGTGCTTGAAGCGCAGGATCCGGTCCTCGGCCCAGACCGCGTTCGCGGCCGGAACGCGGGTGAGCGCGAGGCCCATCGCCTTGATGACGAAGTCGTTCACCGAGAGCTTGAAGGCGGGCTTGCCGTCCTTGTCCTTGCCGGCGGAGCCGTTCAGCGTCTCGCGCAGCTTCATCAGCGCGTCGAGCTCGCAATCCACCGTCAGGTAGAAGTGCGGGGCGACCTGCATCGCCTCGGTGAGGCGCTTGGCGATGGTCTTGCGCATGCCGTCGAGGGGCACCTCCTCGTAGGCGTCCTTGGCGAAGAAGCCCTTGACCTGATCGGTGGTAAGCCCGGCCGGCGCGCCGCCCGCGGGGGCGGCCTTCGGCCCGGGGGCAGCGGCCTTCGGCGCCTCGGCGGCGGGCTGCGCGGCGGCGGGCGCCTTGGTGGCGCCGGAGGCCTTCGCGGCCTGGACGTCGCGGGCGATGATGCGGCCGTGCGGCCCGCTGCCCTGGACGGCGCCGAGATCGACGCCCTCCTGCTTGGCGATCCGCCGGGCGAGCGGCGAGGCGAAGACCCGGCCACCCGATCCAGCCTGCGCGCCGCCTTGCGGTGCACCGCTCGGCTGCGCGCCCTCCGGCGCGGCGTTCACCCGCTCGTACGACATGTGGCCGCCGCCGGGCGTGGTGTTCTGGTCGGCCGCCGAGGCGCCGGCCGCGGGCTTGGATTCGGCCTTGGCCTCGCCGTTGGAGGCCGCCTTCGGCGCGCCGCCGGCCTGCACGCTCGACGGGTCCTCGCCCTCGGCGGCGATGATGGCGATCAGGTCGTTGACCGGCACGTCCGCGGTGCCCTCGGGCACGAGGATCTTGGCGAGCACGCCCTCGTCGATCGCCTCCACCTCCATGGTGGCCTTGTCGGTCTCGATCTCGGCCAGCACGTCGCCGGACTTGATCGGATCGCCCTCCTTCTTCAGCCACTTGGCGAGGTTGCCCTTCTCCATGGTGGGCGACAGCGCGGGCATCAGCACGTTGATCGGCATGGCATCAGGTCTCGGGCTGGGCCGGGGCGGCCGGATCGTCGAAGGGGAAGAGGTCGTCGAGAGGGAACGGCACGGCGTCGAAGGGCGGCAGCGCCACGGTTTCGCCGCGCTGGATCGTGGCGAGGAGCACCCAGCGCCCGTCCGCGAGGGCGAAGCCTTCGAGCACGCCCGCGGCCGGATCGAGCAGCCAGAGGTGGCTGACCCCAGCCTCGCCGTAGATGCTGCGTTTGCGGCCCCGGTCGAGGCGGATGGTGGACGGCGAGAGGATCTCGCAGACCCAGTCCGGCGCGATCTCGAGGTAGGCCGCTTCCAAATCCGTCGGCGCCCGCTCCCGGCGCCAAGCCGCCAGATCAGGCACCACGACATGGGTACCCGAGTGGAGTTCCGGCTCGACCATGAAGATCCAACCGCCAGGGCCGCCGCGCCCATAGCGGAACGGCGTGCCCAGCAAGGTGGACAGGTCGGAGGCGGCCATCGCGTGCCGGGGCCTCGGCCGCGGATGCGTCTCCAGCACGCCGTCGATGATCTCGGCGACGAGATGCTCCGGGACCGCCTCCAGATCCGCGTAGGTCGCCTGCCGGAGAACCGCCTCAGCCATGGTCGGACGCCATCGCTAGTTGAGGCCGCCGGGGTCGAGCCCCTCGGCCTCCCACCCGGCGCGGATGCGCTCGAGCGCCTCCTCCTCCGACAGGTCGGTCTCCAGCGCGTAGGCGCGGGCGGCCTGCCGGGCGAGGTCGACCAGCAGCCGGCCCCAGGTCGCCGGATCGTCGAAGGAGCGGCGCAGCGCCACGCTCACCGCGCCGTCGACCACCGCCGCGCGCAGCACCTCGATGCCGCCCTGCTCCAGAGCGTCGGGCGGGATCGCGAGTTCGGCGAAGTCGCTGCTGGAATCCTGGCTCATGGCGCGCCGGCTGTTCCTCGATCCTGGCCGGGGCGGGCGACGGCGTCGCCCGCGCGCCCGTCACTTGTAGCAGACGCTCTTGGCGGCCTCGACGACCTCGGCGACCGTCGGCAGCGCCAGCTTCTCGAGGTTGGCCGCGTAGGGCATCGGCACGTCCTTGCCGGTGATGCGCAGGACCGGGGCGTCGAGGAAATCGAAGGCGTCGACCATCAGGCGAGCGACGATCTCGGCGCCGATTCCGGATTGTGGGAAGCCCTCCTCCACGGTGATGCAGCGGCCGGTCTTCTTGACCGATTGCACCACCGTCTCGCTGTCCATCGGGCGGATCGTGCGCAGGTCGATCACCTCGGCCTCGATGCCCTGCTCGGCCAGCGCCTGCGCGGCCTTGAGAGCGTAGGTCATGCCGATTGCGAAGGACACGATGGTCACGTCGCTGCCGGTGCGGTGGATCTTCGCCTTGCCGATCGGCAGCACGAAGTCGTCGAGCTTCGGCACCGGGAAGGACTGCCCGTACAGGATCTCGTTCTCGAGGAAGATCACCGGGTTCGGGTCGCGGATCGCCGCCTTGAGCAGGCCCTTGGCATCGGACGCCGTGTAGGGCGCGATCACCTTCAGGCCCGGCACGTTGGAGTACCACGCCGAGTAGTCGTGGCTGTGCTGGGCGGCGACGCGGGCGGCCGCGCCGTTGGGCCCGCGGAACACGATCGGGCAGCCGAGCTGGCCGCCGGACATGTACAGGGTCTTGGCCGCCGAGTTGATGATGTGGTCGATCGCCTGCATGGCGAAGTTGAAGGTCATGAACTCGACGATCGGCTTCAAGCCGGCGAGCGCCGCGCCCACGCCGATGCCCGCGAAGCCGTGCTCGGTGATCGGGGTGTCGACCACGCGCTTGGGCCCGAATTCCTGCAGCAGGTTCTGGGTGACCTTGTAGGCGCCCTGATACTCGGCGACCTCCTCGCCCATGACGAAGACGTCGCCGTCGCGGCGCATCTCCTCCGCCATGGCGTCGCGCAGGGCCTCGCGGACGGTCTGGGTGACCATCGGCGTGTCGGCCGGGAATTCCTCCATCACCGGCTCTTGCGCCTTGTTGGTGATGACGGCCGGCGCCGCCGGCGCCTTCGGGGCGTCGTCGCCGGACTTCGCGGCGGGGGCGGCCTTCTCGGCCATGCCCTCGGCCTGCATGTCGGGCGTCGGTGCCGGATGGCCGCCCGCGCCGTTGGGCTTGGCGCCGCCGCCGGACTGGACGGTCGACGGATCCTCGCCCTCGCCTGCGATGACGGCGATCGGCGTGTTGACCGCGACGCCCTCGGTGCCTTCGGCGATCAGGATCTTGGCGAGCACGCCCTCGTCGATCGCCTCCACCTCCATGGTGGCCTTGTCGGTCTCGATCTCGGCCAGCACGTCGCCGGACTTGATCGGGTCGCCCTCCTTCTTGAGCCACTTGGCGAGCTTGCCCTCCTCCATGGTGGGCGAGAGGGCGGGCATCAGGATGTCGGTCGCCATGCTCAGCTCTGCGGTCGTTTATGCGTTAGGGGGCGGCCAGCGGTATCGTCCGCGCTCAGGCGTGCGCGTCCAGAAGGATGTCGGTCCACAGCTCGGACGGATCCGGCTCGGGATCGTTGGTGGCGAACTCGGCCGAGGCGTTGACCGTCTCGCGGACCTTCGCGTCGGTGGCCTTCAGCTCGGCCTCGGGCACGCCGTGCAGCTCGAGCAAGCGCTTGCGCACCATCTCGATCGGGTCGTGCTCGTCGCGCATCTTCGAGACTTCGTCCTTGGTCCGGTACTTGGCCGGATCGGACATGGAATGGCCGCGATAGCGGTAGGTCTGCATCTCCAGGATGTACGGGCCCTGGCCGGTGCGGGCATGCTCGATCGCCCGGGTTGCGGCCTCGCGCACCGTGCGCACGTCCATGCCGTCGACCTGCTCGCCCGGGATGCCGAAGGAGAGGCCGCGCTTCGAGAAGTCGGTCTGCGCAGAGGCCCGCGCCACCGAGGTGCCCATGGCGTAGCGGTTGTTCTCGATCACGTAGACCACCGGCAGCTTCCAGAGCGCCGCCATGTTGAAGCTCTCGTAGACCTGGCCCTGGTTGGCGGCGCCGTCGCCCATATAGGTCAGGCTGACCTTGCCGTTCTCCCGGTAATGGTCGGCGAAGGCGAGCCCGGTGCCGAGGGAGACCTGGGCGCCGACGATGCCGTGGCCGCCGAAGAACTGCTTCTCGCGGCTGAACATGTGCATCGAGCCACCCTTGCCGCGGGAGTAGCCGCCGCGGCGGCCAGTCAGCTCGGCCATGACGCCCTTCGGGTCCATGCCGCAGGCTAGCATGTGGCCGTGGTCACGGTAGCCGGTGATGACCTGATCGCCCTCGACCGAGGCCATCTGCATGCCGATGACTACAGCTTCCTGGCCGATATAGAGGTGGCAGAAGCCGCCGATCAGGCCCATGCCGTAGAGCTGGCCGGCCTTCTCCTCGAAGCGCCGGATCAGCAGCATCTCGTGATAGGCGTGGAGGTCTTCGTCGCGGGTGAATTGCGGCATGTTCGGCGCCGGCTTGTGCGCCTCGGCGGCCTGTGGGCTCGCGGCCTGCGACTGGGAGGACGAAGCGTCCTTGGCAGGCTCCTTGGCGGCGTCCATCGGCGCTCTCCCCGTGATTCCACGCGACTTCGTGGGGGTGTAGGACAGCGACGAGGGGAAAGCGAGGGCTGCCGCTCTGACAGGAAGCCGCTCTTGTCAGAGCACTTTCGGGACTGACGAAGTGGGTCCGGCAGCGATCAGGGCGTGATGATCACGACGTCGTTGGCCTGGACACGGCCCAGCACCACCCGCGCACGCTCCTCCAGAAGATCGCGGTCGATCTGGTCGCTCTTGAGCAGGGCGACCCGGTGCTCCCAGATAGCGCGCTCGGCCTTCACGGCGGCGAGTTCCTGGGTGAGACCGTAGGCGCGGATCTTCAGCGCCTTCTTGGCTTCGAGGCCGCGGTTGCCGCTTTCCGCCTGCCACACGAAATACCCGACGACGAGCGCCGACAGGGTCCAGAGACCCAGCGGCAACACGACCATTCTGACTCGGCGGCGCACGACCATGGCGCGACCCTCGCGCGGAAAGGTTAACGGATCTTTTCGGCCGCGACGGCCGGCACCAACAGAGGGCGAGCCTGAGGGATGGACCTGACGCATCTGGGGCGCTGGATCGCCGAGCACGCCACGGCGACCGACGACCACGACATCCTGCTCTCCGGCTTCTGCGAGGCGCTGGTCGAGGCCGGGATCCCGGTCTGGCGGGTCAGCGTCATGGCCCCGGCGCTCGACCCGACCCTGCGCGGCGTCAGCCTCAACTGGCACGCCGGCGAAGGGATGTCCTTCGTGGCCAATGCCCACGGTGCCGACGAGGAGAGCGACTGGCTCCTGAGCCCCGTCTACGCGCTGGTCGAGAAGGGCGAGACCTTCGGCCGCTGGCGTCTCGACGCGCCCGAACTGGAAGCGGAGTTTCCGGTCCTGCAGGCCCTCGGGGCGCAGGGCGGGGTCGACTACGTGCTCAATATCGTCGAATTCGCGCCCGGCACCGCGCTTCGTGGCATTGCGGTCTCGTTCTGTAGCCGCGCCGCCGCAGGCTTCACCGAGGCGCAGCTATCGGCCATTGCCGGCGTCCTGCCGTTCCTGACGCTGGCCTTCGCCAAGATCGGCCTGGCCCACACATTCCGCGAAGTGTCGGCCACCTATCTCGGCCGTTCCACCGCCGAGCGGGTGCTCGACGGTCAAATCCGGCGCGGCGAAGGGCGGGCCGTGCCGGCGGCCATCCTGCTGACGGACCTGCGCGGCTTCACGGCGCTGGCCGACCGGGTGGATCCGGCCGACATGGTCGCGTGGCTCAACGAGCATTTCGACGCCCTCGGCGACCCGGTGGCGCGGCACGGCGGCGAGATCCTGAAATTCCTGGGCGACGGCTTCCTGGCGGTCTTCCCGGTCCCCGACGCCGGAACCCTCCCCTGCCCGGTCTGCGGCGCCGCCCTGAACGCCGCGACCGAGGGGCTCGCCGCCAACGCGGCGCTCAATGCCGGGCGCCGTGCGGCGGGATTGCCCGAACTCGCCGCCGAATGCGTCGTTCATTTCGGGACAGTGATCTACGGCAATGTCGGGATCGAGCGGCGGCTCGACTTCACCATCATCGGGCGCGCGGTCAACGAGGCCAGCCGGATCGAGAGCCAGTGCGCGGATCTCGGTCACGAACTCTTGGTGTCGGACTCCTTCGCCGAGCGATGCGCGCGGCGGCTGGAGCCGGTCGGGACGATCGAGCTGCGCGGTCTGTCACGACCGATGCGGGTCTGGACCGTGCCGGCGGAGCCGTCCCATGACGCGTCTGCCGGAGGCGGTGAGAGTCCTTTATCCGGGGTCGGCTGAGGAGCAGCCGGATCCGCCCCGTCCCTCCCCTGCCTCGGGGACGGAGAGTCTGTGGCCGCTGGGGCCTGTCCTGCGGTCGCCCTCAGAACAGCGCGCAGCTCCGCTGCAGCACCAGCCCGACCGCGCCCTGCGCGAACCGGCTCCGATACGCCTCCTGGATGGCGCGCAGGGCCACGACCGCCTCGGGCGTCGGTTCGGTGACGATCAGGACGATGCGGGCGGCCTCGTGGACGATCCGTCCGTCTGGTCCGCGCCACTGGCCCCGGCCCGCGAACATGGTCAGCCCGTCCGGGAAGCGCGGGGTGATCCGCTCGGCCAGGAACCGGTCGAAGGCCTTTTCCGAGACGCGGCCGCCGTCCGGCCGCGACAGACCGAACAGCAGCTGCGCGCTGAGCGTCGGGCGGGCGCCGTCGCAGAACTGGTCCGCGCCGGCGGGGCCGGCCGCTCCGACACCGAGCAGGCCGGCAAGCAGGATCCGCCGGATCAGCGGCGGGCGAGCTGCTTGAGCGCCGCGGGGCCGGCGTAGAGGGCCTGCGGGCCCAGGCCCTCCTCGATGCGGATCAGCTGGTTGTACTTGGCCAGTCTGTCCGAGCGGGCGAGCGAGCCGGTCTTGATCTGCCCGCAATTGGTGGCGACCGCGAGATCCGCGATGGTCGAATCCTCGGTCTCGCCCGAGCGGTGCGACATCACCGCGGTGTAGCCGGCACGCTGGGCCATATCGACCGCCGCCAGGGTCTCGGTGAGCGAGCCGATCTGGTTGACCTTGATCAGGATCGAGTTGGCCGTGCCCTCCGTGATGCCGCGGGACAGGCGCTCGACATTGGTGACGAACAGGTCATCGCCGACGAGCTGGCAGCGATCGCCGATCTTGTCGGTCAGGAGCTTCCATCCGGCCCAGTCGTCCTCCGACATGCCGTCCTCGATCGACACGATCGGGTAGGTGGCGACGAGCTGCGCGAGGTAGTCGACCTGCGCCTCGATGGTGCGGGTCTTGCCCTCGCCCTCATACACGTAGGCGCCGTCTTTGAAGAACTCGGTGGCGGCACAGTCGAGGGCGAGCGCCATGTCCTGGCCGGGCTTGAAGCCTGCGGCGCTGATCGCGTCCATCACGAAATCGAGGGCGGCCTCGGCCGACGGCAGGTTCGGGGCGAAGCCGCCCTCGTCGCCGACATTGGTGTTGTGCCCGGCCTTCTTGAGCTTGCTCTTGAGCGTGTGGAACACCTCGGAGCCCATGCGCACGGCCTCGGCGATCGAGTCCGCGCCCACCGGCATGATCATGAATTCCTGGAAGTCGATCGGGTTGTCGGCGTGCGCGCCGCCGTTGATGATGTTCATCATCGGAACCGGCAGGACCCGGCCCTGCACGCCGCCGACATAGCGGTAGAGCGGCAGGCCCGAGGCTTCCGCCGCGGCCTTGGCCACCGCCAGCGACACGCCCAGGATCGCGTTGGCGCCGAGGCGCGCCTTGTTGGGCGTCCCGTCGAGCTCGATCATCGCCTCGTCGACCGCGACCTGATCCTCGGCCTCCATGCCGCCGATCGCGTCGAGGATCTCGGTCTGGGCCGCCTCGACCGCCTTCAGCACGCCCTTGCCGAGGAAACGGCTCTTGTCGCCGTCGCGCAGCTCCACCGCCTCGTGGGCGCCGGTGGAGGCGCCCGACGGCACCGCGGCGCGGCCGAAGGAGCCGTCCTCCAGGATGACGTCGACCTCGACCGTGGGGTTGCCGCGGCTGTCGAGAATCTCGCGGGCGCTGATATTGGTGATCGCGGTCATGGAACGTCCTCTCGCGGGGCCGCGGGTCGGCGGCCGTACCCAAATCAGGGGTGCGGCGCATCGCGGCGGCTTATCCGTCAAGCCGCGGCCGGCGGCAAGCGCCGGAGCGGGCCGAGCGGCGTCCGATCCTCCGGAGAAAGCGCCGCGGATCAAACGGATGCATGCGGCGGCGACGCGCTTTATATGCGGGCCATGACGGATACGAACGACCTCCAGCTCGGCCAGCCGACGCCCTTCCCCACCTCCCCCGAGGAGGCACGGCTCGACCGGGTCCCGAACCCCCACGCGGATACCGACTACGTCGCCCGGTTCACCGCGCCCGAATTCACCTCGATCTGTCCGGTGACCGGGCAGCCGGATTTCGCGATCCTGGTGATCGACTACGTGCCCGGCGCGTGGCTGGTGGAGTCGAAGTCGCTGAAGCTCTACCTCGGTTCCTTCCGGAACCACGGCGCGTTCCACGAGGATTGCACGGTGGCGATCGGCAAGCGGCTTCGCGACCTGCTGGAGCCGCGCTACCTGCGCATCGGCGGCTTCTGGTATCCCCGCGGCGGCATCCCGATCGACGTGTTCTGGCAGGCGGGCGAACTGCCGAAGAACGCCTGGCTCCCGGATCCCGGCGTGCCGCCCTATCGCGGACGGTGAGCGGGCCCTGTTTCGACGGCGGAGCGCGCACAAAAAAGGCGACCGGCTCGCGCCGGTCGCCCCCGATCCGTTTGGATCTCCGATCTTAGTAGCCGTAGCCGTAGTAGCCGTAGCCCGGGGCGGCGTAGCCGTAGCCGCCATAGACCGGAGCGTAGCCGTAGCCGTAGGACGGGGCGTAGCCGTAGCCGCCACCGTAGTAGCTGTCGCGGGCCGCGCCGGCGGCGATCGCACCGGCGGCGAGGCCGGCAATGCCCAGGCCGATGGCGGCGCCGGTGCCGATGCCGCGACGGCCGCGGTAGTAGCCGTGACCGTAACCGCCGTAGCCACCGTGGTAGCCGTAGGGACGCGCCTCGGCGCCGGTGGTCGCAGCGACGCTGCCGATGGCCATGGCGGCAGCAGTGGCGATGATACCGATCTTGCGCATAGTGTTCCTTCTCGATCCTCGATCGAACATGCCCAATAACGTGGCCGCACCCAGACAGTTCCAGATTTCGCCCCGTCCATGCGTGCGGATCCGCACGCGGTCGGGATTATGAACCGCCGTTCATCGCGCCCGTCTTTATCACGGCCTGCAGTCAAGCTTGCGCATCTGCGTGCGGACGGTATCCCAACTCTTGAGAAGAGCCAGTCCGACCGGCGGAGTGACTATACAGGGCGGGATTTCAGTCCTGGCGTCAGGACGACCGTCCGATCCCGGAGGCGGAAAACCATGTCTCCTCGGATCGGTCATGCTACGGCTCGGCTCGGAGGACCGACGATGGATGCGCTGACCCTGATTCGCGACAGTTTCGCGCCGCTAGCCGGCAAGCGGATCCTCGATATCGGCTGCGGGCCCGGGACGCTCGCGCGGAGGCTGGTCGACGCGGGGGCAGAGGTCACCGGGATCGATCCCGGCGCGGCCGCGCTCGCCAGGGCCCGGGACGCCGTGCCGGAGGCCCGCTTCGAATCCGCAACCGGGGAGGCCCTGCCCTTCCCCGATGCCAGCTTCCAGGGCGCCGTGATGCTGAACGCCCTTCACCATGTACCCGACCCGGCGGCCGCCCTTGCTGAGGCGGCTCGCGTTTTGGTCCCGGGCGGTCGCCTGGTCGTCGTGGAGCCTTTGGCCGAGGGCAGCTTCTTCGATGCCCTGCGGCCGATCGAGGACGAGACCGCGGTCCGGGCCGCCGCCCAGGATGCCATCGCGTCCGCCCTCGCCCGCGGCGCTTACGCGTGCTGCCGCGACGTGACCGTCGCGCGGCATGAGCGCTTCGAGTCCCTCGACGCTTTTCTCGCCCGCGTCAGTGCCGTGGACCCGGCCCGCGAGGCCACCATCCGGGAACGGCGTCCCGTCGTGGAGGAAGCCTTCCTCAAGGCGGCCGCGCGCGAAGCCGACGGGCCGTTTCGCCTCGTCCAGCCCCTGCGGATCCACGTGCTGGAGCCGGCAGCGGCCTGAACCCGTCAGGCGGTCCGGCGCTTGGCGAGGCTGTCGAAGGCGAGGAGTTCCTCGATCAGCGCCGGCATGTCCTTCAGCGCCACCATGTTCGGGCCGTCGGAGGGCGCCCTGTCCGGATCGGGATGGGTCTCGATGAACACCCCCGCCACGCCCACTGCCACGGCGGCGCGGGCGAGGACGGCGACGAATTCCCGCTGGCCGCCGGAACTCGATCCCTGTCCGCCGGGCTGCTGGACCGAGTGGGTGGCATCGAACACCACCGGCGCGCCCTGCGTGACCTGCGCCATGATCGGCAGGCTGCGCATGTCCGAGACGAGTGTGTTGTAGCCGAAGGAAGCGCCGCGCTCGGTGACGATGACGTTGGGATTGCCGGCCCCGGTCACCTTGGCGGCGACATGCTTCATGTCCCACGGGGCCAGGAACTGCCCCTTCTTGATGTTGACCGCCCGGCCGGTCGCGGCGGCGGCCAGCAGCAGGTCGGTCTGGCGGCACAGGAAGGCGGGGATCTGGAGCACGTCCACCGCCTCGGCGGCGCGGGCGCATTGCTCGGCGGCATGCACATCGGTCAGCACCGGCAGCCCGAGCGACTCGCGGATTTCGGCGAAAACCGGGAGCGCCTCATCGAGGCCGATGCCGCGTGCGGCGCCGCCCGACGTGCGGTTCGCCTTGTCGAACGAGGTCTTGAACACGAGGCCCAGGCCGAGGCCCGCGGCCATCTCCTTGAGCGCGGCCGCGATCTCGAGGGCGTGATTGCGCCCTTCGAGCTGACACGGGCCGGCGATCAGCGTCAGCGGCAGGTGGTTGGCGAAGCGCACGCCACCAACTTGGACAACGGGGCCGGGTGTCTCGATCTTCGACATGCTGGCCGGTCTAGCCCGCGCGGCGGATCGGCGAAAGCCCGGGCCGGCGGGCCACCCGGCAGACCGTGAGGTAATCCTGCAGGCTGCCGGTCCGGGGGCCGGTCTCGCACAGCATCACGATCGATCCGGTGCCGCCCCGGCGCGGGGCCTGCGTCAGAAGGCTGGACTGGTGGAGATTGAGCGCGAGGACCTCGGCCGAAACGGCATCGGCGCCGGCCAGCGCCTGCGCTGCGCGGCCCATCAGGATGAAGTAGGCCGGGGTCGGCTCCCGATCGACGGATGCCACGGTGAGCCGGGCGGGGGCGCGGCAATCGAGGCTCATCCGCTCGGCGTCCTGCGCCCGGAACACGGCGATAGGACCCGTCCGACCGGCCAGGGAGGCGCCCGTGGCGCGGATCACCTGCGCGGTCAGGACGTCGCAGGCATCGGCCGCGCATGCCACCCCGGCGGGAAGGCAGGCCAGGATCGCCAGCAGGAGGGTTGATCGCGGGAGCCGAGTCATTGCCGATCATCGAATCCTGTGCAGAGGCGTAGCCGCATGGCGTTGAAGAGATAGCTCCATAGCGGATGGATGCCAATAGAAAATTCATAAATATTTGCTCTATAAAAGCAGATCTCAGATTTTCTAAGATATATTTGGTCAATTTTGCCGCGACCACGATTTTTAACGAACGTATAGTGTCCCATTTTTCAGTTTTAAATCACTCTGTCATCATCGTCTGGATTGATTCGGCGCGTGAGCGGCGGCATTTTTTGCTGAGAAAAGCTTCGTTATCTTGAACGAGTGTTGGGTCAAAGAGATTATAGATCGAAATCATATGTCGAAGAGATACTGATTTTCGAGGTCGTTATTGGATGAGCGAGTGGGCGGCTGCGGCATCTCAGATGTCGACAGCAGGTGGACTGAGCGGGGATACGATCGTGGAAACGCAGTTCCTGAAAGTGTTCAAATCGATCCTGGACGTGAGAGAGTCCCTGGATGCATCCATTCGGGACATCAAGGGTGTCCTCAATCCGGGCCGGGATGGCCATGGCGACCAGGTCGATTTCCTGATCTATGCGGCCCGGAGGGCGGCGCTCTCGAACGCGCAGCTGCTGCAGGATTTGTGGGTCCTGTACGAGCTTGGGCAGAAGCGGAACGGCTACTTCGTGGAGCTGGGAGCCTGTGACGGTTCGACCCTGAGTAATACGCTGCTGCTGGAGGAGGTCTTCGGCTGGCAGGGCGCCGTCGCGGAACCGGCCCGCATCTGGCACGACAAGCTTCGCGCGAAGCGGACGTGCTTCATCACGGATCGCTGCGTCTACACGGAGGACGGGGCGAAGCTCCCGTTCAACGAAACGCCTGAGGCGGAGTTCTCGACCCTCGATGCCTTGTCGTATGCCGACCTTCATGCGGGCCGTCGCCGAAGTGGCGTTCGGTACGACGTCGAGACCGTGACGCTTCGGAGCTTCCTCCGTGCAGCCGACGCGCCAAGGCAGATCGAGTATCTGAGCATCGATACGGAAGGCAGCGAATACGATATTCTAAGGGATTTCGACTTTGCCGAATACGATATCAGGTTGCTGACCGTCGAGCATAACTATACCGATCGACGCAACGACATTTGCGATCTGATGCAGCGGAACCGGTATCGTCGAAAGTTCGAGGCTTTTTCCATGTTCGACGATTGGTATGTGAAGGGCTGATTCGGCCGCTCCGGCGAGCCGGTATTCGGAGATCGGGGATCGAAGGACGGCTCGCACCGCCGGGGCGGCGCATGGACAGGGCGGCCTGAATGCACGATCTGGGCGTGCGGCGCGGCGCCTCGCGCCGCGCACAGATCAGGCTCCGACGCTGCCGATGCTCAGAACCGTCCTCACTTCCCTCCTGCTGATCCTCGCACAGCCCGGCGGTGTTCAGGCCGAGCCGCTGCCGAGCTACGGCCCGGAGCTCGAAGGCTTCGCCTACCCGTTCCCGGTGGAGCGCTTCACCGTCACGTCACAGCGCCAGCCGCTGCAGATGGCTTATCTCGATATCCGTCCGGCGACGCCGAACGGTCGCACCGCCGTGCTGCTGCACGGCAAGAATTTCTGCGCCGCCACCTGGGAGAGCCAGATCCGTGCCCTCAGCGCGGCCGGATATCGCGTGGTCGCGCCGGACCAGATCGGCTTCTGCAAGTCGAGCAAGCCGGCAGCCTACCAGTTCACCTTCCGGCAACTCGCCGAGAACACCCACGCCTTGCTGGCCAAGCTCGGGGTCGAGCGCCCCATCCTGGTCGGCCATTCCACGGGGGGCATGCTGGCCGCCCATTACGCCCTGCTCTATCCCGCAGCGGTGGAACAGCTCGTGCTGGTCAACCCGATCGGCCTGGAGGATTGGGCCGCCAAGGGCGTGCCGCCCACCTCGATCGAGCAATGGTATCAGCGCGAGCTGAAGGTGACGGCGGAATCGATCCGCGCCTACGAGAAGGCGACCTACTACGCCGGCGCCTGGGAGCCGCGCTACGAGCCCTGGGTGGCGATGCTGGCAGGACTCAATAACGGCCCCGGCAAGGAGGCGGTCGCCTGGGATTCGGCGCTCCTCTACGACATGATCCTGACCCAGCCGGTGGTCTACCGCTTCCCGCAGATCGCGGTACCGACCCTGCTGCTGATCGGCCAGAAGGATACCACGGCGATCGGAAAGGATCTGGCGCCGCCGGAGATGCGGGGGCACCTCGGAAACTACCCCGCGCTCGGCAGGGCGGCGGCGAAGGCCATCCCGGGTGCGCGGCTCGTGGAGTTTCCGGATCTCGGCCACGCACCGCAGATGTCCGACCCGGAGGGGTTCAACAAGGCTCTGATCGAAGGCATCGCGGCGCGGTGAGCGTCACGGTCCCGTAAATCGCACCGCCGCCCGTCATTCCGGGCGCCGCAGGCGAGCCCGGAATGACGGGTGGTCGGGTCGGTTGGTCCTAGAAGTACGACTTCAGCACGCCGCGGCGGCGGACGTCGAGGGTCGCGCAATGGAACGAGCCGCCGAAGGGGCCGTAGCTGAGGAACGGCGCCGGGATCGGATCGAAGCCCCAATCCTTGAGCGCCTTGATCAGCGTCGGCTGGCTCTGGTCGACGACGATCTTCTTCTCGGTGATCGCCAGAACGTTGATCGAGGTCCAGGGCGAGCACATCGAGATCTTGCTCATGAAGCCCTCGACCGGGTCGGGGCGCGGCGCGACCAGCACGTCCCACTTCTTGAGCACGGCCGGCAGCTTCTCGACGTCGACGTAATCCGGGTTCACCAGCACCTTGCCGGGGGCGAGGGGCATGAACGACGAGTCGATATGCATCGGCTGCGGGCAGCGGCTCTCGATCTCGTGGATCCGGAAGCCCGGGCCGAGGTGGCGGCGCAGCCACTCGATGCCCATCAGGTTCGTGACGTTCGAGCGGGTGACGAACAGGTCGCGGCCGCAGCGGACGAAGTCGGCGGCGTCGAAGACCGGCTCGAACTCGTTGACCGTGAACTGCATGGGCTCGCCGGCCTTCAGGTTCGGCACCCGATAATCGTAATTGTAGAGGTCGTCGGTAAGCTGCGGGCGCGGGGCCGAAGTCCAGCGGGCGCCGGCGCGGAAATACTCCTTGAACAGCGACCGGTAGGCGTCGCCCTCGAAGTAGCGCGAGCGCCAGCACATCGGGCTCTCGATGATCTCGTCGCCGATGACGAGGTACGGGTCGCGCGGGCAGGCGACGCAGAAGCCCCGGGAGGACCAGCGCGGCGCCTTGAACTTCTTGGAGAAATCCACCGCGTCGGGGCGACGGACCTTCACGCCCTCGCCGGCCAGGATGGTGATGAAGTTGTCGAGCTCGGCCTGGGCGAGCTTCTTCATGAACTTCGGATACTTCCAGCCGCTCGCCAGCCGGTAGAACGGCTGCGCGGCGCGCGGCAGGTTGAAGATCACGGTCAGGTGGTGGGTCGGGATCGTGGCGCCGTCCAGCGAGCCGACGATCACCTCTTCCAGCGGATCCCACTCGTTCCAGGCCATCACCGGCGACTGGGGCGCGGGCACGCCCGGACCGGTCCCGCCCGGGAATCCGCCCGCATGCGTGTCGTCGGTCACGGCCTCAGCGGCCGTGATCGGTGATTCGCGCTCCATGACGTGTGCCCCTTCTGCGACGTGCCGCGGCCTTCTGCGCGGGCTTCCCAGCCCTTCCGCCGCTTTGGCCCTCGGTGTGTCAAACGGGTGATAGACACCGCTAATCCCTGCTGCAACGTGGCAGAAACGTTCCTGGCCCGGCGGACCTATTTCTGCCGCGACCGTGACCGATTTCCCGCATCAAGCCTTTTGCGAGCTTGAAAGACGACAATGAAGCGCCTGACGACTCTGGCCTCGATTGCCGGTCTGTGCACAGTCGTCGGCCTGTTCATGTCCTCCGGACTGGAGGACGTGTCGGCCGCCGTCGTGAGCGCCGGCTGGGGCGCCGCCCTGGTGGTGCTGGCCCGGATCGTGGCCGTCGCGTGGGCGGGGCTCGGCTGGTACGTCGTGTTCCCGGCCGGCGCGACCAAGCTCGCCGACTGCATCACGCTCCGGTTCGTGCGCGAGGGCATCAACACGCTGCTGCCCGTGGCCACCGTCGGCGGCGACTTCGTCGGCGCGCGCCTTCTGTCGAAGCGCAACGTCCCGGGGGCGCTCGCGGGCGCCAGCATGTTCGTCGATCTGATGACCCAGGCGCTGACGCAGCTCCTGTTCACGGTGATCGGTCTCGCCCTGCTGGTCCTGATCTCCGGCGACGGCCCGATCGCCCACACGGTCGAGGGCGGCCTGGCCCTGGCGGTGCCGGCGCTCGGCGCGTTCTACCTGATCCAGCGGCGGGCCGGTCACCGCCTGATCCAGGGGCTGCTCAGCCGCTTCGCCTCCGGGCGCGAATGGCGGGCCTTCGGCGCCATCGATCAGCTCTACGACAGCCTGCGCCGCCTCTACGGCAACCACGGCCGCTTCGTGCTGGCCCTGGTGGTCCACCTGGCCGGATGGGTGATCGGAACGCTCGAGGTCTATGTCTGCCTGCGCTTCATGGGCTACCCCATCGATTTCGCGCAGGCGCTGATGATCGAGAGCCTCGCCCAGGCGGTGCGCGGTGCGGCCTTCGCGGTGCCGGGCGCGCTCGGTGCGCAGGAAGGCGGCCTGATCGCCCTGTGCGGCCTGTTCAACATTCCGGTCGAGGCGGCGCTCGCCCTCTCCCTGGTCAAGCGCTTCGCCGATCTCGGCGTCGGGCTCCCGAGCCTCCTGCTCTGGCACCGGATCGAGGCCCGTCTCCGCGCCGAGGCGCCGGAGGAGGAGCGCGAGCCGGAGCCGGAGGCGGGACGCAAGGCCAAGAAGATGATCGCGCAGCCCGCGACCCTCGGACCGTTCTACAGCTACGCCCCGCCGCGCATGGGGGCGCGACTCGGCGACGGCGAGGAGTTGAAGAAGTGCGCCTGACCCGACGGCTCGCGGCCGCCCTCATTGCCGCTCCCTTGGCCCTGTCTTGGCTCGTCCCGGTTTCCTCTTGGGCCGCGGACGATCCCGCTGTTCAGACCGTGCGCGATCTCTACGCCGCCTTCGCGGCCGCGCTGAAGGACGGGCCCGGCCCGCTGCCGGCACGTGTCGAGGCCGTCGGGCCGGCCCTCGAAAAGGCGTTCGATTTCCCCGCCATGACCCGCATCGCTGTGGGTGCGAAATGGTCTGGCTTCACGCCGGAGCAGCAGGCGGCGGTGATCGACGCCTTCAAGCGCAGCCTGACCGTCACCTACGCCAACCGGCTGGCCCGCGCCGCCGGCGGCAAATTCGACGTGACCCCGAAGGTCGAGGAGCGGGGCGCCCAGCGCGTGGTGCCGACCCGCGTCACCGCCGCGGACGGCGACGATTCCGCCGTGGACTTCGTCGTCAACGGCGACAACCGCATCCAGGACGTCCTGCTCAACGGCGATGTGAGCGAGATCGCCGCGCAGCGGAACGCCCTGTCGGCGCCTCTGAAGGCCGGTGGCGCCGACGGCGTCGTGAAGTTCCTCCGCCAGCGGGCCGACGGCATGCTCGCGGCGAAGCCGACACCGTGAGCGGCGCCGCCAGCGCCGACCTGAACCGGCCGCTCGCGGCCATCGCCGCCTGAGGCGGCCGGACGACCGCACGGACCCGACCGGATGGATGTCTCCTCGCTGGCGTTGCTCAGCCTCTCGTGGTTCTCGCTGCTCTGCCTGATCCTGGCGGCGGCGGGCTGCGTCTACGGTCTGGCCGCCGCCTATTGCGCCGGCCGCTATGCGGCCCGCCGCCCGCCGGTGCTCGCCGCCAGCGCGGCCCGGCCCTCCGTGACCGTGCTCAAGCCACTCTGCGGCCTCGAACCGAATCTCTACGAAAATCTCGAGACCGTGCTGCGCCAGGATTATGCCGGGCCGGTCCAGGTTCTGTTCGGTGTCCAGAGGACCACGGATCCGGCGATCGGCGTGGTGGAGCGCCTGCAGCAGGCCTATCCCGAGGCGCGCATCGACCTCGTGATCGACGGCCGCCAGCACGGCTCGAACCGCAAGGTCTCGAACCTGATCAACATGGCCGAGGCCATCGCGTACGACGTGGTGGTGCTGGCCGACAGCGACATGGTGGTGGGCCCCGACTACCTGGAGCGCCTCGTCGCGGAGCTCTCGCAGGACGGCATCACCGGCGTCACCTGCCTGTATCACGGCGTCCCGGCCTTCCGGGGCCTCTACGACCAGCTGTCGACGCTGGCGATCGACACCCAGTTCCTGCCCAACGTCGTGATGGGCCTGAGCCTCGGTCTGGCAAAGCCCTGCTTCGGTTCCACCGTGGCCCTCACCCGGGCGAGCCTCGAGGCGGTGGGGGGCTTCCGCACCTTCCGCAACGACCTGGCGGACGATTACGCCATCGGCGCCGCCCTGCGCGGCCTCGGCGGCCGCGTGGCGATTCCGAGCTTCACCATCGGCCATACCAGCGTCGATACCGATCTCTCCGGCCTGTGGCGGCACGAGCTGCGCTGGAACCGCACGATCCGCGCCGTCGATCCGGCAGGGTATGCGGGCTCGATCGTCACCCACGCCTTCCCCCTCGCCCTGCTCGGCGCCCTGCTGCCGGGCGCCGGCACCGGCGCGCTCTGGGTCGCTGCCGCCGCGCTGGCGAGCCGCGTCCTGCTCTGCCGGCAGCTGGAGCGGGCCTTCGGCCTCGCCCCGCACCCCTACGGACTGTTGCCGATCCGCGACATCCTCTCCTTCCTGAACTTCTCCTGGGCCTTCGTGTCGGGGGCGGTGACATGGAAAGGTCACGATTATCACGTGGTTGCGGATGGCACCCTGATCCCGGACGCCGAACTCGGCCGCGATGCCGGCGCGCCGCTCCGCTGAACCCGGCTTCCTCGTCCCTCCGCCCTCCCCCGGCATTGCCCTGAGGCCTTGAACCCCATGCGCACGCTCTTCCTCCAGGCCCCCACCTTCGACGGTTTCGACGGCGGTGCCGGCTCCCGTTACCAGGCCAAACGCGAGATCAAGTCGTTCTGGTACCCGACGTGGCTGGCCCAGCCGGCCGCCCTGGTGCCGAACTCGAAGCTGATCGACGCGCCGCCGCACAACATCAAGCTCCCCGAGATCGTGGCGCAGGCCAACGACTTCGACCTCGTCGTGCTCCACACCTCGGTGCCGTCGTTCAAGTCCGACGTGAAGACGATCGAGGCGCTCAAGGCCGCCAATCCGAAGCTGATCGCCGGCCTGATCGGCGCCAAGGTCGCGGTCGACGCAGCAGGCGCGATGGCCCAGGCCCCGGTGGTCGATTTCTGCGCCCGCAACGAGTTCGACTTCACCGTCAAGGAAGTCGCCGACGGCGTGCCGATGGCGCAGATCAAGGGTCTGTCCTATCGCGACGCCAACGGTGTCGTGGTCCACAACGAGGACCGCGAGATCATGACCGACATGGACCAGCTGCCCTTCGTCACCAGCGTCTACAAGCGCGACCTGGAGATGGAGAAGTACTTCATCGGGTACCTGAAGCACCCTTACATCTCGTTCTACTCGGGCCGGGGCTGCAAGAGCCGCTGCACCTTCTGCCTCTGGCCGCAGACGGTCGGCGGCCACACCTACCGCACCCGCTCGGTCGCCCACGTGATCGAGGAGATCAAGTACTGCCTGAAGGAGTTCCCGCAGACCAAGGAGTTCTTCTTCGACGACGACACCTTCACCGACAATCTGCCGCGCGCGGAGGAGATCGCCCGCGAGCTGGGCAAGCTCGGCGTTACGTGGTCGTGCAACGCCAAGGCGAACGTGCCGCGCGAGACCCTGAAGGTGCTCAAGGAGAACGGCCTGCGCCTGCTATTGGTCGGCTACGAATCCGGCAACCAGACCATCCTGCACAACATCAAGAAGGGCATGCGGGTCGAGGTCGCCGAGAAGTTCACCAAGGATTGCCACGAGCTGGGCATCGCCATCCACGGCACCTTCATCCTCGGCCTGCCGGGCGAGACCAAGGAGACGATCCAGGAGACGATCGCCTTCGCCAAGCGGATCAACCCGCACACGATCCAGGTCTCGCTGGCGGCGCCCTACCCGGGCACCTTCCTGTACAAGCAGGCAGTGGAGAACGGCTGGCTCGACATCGAGAACGCCGAGCTCGTCGACGAGAACGGCGTGCAGGTCGCGCCGCTGCACTACCCGCACCTCTCGCACACCGAGATCTTCACCTCGGTCGAGGAATTCTACAAGAAGTTCTACTTCCGGGCGCCGAAGATCGCCTCGATCGTCAGCGAGATGGTGCGCTCGCCCGACATGATGAAGCGCCGCCTGCGCGAGGGCGTCGAGTTCTACCGCTTTCTCAAGGAGCGCCAGGGCACCGCGAAGGCGGCGTAAGTCAGGGGTCTGGGGCCCACGGCCCCGGCGGGGAGCGCGGGGCAGAGCCCCGCCCCTTCTCCCAGGGCTCCGCCCTGGACCCGTCGACACCCGTTACGAGGTTTGCGTGAAGCGTCTGGTCGTCACCGCGGATGATTTCGGGCTGAGCCCCGAGGTCAACGAGGCCGTCGAGCAGGCGCATCGCGACGGGATCCTCACCGCCGCGAGCCTGATGGTCTCAGCGCCGGCTGCCGCCGACGCGGTGGCGCGGGCGAAGCGGACGCCGTCCCTGCGGGTCGGGCTGCACCTCGTCCTCGTGGAGGCGTGGCCGACGCTCCCTTCGGCGCAGCTCCCCGACCTGACCGATGCGGCCGGCCTGATGCGGGCCGATATGGGCCGGCTGGGTCTCGATTTCGCCCGCAAGCCCGCCGCACGCCGACAACTCGCCGCCGAGATCCGGGCGCAGTTCGAGGCTTACCGGGCGACCGGCCTGCCGCTGGACCATGTCAATGCTCACAAGCACTTCCACGTCCACCCGCTGATCGCGGGCGCGGTTCTGCACATCGGCCGCGACTTCGGGATGCGCGCCCTGCGGGTGCCGCGGGAGCCGCGGGAGATCCTGCGGCGCGCCGAACCCGGCGCCCGCCCGCGGCCAGCCCTCGACATCGCCCCTTGGGCGGCCTTGCTCGCCGTGCGCGCCCGGCAGGCCGGGCTGCTAATCCCGGACCGCACCCTCGGCCTCGCATGGTCCGGCGCCATGACGCCGACCCGCGTCGCGGCGCTGCTGGCCGAGCTTCCGGACGGCCTGACCGAACTCTACACCCATCCGGCCACCTCTGGCGGCTTCCCCGGCGAGGCGCCGGGCTACCGCTACGCCGACGAGCGTGACGCGCTGATCGCCCCCAAGACTCTGGCGACGGCCGAGGCCTCGGGCGCGATCCGCGGCGGCTTCTCCGACTTCCGCGATTGACCGAAGTCGATATCTGACTTTAGTCAGATATCATGACGTCCGCCGACATCGCCCGCATCCGCCGTTTCGCCCGCGCCGTCACCGCGGAGGTTGGGGCGCTCGACTCCTCGTTCCTCGGCCGGGGCCGTCCCTTGGGCGCCGCCCGCGTCCTGAACGCCATCGGTGCCGGACGCGCGGAGGTCGGCGAGATCCGCACCTATCTCGGCCTCGATTCCGGGCTGATGAGCCGTCTGCTGCGGAATCTGGAGGATGAGGGTCTGGTCGCGACGGCGCCGCATCCCGCGGACGCCCGGCGCCGGATCGCGTCCCTGACCGAGGCGGGCGAGCGGGAATACGAGGCCTACGAGGCGCTGTCGGATGCCCGCGCCGTCGCGCTGCTGGAGCGCGCGCCGCAACCCGACGCCCTTCTGCGCGCCATGGATCGGGTCGCCCTCGCCCTTGGCCGCGACGCCATCACGATCGTCGAGGCCGATCCGGCCGGTTCGGCGGCCCGCGCCTGCCTCGCGGCCTATTACACCGAGTTGGCCACCCGATTCGCCGGCGGGTTCGATGTCGCGCTGTCGTGCGATCCGGAAGCCGGCGATCTGGTGCGGCCGCGCGGCGCTTTCCTGCTCGCCGTTGCCGACGGGCCGCCGGTCGGATGCGTCGGGCTCAAGGGCCGCGGCGGTCCGGCGGCGGAGATCAAGCGCCTCTGGATCGATCCCGCAGCCCGTGGCCTGGGCCTCGCCAAGCGCCTGATGCACGAGGCCCAGCGCGTCGCCCGCGACCTCGGCGTCCGGACGCTGCGGCTCGACACAAACAGCGCCCTCCCGGAGGCCTTGAAGCTCTACCGAACCTTGGGCTGGGTGGAGATCGACCGCTTCAACGACGATCCCTACCCGGACCATTTCTTCGAGAAGGCTCTCTGACGGCCCCGAGGCGCCGGCCTCTACTTGGCCGGCACCGGATCCTTCCGCGCGACGCTCTTCCGCAATGCGGCGGCAGCGGCCTTCTCGGGCTCCGGTCGGTCCTCGTCGGGCTGGTCCGGCGGCTCGCCGAGGGTTGCCGGCACGACGAAGAACGCCGCCACCAGGGTGAAGAACAGCGACAGCGCCAGCAGCTTGCCCATGCTCGCCGTGCCCGGATGGCTCGACAGGACCAGCGATCCGAAGGCGCTGCCGGTGGTGAGCGCCGAGAAGAAGATCGCCCGGGTCAGGCTCGACGCGAGCATGTCGGTCACGCCTGCCCGCCAGGCGATCACGTAGTAGATGTGGAACGCCACGCCGACCGCGAGCATGAGCGGCAGGGCGATGATGTTGGCGAAGTTCAGCGGCATGCCGACGATGCGCATCGCCATCAACGTCCAGAGGGTCGCGATCACCAGCGGGCCGAGCGTCATCGCCACGTCCCACGGCTTGCGCAGGGCAACCGACAGGATGACGAAGATCAGCACGAAGGCTGTCACCGCCGCCTGCACGAAGGCGCCGAGGATCGTGTAGCTTGACTGCGTCGTGGCCACGGGCGCGCCGGTGGCGTGCGGGGCGACCTTCAGGACCTCGTCCGAGAAGCGGCGCAGCACCGTGTCGTCGTTCGAGTCGCCCTTGGGATGGACCTCGATGCGCGCCCGGCCGTCCGCCGCCACCCAGTCGGCCTTGAGCTGCGGCGGCAGGTTCTCCAGCGTGATCTTCTCGGGATGCAGCAGGTCGCGCAGCCGCGCCAGCAGCGGCACGAGATCCTTGGTCAGCGCCACCGAGGCGGCCTCGCGCAGCGGCACCGGGCCGGCCGCGAGCTTGTCGAGGGTGCCGGCGAGCTGCTTGGCCTCCTGAGCGCCCTTCGCGTCGCCCTTGGTGTCGGCGGCGACGCCGTTGAGCGCCGTCGCGGCATCCTTGAGCGCCTTGACGTTCTCGGCATCCGTCGGCGGGGGCGGCCGGCGGCCGGGATTGAGCACCGGGTCGAGGAGCTGGGCCGTATCGGCGATTTGGGCCAGCTTCTTGTCCTGGTCGCGCGGCACGAAGGTGTCGATGCTGTTGACCGAGGCGGTGACTGGAAGGGCCAGAAGTGTCTTCGACAAGGCCGGGACCGCGTCGACGCTCGGTGCCAGCACGTCGATGAAGTTCGGGCTGGTCTCGGGATTCTTGATCAGGTCCAGGTAGGTCGCGATGGACTGCGTCTTGGCGCTGCGCAGATGCATCGGGTTCGAGTCGAACGGCAGGTGCCAGAGCAGCGGCGCACCGGCCAGGGTCACGAGTCCGACGCCGATCAGGATCGGCTTGCGGTGCCGGATGATCCACGGGTCGACCCCGACGAGCCACTCGGTCTGGACCGCCGCCTTCTCGCCCGCTGGCTTGAAAACCGCGATCAGCGCCGGCAGCAGGATCAGGGAGAACAGGAAGGCCACGACCATGCCGACGCCGGCGATCAGGCCCAGCTCCGACACGCCCCGGAACGCCGTGGGCAGGAAGGCGAAGAAGCCGGCAACCAGCGACACGGCGGCGAGCGTCAGCGACCAGCCGACCCCCCGGGCCGCGGCGCGGATCGCGCTCTCGAGGGTCGGCTGCTCGTACCGGTCTGCCCGGTAGCGGACCGAGAACTGGATGCCGAAATCGATGCCGAGCCCGACGAACAGGGCCGCGAACGCCACCGAGATCGGGTTCAGCTCCTTGACCATGACGAGGCCCAGCGCGGCCGTCACCACGAGGCCGGCGAAGGTGGTGATGATCACCGCGCCGACGAGCTTGCCCGAGCGCAGGGCCAGCCACAGGAACAGCACGATCGCGCCCACGATGATGCTGTTGTTGAGGCCGGCATCCTCCGACAGCGTCGCGAACTCTTCGTCCGCCACCGCCACCGTGCCGGTCAGGCGCATCCGCAGGCCGTTCTGCGCGTCGATCCCAAGATCCTTGGCGACGTTGCGGATCAGCTTGGTCGCCTGGTAGCCGGGCTCCAGGGCGTTGAAGTCGAGGACCGGCTGGATCACCACGAACTTCATCTTGTCGGTGACGCTGGTCTCACCCCCCGACAGCAGATCCTGCCACGACATCCGCGCCGGCTGGCCCGCCAGCACCTTCTGCAGGGTGGCGTCGATCTGCCCCATGGGCTTCTCGAGATCCTCGAGCTTGGCGTCGCCGGTCTTCACGCCGCGCGCGCCCAGCGTCAGCACCCGCATCACGCCCCGCAGGGACGGATCGGCGGCGAGCGGCCCGAGCAGCCCCTGTTGCTGGGTCAGCGCTTCGAGAGTCTTGTCGAGGTCCGCCTGAGACATCAGCAGCAGGCCGTTCTTGTTGAAGAACGGGCCGCCATCCGGCCGGTAGACGGTCTCGATCAGGTTCTTGTGCGCCGTGAGCGCCTTGGCGAGGTTGGCAGCCGCCTCCTCGGTCACTTCGGGCGTCTCGCCGTTGATCACCGCAACGATCGTGTTGCTGCGCTGCGGGAACGCCTTCTCGTAGTTGATCTCGTCCTGCCGCCACGGCTCCTTCGGGTCGATCAGCCGCTCGACATCGGTATTGATTCGGAACAGGTGCGCCGCGACCCCGAGGCTCGCGACCGTGACGAACGCCGTCAGGGCGATCACGATCCACCGATACCGCACCGAGAACGCGACGAGACTTTCGATCACGAGCACCCTGCCTGTTCGCATCCGACGCGCCCCGTGCGCGACCGGCTCCTGCCCCCTGTCCGGTCCAGACCCGAGCCACCGGCACAAGCCGGCCCCGGGCTCCGCCGGTTGATCGCTCCGCGATCTGGTCGGCTGCGCATCGGGTTCCAGGAACGCCGTACCGACCGCGCCGTCCGCGGCCGGGACCCGACGCCAACCGATGACGCGGTCCGCGGCCGGGTCACGCGCCGCGGGCCAGGACTTGCATCCCGGCCACGAGGCTCAGTAAAGAGGGCGATGCCAGATTGCAACGCGGCCGCCATGGCGCGCATCCCGCGCTTGTCCGTGTGCGCTAGCGCACAGCGATCCTGGCGCGGCCGCCAGAATCCTGGGATTCCGGTCGTATTGCCGACGCAATGCACGTGCTGTCCTCAACGATCAGGCGCCTTCGCCCGTGGACACCACCGAGGCAGTCCATGTGGCGCCGATGCGTCAGGAGCAGAATAAGATGTCATGACCTCGCCGAAACGGGGTCGTTTCAGATTAGTTCCAAGCTAGATCGCTGGAATTCGAGATTTTTTCGCGTTAAGCACCCCGACGCCCCGGGGCCGACGAAGTAAGGAGCCGCAATCTTGGGTATCCCCCTCCGGTACGTCGCGAAGATCGGCGGCTACATCCTGAAGCAGCACCTCACGGGCCGCAAGCGTTACCCGCTTGTGATGATGATGGAGCCGCTGTTCCGCTGTAACCTGGCCTGCGCCGGCTGCGGCAAGATCGACTACCCGGACGAGATCCTGAACAAGCGCCTTCCGGTCGCCGACGCGCTCGAATCGGTGCGTGAGTGCGGTGCCCCGGTGGTGGTGATCGCCGGTGGCGAGCCGCTCCTGCACAAGGACCTGCCTCAGATCGTCGAGGGCATCATCGCCCAGAAGAAGTTCGCGATCGTCTGCACGAACGCGCTGCTTCTCGAGAAGAAGATCAAGGAGTACAAGCCGAGCCCGTACTTCACGTGGTCGATCCATCTCGACGGCGACAAGGAGATGCACGATCAGTCGGTGTGCCAGCGCGGCGTCTACGATAAGGCCGTGGCGGCAATCGCGAAGGCCAAGGAGATGGGCTTCCGCGTCACCATCAACTGCACCTTCTTCAACAATTCCCAGCCGGAGAAGATCGCCGACTTCTTCGACAGCGTGACCCGGATGGGCATCGACGGCATCACCGTCTCCCCCGGCTACGCCTACGAGCGCGCCCCCGACCAGAAGCACTTCCTGAACCGGAAGGCGACGAAGGAGCTGTTCCGCGGCGTGTTCCGGCACGGCAAGGAGAAGGGCCGCGAGAAATGGACCTTCCAGCAGTCGGGCCTGTTCCTCGACTTCCTGGCCGGCAACCAGACCTACCACTGCACCCCGTGGGGCAACCCGACCCGCACCGTGTTCGGCTGGCAGAAGCCCTGCTACCTGCTCGGTGAGGGCTATGCGGCGACCTTCAAGGAGCTGATGGAGACCACCGACTGGGATTCCTACGGCACCGGCAATTACGAGAAGTGCGCCGACTGCATGGTCCATTCGGGCTACGAGGCCTCCTCGGTTGTCGATTCGGTCCGCAAGCCCTGGAAGCCGCTGGTGCACGCGATCCGCGGCATCAAGACCGACGGCACGATGGCCCCCGAGGTCAGCCTCGAGAACCAGCGCCCGGCCGAGTTCGTGTTCTCGCGCAACGTCGCGCAGAAGCTGTCCGAGATCAAAGCGGCCGGCGTCGACACGAAGCAGGAAGCCCGCAAGCGCACCGCTGCCTGATCGCGCGCGACCATCGAGACGAGACCCGCGGCCGCGAGGCCGCGGGTCTCGTCGTTTTCCGATGCCCGCGGCGCGTCAGCCGAGCAGCGGCACGTGCGGGGCGCAGCCTCGCGGCAGGGTCCCGTCGAGCCGTGGATCGGGCGCGACCTCGACATGGACGGCAAAGGGGACGAAGCCCGAACGCCGGTAGAAGGCGAGCGCGCCGGGATGGTCCAGGGTGCAGGTATGCACCCAGAACCGCGCGATCGGGCGCGCCCAGGCACGGCCGATCGCCGTGTTCATCAGCGTGCGGCCGATCCCGGTTCCGACCGCGTCCCCGGTCAGTCCGAGGAAGACCAGCTCGCAGGTGTTGGGCTGGCGGAAATCCAGTTCCAGCATGCCGACGTTCCGCCCGTCCTGGCGGAGCGCGAAAACCTCGACATCCCCGTCGGCCAGGATCGCGGCCAGCGCCCCGTCCGCCAGGGTGAGCCGCGAGAACCAGAGCCAGTCGGCACCGACCTCCCGGTACAGGCTCCGGTATGTCTCCGGATCGGCGCGCTCTAGCGGCGCGAGGGCCAGCCCGGGCGGGAACGGCCGTCCGGGACGCGCGGGCGGCGGGCGGAGCATCTCCAGGCTGGTGACGATGGTGGCGAGATGGCCCGGCGGCACCGCCGCGTAGCCCGGGGCGAGGGTTGGGATTCCCGTATCCGGCAGCATGCGTCTCCTCCGCGGTCGCGTCGGCGCGTCCCGATCACACCGCCCGCGGACGGCGCCGCGCGATCAGCCAGGGCAGGACGCAGGCCGCCGACACTGCGATGGACACGGCGTAGGCCGCGGCCGGGTCGATCCGCCCGAGCAGCAGGTGCACGCAGACATAGAAGGCCAGAACGCCGAACGCGCCCTGAGCGCTGCCGCGCACCACGTCGAGCGCGGCGCCGATCCCGTCCTGCGCCCGGGCGAAGACGATGAGTGGCCAGGAGATGATCGGGATCGGTGCCAGCACACCGCTCAGGCCGGAGCCGAGATACGGCGCGAGCGTCGAGACCACCAGGACGAGGGCGGTGGCGGCCGCGAGCCGGGCCGGCATGTCCCAACGCGGCGGGCGCGACCGGCGCCGCGGTGCCTCGGCTCCGGCGGTCGGCCGGCACCGGGCGACCACCAGGGCCATCGCCGGCAGGTCGATCGCCGTGGCCAGCCACAGGTTCGGCTGGATCACACCGTGCAGCAGCGCGCCGGCGAGGACGAAGGCTGCCAGGGCGAGGAAGACGGGCGCGAGGATGCCCGTCCGCGGCGCGGAGACGACGTAGGCGAGGTAGCTGACCGTGACCGCGCCGAGCCCCTCCACAGAGCCGATCGCCGCGTCGGCAGCGAAGCGCTCGCCCTGCTCGGCGGCGAGGTAGATCGAGATTGGCGCCGAGGTGAGGGGCAGGCCCGAGAGCAGGCCGCCCACGAGGCTGCCCCACCGGCGCGCAGCGGCTGACACGGCCCACATCAGGGCCGGCGTCACGATGATCTTGGCGGCGATCAGGCCCATGGCGACACCGGCGGCAGGCGCTGTCAGGCTGCCTCGGGCGGCCCGTCATCCTCCGGATCGGCGGGCGAGTTGAGGATGTCCTCCAGCTCGTCGACCAGCCGGTCGACCTGATCCTCGGTGGCGAGCACCTTCAGCACCTCCCCGGTCTCCGTCTCCACGGCCAGCTCGATATGCGGCCCGACCCGGGCGGTCAGGATCCGGGCCAGGATCTTGATTGCACTCATGCGACTGCCTCCTCCGCGGCGATGAGGCCGACCGCCACCGCCGGCCCACAGGTCGAGATCCCGTCGCCGGCGCCGCCGATCCGGTCCGCCAGCAGCGCCACCAGCGGCGTCGAGGGCCGGCCGAGACGCTCGGCGAGGCGGGCGCCCACGAAGGCGCCGGCGCCGCACAGGACGAGGGGCGCGTCCGCGCCGAGATCGGGCCGGCTCAGGAGGTCCGCCGCAGCGTCGTGCAGCAGGCGCAGCTGCGCCTCGGCGAAGTGGGCTGCCAGGGCCGCCCAGGCGGAGGCGGTCGCCTCCGTTCGGTCCCGTCCGACGATCCGGGCGAGCCGGGTCTCGCTCTCGACGACCGTCTTGCCCTTGCGGTCGCCGCTCGGCTGCTGGTCGGCGCCTTCGGGGAGCAGGCCGAGGATGCGGTAGACGTCCGCCATATGGGCGAAGGTCTCGGTCATCAGCCGGGTCCGGCGACCCGCGAAGGGGGCGTGGTCGGAGAGCGCGATCACCGGCGTGCGCACCGCACCGGTATAGACGAGTTCGCCGGTCTCCAGCCGCTCGGCGTCGCTGTAGCCGGTCGCGGCCGGCCGCCCACCTACGATGGGAATCAGGTCGGCGGTGGTCGAGCCGATATCGATCAGGAGCGCGTCTCGGACGCGCCGGCCGGCGACCGCCGCGGTGGCGTGCCAGTTGGCCGAGGCTACGTCCGCCGCGTGGGACGCGGCCGCCTCCGGGGCGACGAAGCCGGAGCGGCCGGCGTAGATCCGCACAGTCCCGGCGAGGTGAGACCCGGCCCACCCGCCGAGCGCTGCGACGCCGTCGCGCCGGTCGGCGAAGCAGTCGGTCAGCTCGCCCGTCATGGTCACGGCGTGGAGCGCCGCGCCGCGGGCCCAGTCGGGGGCAGCCTCCAGCGCCCGGTCGAGGGCCGGCAGGCCCTGCCAGAGCGGGCACGGCACCTGGGCGGCGGCCACGACCCGGCCGTCCTCCACCAGGGCGACCTTGACGTGGACCCCGCCGAGGTCCCACCCGATCGTCATTGGGTTTGATGAGCGCATGGGATCGCGATGAGCGCCTCGATGGACCACAGGATCGGGCGCCCCGGCTTCGCGGTGATCCCGGTGCTCGATCTCCGGGGCGGCCGCGTGGTGCGGGCGCGCCGGGGCGAGCGCTCCTCCTATGCCCCGATCGAGACGCCCTTGGCAAAGGGCTCCGCACCCGATGCTGTGGCCCGCGGGCTGGTCGAGGCGTGGCCCGCCGCGATCCTCTACGTCGCCGATCTCGACGCGATCATCGATCGCGCCGCGCCTGATCTCCGCGCCCTGGAGGCGATCGCCCGCGCCTGCCCGGGGATCGCCCTGTGGGTCGATGCCGGCTTCGCCGACCCGGCGGGCATCGCGGCGTTCCTGGCGGCCGGACTCGGGCGACCAGTGATCGGCAGCGAGAGCCAGGCGGATGCCGGCCTCGTGACGCGGCTCGGCGACCGGGCGGTGTTCTCCCTCGACACGCGCGGCGCGGAGCGGCTCGGCCCGGCGGCGCTCCACGACGATCCCGCGCTCTGGCCCCCGGAGGTGATCGCCATGACGCTGACGCAAGTCGGGGCCGGGGCCGGCCCGGACCTCGCGGCCCTGGGGGCCCTGCGCGCGCGGGCGCCGGATCGCCGCCTCTACGCGGCGGGCGGCGTGCGCGGCCCGGACGACCTGCGGGCGCTCCGGGCGGCCGGGATCGCCGGAGCGCTGGTCGCCTCGGCCCTCCACGACGGCGCCCTGTCCCGGGCGACGGCGCCCGACCTCGCGTGATGCTTCCGGCCCGGGCCGGCGGCTGCTAAACCGCTGCCCCAGCGAGACCACCGAGACGAGCTGCCAGACGATGGAAAAGTTCACGACCCTGGAGGGCGTTGCGGCGCCCTTGCGGACGATCAACGTCGATACCGACCGGATCATCCCGGCGAAGTACCTGAAGACGATCCGGCGCACCGGGCTGGGCAAGAGCCTGTTCGCCGAGATGCGCTACCGCGAGGACGGCTCCGAGAACCCTGACTTCATCCTCAACAAGCCCGCCTACCGGAACACCAAGATCCTGGTCTGCGGCGATAATTTCGGCTGCGGCTCGTCCCGGGAGCACGCGCCCTGGGCGCTGGCCGATTTCGGCATCCGCTGCGTGATCTCCACGAGCTTCGCCGACATCTTCTTCAACAACTGCGCCAAGAACGGCATCCTGGCGATCGTCGTGTCGCCCGAGGATCTGGAGAAGCTGTTCGAGGACGCCGAGCGCGGCGCGAACGCCACCCTGTCGGTCGATCTGGCCGCGCAGACCATCCGAGGGCCGGACGGCGGCACCCTGCATTTCGACATCGACGAGGGCCGCAAGCACAACCTGCTGAACGGGCTCGACGAGATCGGCCTGACGCTGGCGCGCGCTGCGTCCATCGACGCTTACGAGCAGAAGCTCGCCCAGCGGGAATGGGCCTGAGCATCTCGACGGCGGTCGCGTCGCGCTGAGGCGACCGCCGGTCCGGCCTGGATACCGGGCCCTGCCTCATCCGAGCCGCATCGACAGCTCGACATCCTCGGCGAACGGCACCGACAGGTAGCCACGGCTCGGCGCGCGCACCCGGGCCAGATAATCCGGGCTGTATTCCGCGTTGTCGGCGACCACCAGGGCACCCGGTCTGAGGCGGCTCTCCACGAGGCTCAGAACGTCCGGATAAAGACCCTTCGCTCCGTCAAGGAGCAGCAGGTCGACCGAGTCGGGCAGGTCGAGGCCGAGGGTCTGCAGGGCGTCGCCCTCGCGGAACTCGACGAGATCCGCCAGCCCGGCCGCCATCAGGTTCGCCCGCGCTCGCACCACCTTGGACGGCTCGAACTCGCAGGTGATGAGCCGGCCGCCGCCGTTGTCGCGCAGGGCCGCGGCGAGGTGCAGGGTCGAGAGGCCGAAGGAGGTGCCGAACTCGACGATCGTCCGCGCTCGGCAGCTCCGGGCGAGCATGTAGAGCAGCCGGCCGGTCTCTCGCGAGACCGCGAGCGGCATGTCCTTGAGCCGGCTGTAGAAGTCTCGGTAGCCGGTGCGGCTGCCCATGAGGCGCGTCCGCTCTTCGGCCGAAAGATCGCCGATGGTGCTCAAGGGTGAGGATGCCTCCGCCTGCACGAAGAGACTGTCCAACAGCGACGCGATGCGCGGTTCGGTGAGTTTAGAAGCTGAGAGTGACATGGCGTGTTGCTTTCCGTCTTGCGTGTTCAACTGAACACGACGCAGAATACCGGCGCCCCCTGCCCGCGCCTATTCGCGTTCCGAGCACCACCCCATGCCTGATCGGCCAAGTCTCGGGATTTCCAGGCGAAAGCAGCCCCGACAGGCCCGCTCCAGCGACCTTGTCGCGGCTATTCTGGAGGCGGCCACTCAGGTTCTGGCGGAGGTCGGCGCGGAGCGCTTCACGACGGCGCGAGTCGCCGAGCGCGCCGGCGTCAGCATCGGCTCGCTCTACCAGTACTTTCCCAACAAGGCGGCGGTCCTGTTCCAGTTGCAGAGCGACGAGTGGCGGGACACGACCGCCCTGCTGGCCGGGATCCTGACGGATCCCGAGACGGCGCCCGGCGAGCGTCTGCGCCGCGCCGTCCACGCTTTCGTGCGCTCGGAATGCGCCGAGGCCGCGATGCGCCGGGCCCTCGACGAAGCCGCCCCGGCCTACCGCGACGCGCCCGAGGCCGCGGAGCCGCAGCTGATCGGCACGCAGGCGTTCCGCGATTTTCTCCGCGCGGCGCTTCCGGCGGTTCCCGAGGCGGAGCTGCAGGTCGCGGGCGAGATCATCGCGATGACGCTCGGCGAGGTCGGCGAGCGCATCTCGGAGGCGGTCCGGACGGAAGCGGCTGTGGAGGTCCTCGCGGGCGCCCTGGCCGACATGCTCTGCGCCTATCTGGACCGCCTGGGAGGCGGAGACCGGGCTGACGCGCCGTCCTGATGACAAGCCCCCGGCCCCGCTGGAGGTTCCGGGGCGCGGCCCCGGGTCGGCCGGTTCAGCCGGACTCGCCGGTGAACGCCTCGAAGGCGCGGGCGGTGTAGACCAGGGCGGCGCCGGCGTTCAGCGCCACCGCGACGCCCAGCGCCTCCACGACCTCCTCCTTGCTCGCGCCGGCCTTGCGGGCGGCGTGGGAATGCACGGCGATGCAGCCGTCGCACCGCGTCGTGACCGCGACCGCGAGGGCGATCAGCTCGCGGGTCTTGGCGTCCAGCTTGCGCTCGGTTGGGGCCGCCGCGGCGAGCTGGTCATGGGCCTTGAGGAGGTCCGGGCTCACAGCACCGATACGCCCGAGCGTGCTGACGAGTTCGGCGCCGTACTGATTCCAATCCTTCATCATGCGTCCCGTCTCCCGACTCCACGGGCCGGCCGCTGGTGGGCCGGCTCCGGATCAACCTATCGATTGGTAGGCAAATGGGTCAAGGCGCGGCGGCTTTCCTCATCGTTCGTTAACCCACATGTCGCCTGAATCCGGGCCCAGACTCCGTTCCCCATCGTGAGGATCGTCAGCATGCCGAAGCACCCGACGGGACCGAGGACGCGCGCGCTCGGGCTGCTCGCCGGCATCGCGGTCCTGCCCTTGGCGAGCCTGCCGGCGCTGGCCGATTTCGACAGCTGCCTCGCCGGCATCCAGTCCCAGGCGGCGGCCGCGGGCGTCTCGGCGCAGACCTTCCGATCCGCCACGAGCGGCATCAGCTACGACGACAAGGTGATCGAGCTGTCCCAGGCGCAGCCGGAGTTCAAGACGCCGATCTGGGACTACATGGCGGCGCTGGTCGACGACGAGCGGGTCGAGGACGGGCGCGCGGCCATGCGCCAGAACGCGGCGGCGCTCGCCCAGGCCGAGTCGCGCTACGGTGTCGACCGCTACACGATCGCGGCGGTCTGGGGGGTCGAATCGAATTTCGGCAAGAATCTCGGCAAGATGCCGCTGGTGCAGTCCCTGGCGACGCTGGCCTGCTCGAACAACCGCCGCCGCGACTTCTTCCGCGGCGAGCTGATCGCCACGCTCCGGATCATCGAGCGCGGCGACATCGCGCCGGAGCGCCTGACCGGCTCCTGGGCGGGCGCCTTCGGCCAGACCCAGTTCATGCCGACCACCTATCACCGGCTCGCGGTCGACGGCGACGGCGACGGCCGGCGTGACGTGGTCGATTCCGTGGCCGACGCCGTCGGCTCCACCGCCAACTTCCTGCACGTCGCCAAATGGCAGAACGGCCAGGTCTGGGGCTACGAGGTGAAGCTGCCGCGCAGCTTCAGCGTCGCCGCTGCCGGCCGCAAGAACAAGAAGCCCGTCGCCCACTGGGCCTCGCTGGGTGTGACCCGCGTGGACGGGCGTCCGCTCTCGGGCGAGGGCCCGGCCGGGATCATCGCGCCCGCCGGCATCGACGGCCCGGCCTTCCTGGTCACCCGGAACTTCGACGCGATCTACTCGTACAACGCCGCCGAATCTTACGGCCTCGCCATCGCGGTCCTGTCCGACCGGTTGCGCGGCAAGGCCGGCGTCCAGGCCGCCTGGCCGACCGACGACCCGCCCCTGTCCCGGGCCGAGCGCCGCGACCTCCAGACCCGGCTGGCCGCCCGCGGCTACGATGTCGGCGAGCCGGATGGTAAGGTCGGCCAGAAGACCCGCGATGCCATCAAGGACGTGGAACGCCGGCTTGGGATGACGCCGACCGGCCGTCCCGGCGGCAAGGTGCTGGAGGCGCTGCGCGGCGGATGAGCCGGCGGCTGATCACGTCGGGCTCGCCGTTCGAGCGCGATTACGGCTACTCCCGGGCAGTGGTCGACGGGAACACCGTCTACCTGTCCGGGACAACCGGCTACGACTACGCCACGATGACGATGCCGGAGGGAGCCGCCGCGCAGGCCGAGGCTTGCTGGCGCACGATCCGGTCGGTGCTCGCCGAGGCCGGAACCGGCCTCGGCGGCGTCCTGCGCGCCACCTACTACGTTACCGACCGGGATGATGCCGAGGCCGTGCTGGCGGTCTGCGGGCGGGTACTGGCCGATATACGGCCGGCCGCCACGATCGTGGTCGTAGCGGGCCTTCTGCGCCCCGAGATGCGCGTCGAGATCGAGGTTACGGCGCGGATCGGGTAGCGGCGCCCCGAACCCGCGAGCGCTGGCGATGAAAGCGGATACCCTGACTGGTATTCCGCCGAGCTGGCCTCCCCTTTGGTTCACCGGGTCGAACGTCCCCACCGGATCCAAGTCACGGCCGAGCCTGCGCCGGACGCCGCGGCCGATCATGCCGATCCGCTCGTGCGCTGCGGGTGATCGTCGACCGCATGATCTCAAGTTTTGTTTCCCGAGATGCTAGCCCGCCATTGCTCCTGGCGCGCCTTCGAAGAGCGTCGCATCGGTGATTTTTCTGTAGATCTGGTGAATTCAACTTGTAGGTCTCGGTCGAGATCATGTCATTATGTTGACAAGACCGTTCGGATTTATCAGATCTCGTCCCCGCATCGCTAACGTTGGCGGTCTTCGGGAATGTATTATGGGCATTAAATTTTGGAATAAGAGCATATCGCGCCGTATCATGGCGCAAATTTCACTCACCGCACTGATTGTCGCGCTCGTCGGAGCTGCTGGATTGCGATTGTATTACCAAGAAATGCTGTCCGAACGAATGCGGTCCCTGCGCGCGATCACGGAGCTGTTCATCACTTGCGCGCAGAACCTCGAGACTCGGGTGGCGAGCGGCGCCCTGACGCGGGATGCCGCCCTGGCGGAGCTTGCCGAGACGGCCATGGCCATGCGCTTCGACGAGGGGACCAACTACGTCGCCATCTACGCGATGGACGGAACGGTCCTGGCGGTTCCCGACCGCAGGCTTGTCGGCAGCAATCAGATGGAGACCCGGGTCAACGGTGTTCGCGTGGCCGGGACACTGATCGATCTGCTGAAGACCTCCGATACGGCCATCACGACATATCAATATCCCCGGCCGGGGCTCGAGGGATTGTACACGAAGACGACGCGCGCCGTCAGGTTCGCGCCCTGGAACATCATGATTGCGGCGGGGACCTATACCGACGACATCAAGGCGGCCTTCTTCTCCCTCGCTTTGGCGGCAATCGGGCTGCTCCTCGGGGCGGGCGGCCTCGGAGTCGCGGGCTCGGTCCTGATCGGGCGGAGCATCACGCGTCCCCTCGGCCGTCTCGGCCGCCGGATGCAGGCCCTCGCCAACGGAGATGGTGCGGGCCCGATACCGGGTCTCGAGCGGACGGACGAGATCGGTCAGATGGCTCGAACCGTTGAGGTCTTCCGCCAGGGGCTGATTGCCAAGGCTGAGATGGACCGGGTGGCTGCGCGGGATGCGGCGGCCAAGGCCCGACAGGCGCAGATCCTCGACGACCTGACCCGGGCGTTCGAGGCCCAGGCCGGGGCCCTGATGACGGGCGTCTCGGCGGCCGCCACCGAGATGCAGGCGACTGCCGAGGCGATGGCGCGGACGGCGGCGCGCACGCAGATGCGGGCCGCGCGTGTCGCGGGGGGCTCACAGGAGACCACCGGGAGTGTGCAGAGCGTCGCTGTCGCCACCGAGGAGATGTCGCTCACCATCCAGGAGATTTCCGGACGGATGGCGCAATCCTCGGCCAAGACCGCGCAGGCGGCGGCCGAGGCGCAACGCACGGACGCCCTCGTGGGCGACCTCGCGGACGGAGCCGAGCAGATCGGTGCCGTCGCCAGCATGATCGCCGACATCGCCCGTCAGACCAACCTTCTGGCCCTCAACGCCACGATCGAGGCGGCCCGGGCCGGTGAGGCGGGCCGGGGCTTCGCCGTCGTGGCCGCCGAGGTCAGGGCGCTGGCCGAGCAGACCGCAACCGCCACCGATAAGATCGCAGCCCGGATCGGTGCGGTCCAGGCTTCGACCCGGCAGGCCGTGGAAGCGATCCAGGGGATCGGTCACACCATGGGAGAGGTCAGCACGCTTGCCGCCACCGTCGCGGCCGCGATCGAGCAGCAGGGCGCGACCACCGAGGAGATCGTGCGCAGCGTCGCGCGGGCCGCTTCGGGTGCCGAGGCGGTCACCGGCAGCATCGCCGACGTGTCGCACTGCGCCGAGGAGACGGGCGGGGCGGCCGAGCGCGTTCTGGGCGCCGCGGCCGAGATGTCGCGTACGTCCGAGCAGCTCTCCGCCGAGATCCATCGGTTCCTCGACGGGATCCGGGCCGCCTGAGCAGATGATGGCGGCCGCCGCGAAGGCCTGAGCGCGGCGGTGGATGGCCAAGAAAAAACCGGCCCGGCTGAGCCGGACCGGTCTGAAACTGCGTGGTCGCTCCGGCCTGCGGGGCGATCCGGACGGATCACTCGGCGGCAGCGGGCGCCGCGGCCGGGGTGTCCTTGGTCTTGTAGCGGTCGGTGCGCTCGACGATGCGGGCCGACTTCCCGCGGCGGTCGCGCAGGTAATACAGCTTGGCGCGGCGCACCTTGCCGCGGCGGGCCACCTTGATCGAATCGATCATCGGCGAATGTACCGGGAAGACGCGCTCCACGCCCTCGCCGTAGGAGATCTTGCGGACCGTGAAGCTCTCGTTGAGGCCGCCGCCCGAGCGGGCGATGCAGACGCCCTCGTAGGCCTGGACGCGGGTGCGCTCGCCTTCCTTCACGCGGACGTTGACGATGAGTGTATCGCCCGGCTCGAAATCCGGGATGGTCTTGGCGAGGCGCGCGACTTCCTCGCGCTCCAGCTGCTCGATGATGTTCATGGCATAGCTCCGGCCGTCGCGCCGTCCCGCCCCTCATGGGCGATCGGCGCCAGGATTTCGGCGATCCTGTTGTGAGTTGGCCGGCTCTCTACAGGATCGCCGCCGGCTTGTCGATTGGGTTGCAAATCCAACGCGGCGCGGCCCGTATCCGCGGATGTTCCGGGGTCTGCCATGAGCGGTGGGCTTCGCGTCAGCGGCGCTCCTCGGACCCGCACCCCGCCTCGGGCAGAACGCAGGCGGACAGGAAGGCCGCGAGATCGTCCGTGATGTGGTCGATATGCGGCTCGCGCACCGCCTCCTGCTCGAAGGCCTCGCGGTAGGGATCGGTGATCTTGGGCACCACCAGCACGGTCGCCATGCCGAGGTCGTGCGGCACCGCGAGATTGCGGGCGATGTCCTCGAACAGCACGGCGCGGGTCGGCTCCACCCCGTGGGCCAGCAGGAACCGCTCGTAGGTCGAGCGCTCGGGCTTCGGCACGAAGTCGGCGGCCGCGATGTCGAACACGTCCTCGAAATGGTCGAGGATGCCGAGCTTGGCGGCGACGTTCTCAGCGTGGCGGCGCGAGCCGTTGGTCAGGATCAGCTTGCGGCCCGGAAGCCGCTCGATCGCGTCGCCCAGATCCTTGTCGAGCTTGATCGACGAATGGTCAATGTCGTGTGCGAAATCGAGGAAGTCGTGCGGATCGACCTGCTCCTCTTGCATCAGCGCCGACAGCGTCGTGCCGTAACGGTGATAGAAGTATTTCTGCAGAGCCCGGGCGGAGATCCCGTCGAGTCCGTAGAGCTGCATCACGTAGAGGGTGATACGCTCGTCCACCTTCGGCCAGACCTGCGCGTCGCTCGGATAGAGCGTGTTGTCGAGGTCGAACACCCAGGTGTCGACGTCGGCGAACCCGCGGGACGCGGCGGTGGTAAACTGAGCCTTGTCGGGGTGATGCACCGGCATCCCTTTGTCGTCGTGGTCCCCTAGGGCTGAGTCTGGACCTGAAAGGTCAAGCTCGCAAGGCTGGCTTGCGCCGGCCTGGACGGGAGCACGACAATGCGCGAGCGGGGCGGAAGTTGCCGTCCCGGTCGCCGATGGATGCCGCCGGCTCGCCCGGCGGACGGGCGCTCAGCCGCGCCGGATCAACGTGCCCGCGCCGTAATCGGTAAACAGCTCGAGGAGCACCGCGTGGTTGACCTTGCCGTCGAGGATGACGACCGCCTCGACGCCGCGCTCGATCGCGTACATGCAGGTTTCGATCTTGGGGATCATCCCGCCCGTGATGGTGCCGTCGGCGATCAGACGCCGGCAATCCTCCACGGTGAGTTCGGGGATCAGTTTCTTGTCCTTGTCGAGCACGCCCGGCACGTCGGTGAGCAGCAGCAGGCGCTTGGCGCGGAGCGCCCCGGCGATCGCTCCCGCGAATGTGTCGGCATTGACGTTGTAGGTCTGGCCGTCCGCCCCGTAGGCCACGGGGGCGAGGACGGGGATCAGCTCGGCCTTCAGCACCGCGTCGAGGACGCCGCGCTCGACGTGATCCGGCTCGCCGACGAGGCCCAGATCCACGGTCTGCTCCACGTGGCTCTCGGGGTCGAAGACAGTCTTCATCGCTCGCTTGGCGCGGACCATGTTGCCGTCCTTGCCGCACAGGCCGACGGCCCGGCCGCCCTCGGCAGAGATCCAGCCCACGATCTGCTTGTTGATCAGGCCCGCCAGGACCATCTCGACCACCTCGACGGTGGCCTCATCGGTGACGCGCAGGCCGCCGCGGAACTCGGACTGGATGCCGAGCCGGTCGAGCATCTTGCCGATCTGCGGCCCGCCGCCGTGCACGACGATCGGCTTCAACCCGGACTGCTCCAAGAGGACGATGTCCTCGGCGAAGTCCTCGGCCGCGGCCCGGTCGCCCATGGCGTGGCCGCCATACTTGATGACGACGATCTCCTGGTCATAGCGCTGCATGTGAGGCAGCGCCTGGGCCAGGACCTCGGCACGCACATGCACGTTGGGCAATTCGGTCATCGCGGTCCTTCGCCGATCCGTGGGTCGGGTCCTCGGGGCGGATTTGTGCCTCCCCGTCGGGCGGTGGCGCTTCTACAGGAAGCCGCTCGCGCTGCGAAGCCGCCCCGCGCGTTCGCAGACGGGCAGCAGCGCGGCTCGGCGCTTGCTGTCAAACGCCGGTCATCCTTCGCGGGTGTTGCATTCCCATGACAGACTGGAGCAGATCCAGGCTGACCCGGCTTGCATCCTCGGACAGCCGGGATCATGTTGCATCGCAGCAAGCCCCTGGGCGAGCTGCCGGGAGGGCCCGATGCGGATTGCGATGATTGGGGCCGGATATGTCGGCCTGGTCTCCGGAGCGTGCCTCGCCGATTTCGGCCACAGCGTCGTCTGCATCGACCGTGAGCCCGACAAGATCGCCAGCCTGAACGCCGGTCGGATGCCGATCTACGAGCCGGGTCTCGAGGTGCTGGTGGCCGAGAACGTGCGCCAGGGCCGGCTCGCCTTCCGCGCGAGCATGCAGGAGGCCGTGGCCGAGGCGGACGCGGTGTTCATCGCGGTGGGTACGCCGTCCCGCCGCGGCGACGGCTTCGCCGACCTGAGCTTCGTCTACGCGGCCGCCCGGGAGATCGCCGGGGCGCTGTCGGGCTTCACCGTCGTGGTGACCAAGTCGACCGTGCCGGTGGGCACCGGCGACGAGGTCGAGCGCATCATCCGCGAGGCCAACCCCGAGGCCGAGTTCGCGGTTGCCTCAAATCCCGAATTCCTGCGCGAGGGCGCGGCCATCGCCGATTTCAAGCGGCCCGACCGCATCGTCGTCGGGACCGAGGAGGCCCGGGCGGAGGCGGTGATGCGCGAGGTCTACCGGCCGCTCTACCTGAACCAGGCGCCGATCATGGTCACGTCGCGGCGCACCGCCGAGCTGACCAAATACGCGGCGAACGCGTTTCTGGCGGCGAAGATCACCTTCATCAACGAGATCGCGGACCTGTGCGAGGCAGTCGGCGCGGATGTGCAGGCGGTGGCGCGGGGGATCGGTCTGGACAACCGGATCGGGTCGAAGTTCCTGCATGCCGGCCCGGGCTATGGCGGCTCGTGCTTTCCCAAGGACACCCTGGCGCTGGTCAAGACCGCCCAGGATGCTGGCACGCCGCTGCGGCTCGTCGAGACGGTCGTGGCGGTCAACGACCAGCGCAAGCGCGCCATGGCCCGCAAGGTGATCAAGGCCTGCGGCGGCTCGGTGCGGGGCCGGACGGTGGCGCTGCTCGGCCTGACCTTCAAGCCCAACACCGACGACATGCGCGACGCGCCCTCCCTGGCGATCGCGGCCGGCCTGCAGGATGCCGGCGCGACGGTCCGCGCCTACGATCCCGAAGGGATGGAGCAGGCGCGAATTCTGATGCCGGCTGTGGATTACGCCGAGAACGCCTATGCCTGCGCGGAAGGCGCCGACGCCCTGGTGATCGTCACCGAGTGGAACGCCTTCCGGGCGCTGGACCTCGACCGGCTGCGTCAGGCCATGTCGTCCGGCGGATCGGCCCCGGTGCTGATCGACCTGCGCAACATCTACGACCCCGCGAGCGCGGCGCGCCACGGTTTCACCTATTGCGGGATCGGACGAACCGCAGAGAGCGTCGCACGGAACGGGTCTTGATCCACACCGTGACGGCCGCGGGGACCGAATTTCTGTGTGGGATCTGCGCCGGACCACGAAGATTTCTTCCGGAATCATCCGCGATGCCGCTAGACGGGCCGCCTCCGCCGAGACGCAACTGTGGCTTTCTCGTGATCGAGTTCGCGTCTCGACAGCCGGTCCAGCGGTTCAATCTTGGCGTTTTGACCGCAGGAATTGGATAAGCTTCTGATGAATACATGTCACAGCCTCCGGCAATTTCGCCGCGTAGGGATGACCTAGCGTTGGGGCTGGTTGGACACCGCAATGGTGCCACAGTAAGGGGTGAGAGGGTACTCACTCGTCGAGAGCCGAGCCGACTTCCGATAACGAGCGTGTGCGAACCGAACGTGACACAACGTACAGACATTGCGATCGTCGGACGCGCATGCCGACTGCCCGGGGCCCCCAGCGTCGACGGGCTGTGGCAACTCCTGTCCGAAGGACGCTGCGCCGTCAGCAAGGTTCCGGCAGACCGCTTCTCCCTGGAGCGGTTCGCGCATCCGCGCGCCCATGAGCGCGGCAAGAGCTACACCTGGGCCGCCGGTGTCATCGACGACGTGTGGTCTTTCGACCCGGCGGTGTTCGGCATCTCGCCGCGCGAGGCCGAGCAGATGGATCCGCAGCAGCGGATGCTGCTGGAGCTGACCTGGGAAGCCCTTGAGGATGCAGGCCTGCGCCCCTCGAACGTGGCCGGCAGCAATATCGGCGTCTTCGTTGGCGCCTCCTCGCTCGATTACGGCAACCTGCGCATCCTCGACGCGCCATCCGGCGATGCCTACGCCGCCACCGGCAACACGCTCTCGATCATCTCGAACCGCATCTCCTACATCTTCGACCTGAAGGGCCCGAGCTTCACGGTCGACACGGCCTGCTCGTCCTCGCTTGTCGCCTTCGACAACGCCGTGCAGGCGATCCGGTCGGGCCGCGTGGATACCGCCGTCGTCGCCGGCGTCAACGTGCTGGCGAGCCCGTTCAACTTCATCTGCTTCTCCACCGCGCAGATGCTCTCGCGCACCGGGCTGTGCCAAGCGTTCTCCAAGAACGCCGACGGCTACGTGCGCTCGGAGGGCGGCGTGGTGTTCGTGCTGCAATCGGCCGAGGCCGCGCGGCGCAACGGCGCCACCGTGCGCGCCGTGGTGGCCGCCTCGGGGATCAACTCCGACGGGCGCACCACCGGCATTTCGCTCCCCTCCGGCTACGCCCAGGGCGCCCTGCTGGAGAAGGTCTATCGCGAGGCCGAGATCCGGCTCGACGACCTCGCCTTCATGGAGGCGCACGGCACCGGCACGCCGGTCGGCGACCCGATCGAGGCCTCGGCCATCGGCTCGAAGCTCGGCCGCGGCCGGCAGGCGCCGCTGCCGATCGGCTCGATCAAGACCAATATCGGCCACACCGAGCCGGTCTCGGGCCTCGCCGGCCTGATGAAGGCGACGCTGGCGCTGGAGCACGACCTCGTGCCGCCGTCGCTGCACGCGGCCGAACTGAATCCCGAGATTCCCTTCGGCGAACTCAACCTGCACGTCGTCCGGGAGGCCATGCCGATCAGCCGCGGTTCGCGCGAGCGCTTCGCGGGCGTGAACTCCTTCGGCTTCGGCGGCACCAACGCCCATGTCGTCATCACCGACGCGCCCGCCTGGGCGAAGCCTTCCGCAGCGGCGCCGGAGCCCCAGGCTCAGGTGCTTCTGCTCTCGGCCCAGAGCCGGGCGGCGCTGAACGAACTCGCCCTCGACTACGCTGAGCGCCTCGAGGCCGCGCCCGAACAGGCCGCCACCATGGCGGCGGCGGTCGCGCATCGCCGCGAGCGCATGCCGGCCCGCCTCGCGGTCGCGCTGGACGGCAAGGCCGATGTGGTCGCCGCCCTGCGCGCCGTCGGCGAGGGCGAGGACACGCAGGATGCCTTCACCGGTACCGCGGTCGACCGGGTCGCCGAGGTGGCCTTCGTCTATTCCGGCAACGGCAGCCAGTGGGCCGGCATGGGCCGTGAGGCCTATGAGGAGAACCCTGCCTTCCGCGCCGCCTTCGACCGGATCGACACCCTGTTCCAGGGCTATTCGGATTGGTCGCTGAAGGACGCCCTCTACGCCGACGACCTAGATGAGCGCCTCGTTCTCACCAGCGTCTCGCAGCCGCTGATCTTCGCCATCGAGAGCGCGTCCACGGCCGCGCTCAAGGCGAAGGGCCTGATCCCATCCTACGTCCTCGGCCACAGCGTCGGCGAGATCGCGGCCGCCGAGGCTGCCGGCATCCTCAGCCTGGAGGATGCGGTCCGGGTCATCTACTACCGCAGCCACCATCAGGAGACGACGCACGGCCAGGGCACCATGGCGGTGCTGCTGATGCCGTCCGAGGAGGTCGAGGCCTTCCTCAAGGATTATCCGACCCTCGACATCGCCGCCTACAACAGCCCGAAGGCCGTCACGGTCGCGGGCCCCGTCGCCGATATCGACGCCGCCCTGAAGGCCCTGTCGCGCAAGCGCCGCCGCGGGCGCAAGCTCGATCTCGCCTACGCCTTCCACGGCAGGCTGATGGACCCGACCGAGAAGCCGCTGCTGCGCGACCTCGCCGGGCTCAAGGCCAAAGCCGGCGCCACCGCGATGGTCTCCACCGTCACCGGCTCGGTGCTGGACGGCAGCCATTTCGGCGCCTCCTACTGGTGGCGCAACATCCGCGAGCCGGTGCGCTTCTGCGAGGCCGTGCAGGACGCCACCCGCCGCGGCGCCCGCGTCTTCGTCGAGGTCGGCCCGCGCGCGACCCTGATGTCGCATGTCGGCGACGCGGTCGAGCCGCTTGGCATCGAGACCGCCACGGTCGGGGTGATGCACCGCAAGGCTTCCGGCGGCGACCCGATCGCCAAGGCGGTCAGTGCCGCCCTCGTGCAGGGCGCGCAGGTCGACGAGACCCTGCTGTTCGGTGACGCGCCGAAGGGCGAGGTGCGCCTGCCGACCTATCCGTGGCAGCGTCGCCCGTTCCGGCTGGCCGACACCACCGAGGGCGTCGGCGCAATGAGCCCCCGCCCCTACCACCCGTTGATCGGCTCGCGCACGACCTTCGACGGGCTGGAGTGGAACGGTTTCGTCGATCCGGTCACCGTGCCCGAGCTGGAGGATCACAAGGTCGACGGCCAGGTGATCATGCCCGGCGCTGGCTTCGTCGAGATGGCGCTGGCCTGCGTCCGCGAAGCCCTGCGCGACGACGAGGTCGTGCTCGCCGATTTCGAGATCGTGGCGCCGATGGTGTTCACGGAGGACGCCCTGCGCGAGGTCGCGGTGCGGCTGTCGGGCTCCGGCAACGGCATCCAGGTGCTGAGCCGTCCGCGCCTGACGCAGACCCCCTGGCAGCTCCATGCCCAGGCCAAGATCGTCGAGGGTACCTTCTCGGCCCCGAAGATGCCCGACCTCGACGGGTTCAGCTTCGACACGGCCGGCGATCACGTGCTCACCGGCGACGCGCTCTACGCCAAGGCCCTCGCCTCCGGTCTCGCCTTCGGTCCGAGCTTCCGGCAAGTGGCGATGAGCGCCCGGCTGGACGACGTCACCATCGTCTCCGACTTGGCTCCGGCCGAGCCCGACACCCGCTACGGCCTGGTGCCGAACCGGCTCGATGCCTGCTTCCACGGGCTGATCCTGCTCTTCGCCGACCTTCTCGGCGAGAACGGCGGCAAGGCCTACATCCCGGTGCGCTTCGGCGAGGTCCGGCTGCTGCGCCCCGGCGCGGTGATCGCCCGTTCGATCATCCGCACCCGCCGCTGCAACGAGCGCTCGATCCTGGCGGACTTCACGCTCCTCGACGCCGAGGGCGCGGTGATCGCCACGATCCGCGAGGGCCGGTTCCAGGCCCTGCGCGCCAAGAGCGGTGGCGACCTCTCGGCCTTCGCGATCTCGCAGGTGCCGGAACTCGCTACCGAGCCGACCGCAATCCCGATGGAGCGCCGCCCGAGCGTGGCCGCGCGGCTGCGTCCGCTGGCCGCCGAGGCGAAGGGACCGTCCGACGCCGCCCTGTCGCCGGGTCACCTCCTGCTGGAGGGCTGGGCGACCTCCCTCGCCTACCGCCTCGCCTCTGGGCTGGCGCAGGGCGAGACCGTCTCGGTGACCGACGGCCGCGTGCCCGAGGCCCTGCGCCCCTGGCTGCTGAACGCCCTCTACGCCTTGGAGAGTAGCGGCCTCGCCGAGCGCGCCGGCCAGAACTGGACGCTGGGCGACGGCTCCGCGCTGCCGGCGCCCGACGAGATCATGCGCTGGATCGCCGGCGACCACCCGGACCTCTCGGCCGAACTCGTGCTGATCGCCGATGTCGGCGCCTTGGTCGACCGCCTGCTCGCCGGCAAACTGACCGACGCGCCGGCCCTGCCGCAGGGGGCGATCGACGCCTTCGTGCTGCGTTCCGCCACCGCGCGCCACGGCGCCGACGTGGTCGCGGGGCTGATCGAGCGGAGCCGCGCCCAGCTTCCGAAGGAGCGCGCGCTGCGGGTTCTCCAAGTCGGTTTCGGCCCGCTCTCGGCCCAGACTGCCACCTTCGCGGCCGCCGCCGAGGCTCGGCTCACCGTCTTCGAGACCGATCGCCGTCTCGCCGAGCGTGCCCGCCTGTCGCTCGGCCGCGCCGCCGCCGTGGTCGAGACCGCGGAGGAGCTCGCTCCCGGCAGCTTCGACCTGATCCTCGCGTCGGGCAGCCTGCATCGCGGCGACCGCGCCCTTCCGGGCCAGCTCGCCGGGGTGCTCGCGACCGGCGGCCTGCTGGTGGCCGTGGAGCCGGGCGCCTCCCTGTTCCGCGACCTCGTATTCGGCCTCACGGCCGGCTGGTTCGAGGAGGCCGCGGGCGGCATGCCCGTGGGCCGGCTCGAGGATATCGAGGGCTGGCAGCGCATCCTGAGCGCCCATGGCCTCGTCAAGGTCGAGGTCGAACGGGCGGCCTCCGCCAACGGCGACGATTTGCTGCTGACGGCCGAGGCCCCGGTGCGTCCGGGCCCGGCCCCGGCGCAGAGCTTCGCCTTCATCATCGGCTCCGACGACGAGTTCGCGGCCGAGACCGCCTCGTCCCTGGCGACCCTGCTGGTCGCGGGCGGCGTGCACGTCTCGATCATCCTCGACTCCGAGACCTCCCTGATGGAGCTGGAGAAGGAGACCCCCGACACGGTGGTGTTCCTGGCCGGCGCCTTCACCCGCGGCGGCGAGGCGGCCGAGCGGCTGCGCGACCGCTGCCTCAGCCTGAAGCGCTGCACCGAGCATCTCGGCGCCCGCCAGACCAAGCTGTGGGTCGTGGCGCCCGGCGCCACCCGCGACCGCGGCGGCCAGACCACCAACATCGAGGCCGGCGTGTGGGCCTTCTCCCGCACGCTCGCCAACGAGGCCCCGAACCTCGACGTCCGCCGCATCGACCTCTCTCCCGAGATGTCGTCGAAGCGCGCCTCCGAGCGTCTGCGCGACCTCATCCTCTCCGGCACCCCGGAGACCGAGATCGTGCTGGACGACGAGCGGACCCAGGTCGTGCGCTTCCATGCCGGTCGGCCGCAGCACCGGGATCCGGCGGACGCGGTCCCGGCCGAGGCCGCGCGGCTCGAGCGCAGCAACACCGGCGGCTTGAGCGAGATGGTCTGGGGTCCGGCCGAGCGCCGCACCCCCGGCAAGGGCGAGATGGAGATCGCGGTCGAGGCTACCGGCCTCAACTTCCGCGACGTGCTCTGGGCGCTCTCGATGCTCCCCGAGGAGATCCTGGAGGACGGCTTCGCCGGCCCCCGCCTCGGCCTTGAATGCGCCGGCCGCGTTACGGCCGTTGGCCCGGGCGTGAAGGGCTTCAAGGTCGGCGATCCGGTCGTCGCCTTCGCCCAGTCGGGCTTCGCCACGCACATCGTGGTGCCCGACCTCGTCGTCGCGCCGATGCCGCAGGGCCTCGACCCGATGGCGGCCGCCACCGTGCCGGTGGCCTTCCTCACCGCCTATTACGGCCTTGTCTCCTGCGCCCGCATGCGGCGCGGCGAGTGGGTGCTGGTCCATGGCGGCGCGGGCGGCGTCGGCCTCGCGGCTCTTCAGATCGCCAAGCTGAAGGGTGCGCGGGTCATCGCCACCGCCGGCTCCCGCGAGAAGCGGGCTCTGGTGAAGGCGCTTGGTGCCGAGCATGTGCTCGATTCCCGCTCCCTCGCCTTCGTGGACGAGGTTCGGGCGATCACCGGTGACGGCGTCGACATCGTGCTGAACAGCCTGTTCGGCGAAGCGATGGAACGCTCGCTCAACGCCTTGCGGCCCTTCGGTCGCTTCATCGAGCTGGGCAAGCGCGACTACGTCGCCAACACCCATATCGGCCTGCGCCCGTTCCGGCGGAACCTCAGCTACTTCGGCGTCGACCTCGATCAGGTGATCCAGCACCAGGGCGACGACGGCGCGCGGATGTTCCGCGAGGTCATGGCCCTGTTCAACGACGGCGGCTTGAAGCCCCTGCCGTACCAGCCCTTCACGGCGGCCGAAACTTCGGACGCGTTCCGGCTGATGCAGCAGTCGGGTCACATCGGGAAGATCGTGATCAGCCCGCCCAAGGCCGGCACGATCATGAAGGACACGGCCCGGCCGTTCACGGTTTCGGCCGAGGGCGTCCATCTGCTGACCGGCGGCCTCGGCGGCTTCGGCCTGGAGGCGGCGCGCTGGCTGATCGACCGGGGTGCCAAGCACCTCGTGCTCGCCGGCCGCAAGGGCGCGGCCACCGACGAGGCCAAGGCGATCGTGGCGGAGCTCACCGCGCGGGGCGTGACCGTCGAGGCCAAGGCCGTCGACATCACCAGCCGCGCCTCGGTCGACCGGCTCATCGCCGGGATCGAGCAGGGCGGCAAGAAGCTCGCGGGCGTGCTCCACGCGGCGGCCGTGCTCCAGGACGGCCTGATCTCCAACATCGACGCCGCGGCGCTCGACGCGGTGATCGGCCCGAAGGTGATCGGTGCCCAGCACCTGGACGCGGCGACCCGCGACCGGAGCCTGGACTACTTCGTCCTGTTCTCCTCGGCGACGACCTTCATCGGCAACCCGGGCCAGGGCTCCTACGTGGCCGCCAACGGCTTCATGGAAGGCCTCGCGCGCCAGCGCCGTCGCCGCGGCCTGCCCGCTCTGGCGGTGGCCTGGGGCGCCATCGGCGACGTTGGCATGCTCGCCCGGAACAAGGCGGTCATGGAAGGCCTCGCCGGCCGCGTCGGCGTCACGCCGATGGAGGCCCGCCGCTGCCTCGACCTGATGGCGGAGGCGCTGGGAAGCCAGGGCGCGTCGCCGGACGAGGCCGTCATCGCCATCGCGGCGATGCATTGGGGCAAGGCGCGCGAGCGTCTCGCCACCATGCGCTCGCCGAGCTACGCCGGACTCGGGTCGGACCAGCAGGCCGAGGCGGGTGGCGTCCAGGCGATCAACATCGCGGCGCTCCTCAAGGGGGGCGACCTCGATGTGGCCCGCAAGACGGTGTCGGACGCGATCGTCGAGGACATCGCCCGCATCCTGCGCCTGCCGAAGGACGATATCAGCCGCGTGCGCCAGCTCTCGGAGATCGGCCTCGACTCGCTGATGGGCGTCGAGCTCGGCGCCAGCCTGCAGGAGCGCTTCGCCCTCGATGCGCCGCCCGCGGGCCTGTCCTCGGGCATGACCGTCAATGAGCTGTCGGAGTCCTTAATTCAGGCGGTTTCCGCGCCCATGGACGAGACGGCCGGCGTCGCGATGAGCCTCGTCTCGAAGCATGTCGGCGGTGAGGTCGATGCGCAGATGATCGCGCCGCTCCGGGAACTCATCGAACAGACGTCCAGCGAGATCAAAGAGACCAACTCATGACCGATACGGCACGGCCGGACGGCGGGCGCGCGGCGCTCGCCGGCTTCGTGACCAACCGGCTCGGGCGCGCGACGCCGCGCCCGGCCCCTGTCAAGGCCGCCTCCCCGGCCGGCAAGTCGGCGGCTCAGAACTTCGAGAACCTGCCGGGCTACCGCGAGCTGAAGCTGCAGCGTCAGGCGGCCGAGCTGATCGGCCTCGGCAACCCGTTCTTCCGCGTCCACGACGCCAAGGCCGGCGCAACCACGCGGATCGACCAGAAGAGCTTCACGAACTTCTCGTCCTACGACTATCTCGGGCTGAACGGTCACCCGCGGGTGAGCAACGCGGCCCGCGAGGCGATCGACGCCTACGGCACCTCCGCGTCGGCGAGCCGCGTGGTCGCTGGCGAACGGCCGGGGCATATCAGCCTCGAGCAGGCTCTGGCCAAGCACTACCATTCCGAGGGCTGCATCGTGATGGTGAGCGGGCACGCCACCAACGTCACGACGATCGGTGCCCTGCTGGAAGCCGGCGACGTGATCTTCCACGACGCTCTGTCCCACAACAGCATCGTCACCGGGGCGCAGCTGTCGGGCGCCCAGCGGCGCTCCTTCGCGCATAACGACCTCGACGCCCTGGAGACCTTGCTCCAGTCGACCCGCCACGAGCATCGCCGGGCGCTGATCGTGGTCGAGGGCCTCTACAGCATGGACGGCGATGCGCCGGACCTTGCCGGTCTCGTGGCTCTCAAGAAGCGCTATGACGCGTGGCTGATGGTTGACGAGGCGCACGGCCTCGGCGTTACCGGCCGGACTGGCGCGGGCCTGTTCGAGCATTGCGGTGTCGACCCCAAGGAGGTCGACATCTGGATGGGCACGCTGTCGAAGACGCTGTCGACCTGCGGCGGCTATATCTGCGGCCCGATCGCGCTGATCGAGTACCTCAAGCACACGGCCGGCGGTTTCGTGTACAGCGTCGGCATGTCGCCGCCGCTGGCCGCCGCCGCCGAGGCGGCGCTGGCCGTGATGCATGCCGAGCCGGAGCGGGTCGAGCGTCTGCGCCAGAACGGCACGCTGTTCCTGGCGACCGCCAAGAAGCTCGGCCTCGATACCGGCTTCAGCCTCGGCCTCGCCGTGGTGCCGATCATCGTCGGCGACTCCCTGAAGGCCGTGACGCTGTCGGACCGGCTGTTCCGCCGGGGCATCAACGTCCAGCCGATCATCCACCCGGCCGTGCCGGAGCGGGCTTCGCGCCTGCGCTTCTTCCTGACCTCCGAGCACACCCCCGACCAGATCCGTGACACCGTGAACGCGGTGGCCGAGGAGCTGGCGGCCATCGACAAGGGCGGCTCGCTGATCGAGCAGCTGCTCGCCAAGCGGGTGTGACTCCGCCGGGGCCGCGGGCCCCGGAGCCGTGATGCGGAATGACGAAGCGAAGCCGGGCGCGGATGATATCCGCGCCCGGCTTCGCGTTCGGGACAGGGGCATCCGCAGGTTCGATACCGCGCCCGAGGGAAAGCGTCAGTCGACCCAGCGCATTGGGTCATGACGTGGCAATCGAAGTGACCCAGGGAGGCGTGCAGTCAAGAGACCTGCCGCTCACCGGATGGTTTCGCTTTGCTCGCAAAGACAGAGCGGAGGCGGGCCCGAGCTCCTGAGGGGTCGCGGTCGAAGCCTTTGGCGCATCGGGACGCAAAAAAAGCCTGGGCTCCGCCGCGTGACCCCGGCAAGACCGGTTCTCGGCCGGCGTGCGCGGCGCCCGAGGCGTCGCGGCCAGCCCGTCATGGGAGCCGGAATCGCCGTGATTGCCGGCCTGGAAGCGGCCTACGGCTACTTGGCGTAGCCGTAAGCGGTGGCCGCGGAGGCAACCGGGCCGGTAACACCGCTGAACACCGTGAGCGCCTTCTGGACCTCGGTGAACGGCGCGTTCGACACGTAGATCAGGTCGCGGTTGCGCATCCGGAACGCCTGGGACACGAACAGGCTGTTCGGGTCGCGCATGTTGATCCGGTAGACCACCGGCACCAGCGGCGTGCCCAGAAGCCTCGAGCCGGGGCTGAGGCGCCGCACCACGCTGGCCGGCTCGAACCGGAAGATGAAGGTTCCGGCCGGATCGGCGGCGAAGTCGGACAGGCCGCGCGCCTTGGCCAG
>NZ_NPKS01000078.1:0-3145 GCF_008329595.1 Methylobacterium sp. P1-11
CAAAGGGTCGATCCAAACGGTGGAGCGCCTATTCTCGCAAAATTGGGGCGGCACCCCAGCACAAAGCCGATTCTCGGCGTTTTGACACGGCCTGGACCCAATCCGGTCAGTCAGCGAACCCTTAACGCGTCTTGGAAGCGGACATGCGAACAAGACGGATTAGAGACTGAGATTGGTGAGCCTGCCAATTACCCGGGCGGTACCCAGCCTTCCACAAGCACCATTTTTGACGGTGCGCTTTCTAGCCGTAGCTTGAGCAGCGGTGCATATTCGGGGCTCTCGTAAAACGCACGCGCTGCGTCCATGGAGGGGAACTCAAGGATCACTAAGCGCTTCAATTCGAAATCGCCCTCCATGGAGTGCAACGTTCCAGCTTTGACAAGATACCGACCGCCGAATTTCGCAACTACAGGTGGAACAGCTTCGCGATAACGCGCAAATCTTTCCTGATCCTGTACGTCAATATCTACTATCAAGTAGGCAACCATTGGACAATCCTCACTTGGAGCGCTTGTATAACGTTTATCTGCCTCACGTAATATCGTTCCGTAGCCTTTTAAGATAAAGTCGCGGCTGGATTTATTGAATACCGACGCGGGGTGCCGGAACAATCAGGTGCTGAGAGCGCCGGCCATAGCTGAAGGTTAAGCCCTCTTCGAGCAAACGTCGAGTTTCAAGAACGGCTTCTTTTCAACGACGCGCGAAATCTGACAAATCGCTCCTCGATAGGAGCCGCTGGAGGTGACCTTCCAGGCTGACCAAGAGCGGTTTGTGCGAGTTTACGCAACGGGTTGGCAGTGGGCGCGCCAGCGACGTCCGCTTCCATGCGTTCGCCTCCGAAAGCGGACCGTCGCAATTCCACCCATCTGAGACGTTGGACTGGGTGCTGTGCGATGGCTGACGATGGCCGAAAGCGGAACGGCAGCTTTTGAAGGGATGAAGCGCAGAACCGGACACCAATTGCTTCAAGATCTGCCTGGTCGATCGCTCCGTCCAGCTGCTCAGTCTTTTTGGCATCCCATCTGCACGACGAACGCCACCCGTCGGATTGGAGGCGCTTGATGAGGCGACGCGACGTTCTTGCTGGCGCAACGGCTTCCCTCTTCGCCGCGCCGAGCCTCGTGCGTGCACAGGCCACCACAACACTCAAGTTCATCCCTTACGCCGACCTTGCCCTCCTTGATCCGTTGGTCAGCGCCTTCGTCACCCGCAACCACGTGATGATAGTCTTCGACACCCTCTACGCCCTAGACGCCGCCGGCGTGCCCCGGCCGCAGATGGTGGGGGGTGAAAGCGTCGAGGACGGCGGCCGGCGCGTGCGTCTCACCCTACGCGACGGCCTGAAGTTCCACGACCGTACTCCAGTGCTCGGGCGAGATGTCGTCGCCAGTCTCAAGCGATGGGCAAGTACCGACTCCTTCGGTCAAGCCCTGATGGCGGCCACCGACGAACTCTCAGCGCCGTCAGATTCGACGGTCGAGTTCCGCTTGAAGCGCGCATTCCCGCTCCTGCGGAACGCCTTGGCTAAGCCGACGAACCTCATGGCTGCCATCATGCCGGAACGGCTGGCTGTGACGCCGCCCACGACCCGTCTGACCGAAATGGTTGGTTCGGGGCCGTTCCAGTTCGTCGCAAACGAGCGCGTGCCGGGCGCGCGCAACGTGTACCGCCGCTTCGAGGGCTATGTGCCGCGAAGCGACGGAGCGCCGAGCTTCTGCGCGGGCCCCCGCATCGCCCACTTCGACCGGATCGAGTGGTTGACGAACCCGGACCCCGGCACGCAAGTCGCCGCTCTGCAGGCCGGCGAGGTCGATTGGGTCGAGCAGCCCCTGATGGACCTCGTGCCGAGCCTACGCACGAACAGGGCGATCAAGCTACAGGTGGTGGAGGACAAAGGCCTGATCGGCGTCCTGCGCTTCAACTTCCTCCACCCACCCTTCGACAACCCGGAAATCCGGCGCGCCGTGCTACGCGCCGTCAATCAGACCGAGTTCATGCAGGCGGTCGCGGGCGAGAACGCCGCCGTAGACACCCGCGTCGGTGTGTTCGGCCCCGCCGGCCTGCCGATGGCCAACGATGCCGGGATGGAAGCTCTGAGCGGGAAGCACGACGTCGCCAAGCTTAAGCGTGACATCGCCGCGGCCGGCTACAAGGGCGAACGGGTCGTATTCCTGACGGCCACGGACGTTCCACGCATCAACGCGATCTGCAGCGTAGGCGTGGAGATGATGCGTCAGCTCGGCCTGAACGTCGACGAGGTCTCTACCGACTGGGGTAGCGTGGTACAGCGTTCTACAAGTCAGCAGCCGATCGACAAAGGTGGCTGGAATGTGTTCGGCTCATTCTGGGGCGGCTACGACGTGATGAACCCAGCTGGTCACCTGCTGCTACGTGGTACCGGGCTGAGAGCTTGGAACGGCTGGCCTACCGACGAACAACTCGAGAACCAACGCCAATCCTGGATAGACGCCGCGGACGAAGCCGAGCGGCTCGAGATTGCGAGACAGATTCAAGTACAGGCGCTTGAGGACGTGCCGTTCCTACCCTTGGGTTCGTATCTTCAGCCGACGGCCTGCCGCGCTGATCTGGCCGGTATGCAGATAGGTCTGCCACTCTTCACGAATATTTATCGATCTTGACCGGGATCCTGAGGCGGCCATCGTGCTGGACTCCGTCGCCTATGAGCGGACGAAAGGCGGCAATGGTGGGATCGATTACATGGAACATGTTTTGATGTAATGATCACACTGCGCCCGATGCAGTAAGGCACGGGGAAAAACCCATGGATGAGCGGGATCTGCGCCGCCTCATCGGGCGGGTGAAGGACGGCCGCCTGTCGCGGCGCGCCTTCGTGCAGCGCATGGTGGCGGTGGGCCTCACCGCGCCCATGGCAGGGCTCATGCTGGCCGGCAACGGCGTCGCCATGGCGGCCGATATCCGCTCCGGCTACAAGCCGATCAAGGCCGGGGGTGGCGGCGCGCTCAAGCTGCTCTGGTGGCAGGCGCCGACGCTGATCAACCCGCATTTCGCCGTCGGCACCAAGGATCAGGACGCCTCGCGGATCTTCTACGAGCCGCTCGCCGCCTGGGATCCGGACGGCAACCTCGTGCCGGTGCTGGCCGCCTCGATCCCGTCCAAGGAGAAC
>NZ_NPKS01000080.1:0-2807 GCF_008329595.1 Methylobacterium sp. P1-11
CAGGCAAGCCGACGCGGCGCGCCGAAGGGTACGTGGCTGGAACAGATGCTGGCGCGTAAGCCGCGCATGCTGGTGACGGTGGCGGTGGCCAACAAGATGGCCCGCATCGTCTGGGCCCTTCTGCGAGGGCGGGAGTTACCGAGCTCCGGTTGCGGCTGCGGCGTAAAGCCGAGGTCGGCGCCAGAGGCTGTCGGGACGCGAGGTCGGTCGAAGGAGGGTATGGCACAACAGTTGGCGAGACAGGGCCGGAAGAACCAGGCGAGAACCACGTGCCACCGAGCACGCTTGGGTGAAGTGGTTCCGGTCCGCGAACTCCCATACGGTCCCGCGCCCAACGGCTGCATGAGAGGCCGGACAGATGGCAGCATCCGACATCGTGCCACCCGCCAGAAACCGCTTGCGTCCGAGGGGGCGTCCACAGATGGTTTCCTGCCCGTCCGCTTCCGGACGGTGATGCATTGAAGCAGACGTCGTGTCGGCGCTCTCTCTTGGCCCCAAGCAGACTTCATGGCTTTACAGCACAGCTTGCCCAACCCACTTCATCGAACAGCGAAGCCGGAACTCTCGACGCTGAGTTTAGCCACGGGCTCGAACGAGGACGGAAGGACCACTCCCGCCCGTCGTCCATCGAGAAGCTGATCGATCACATCGCCGGGCCACGGGGGTGGGCCCGCGCTCACCGCTCCACCGACCGCAGTGATGGCCGAGGTCGCGAGGTCCGGAATGATGCTCCATGCCACGACGGCACACACCTCGATGAGTGCCAGGGCGGTACGGGTAGCCACCGCAGCACCTGGACGGTCTTTTTGGAGCGACGACCAGGGTGCTGCGGCCTGAACGTAGGCGTTCGCGCCTGCCCAGAGCGCCCGGGTCTCCGCCGCAGCGTGTCGAAACTCTCGTGCTTCGTGATGGGCGCGGATCGTACTCACGCGCTCCCGGACGCTCACCGCGAGCGCGCGTTCGGCCTCGCCCGGCTCGCCACTTTCGGGCACGCATCCATCAAAGGCGGCTCGAGCGAAGCGCGTCACCCGCTGGACGAGGTTGCCGAACACGTCGGCGAGGTCCTTGTTCACGTCCGCTGCGAACCGCACCGCCCGGAAGTCCACATCGGCGCTCTCGGGCGCATTCGCTATCAGCCACCAGCGCCAAAGGTCGGCAGGCAGTGCGTCGAGCGCCGCTTCGCACGACAGGCCACGCCCCTGGCTCGTCGAGAACTTGCCCCCCTCATGCGTGAGCCAGTGAAAGCCCTTAATCACGTCGGCCGTCCGCCAGGGCTCCCCCGAGCCTAGCAAGGTGCTGGGGAAGCTGACGGCATGGAACGGCACATTGTCCTTGCCGAGGAACTGCACGTAGCGGCTCCCCCGGGTAGCCTCGCCCCACCACCAGTCTCGCCAGTCGCTCCCCCGAGCGGCGGCCCAGTCCTGGGTGGCGGCAATGTAGGCGATAGGCGCGTCGAACCAGACGTAGAACACCTTACCCTCGAACCCGGGGCGCGGCACCGGCACGCCCCAGGCGAGGTCGCGCGTAATGCAGCGGTCCTTGAGGTCCGCAGTCAGCCAGCTTCGGGCGAGGGAGGCGACGAAGTGCGGCCAGCCAGAGCGGGTATCGAGCCAACTGTTTAACCGATCCACGAGCGCCGACTGTCGCAGAAACAGGTGGCGGCTCTCGCGCACCTCCAGCCGAGTATCCCCCGATAGCGCTGAGCGCGGCGCGATCAGGTCTACGGCATCGATCAAGGTACCGCAGGCATCGCACTGGTCGCCCCGCGCATCGGGAGCGCCGCAGTGCGGGCAGGTGCCGAGCACGTAGCGGTCGGGCAGATAGCGATTGTCGGCAGGCGACCAGACCTGCGGAACGACCCGCTCGTCGATCAGCCCGGCTGCGTCTAGGCGGTGGTAGAAGTGCTGGGTCAGCGTGTGATTGCTGGGCGTGGAAGAACGGCCGAAATGGTCGAAGCTGAGACCGAAGCGGCGATAGACATCCGCCTGCCGGTCGTGCTCGCGGTCGCAGAAGCTGCGAGGGTCGAGAGCGGCCTGGGCGGCCGCAATCTCGGTGGGGGTGCCATGCTCGTCGGTGGCGCAGACGAAGAGCACTTCGCTGCCGATCTGACGGTGGAAACGGGCGTGCACGTCGGCGGGCAGGAGGGATCCAACGAGATTGCCGAGGTGCTTTGCGCCGCTGACATAGGGCAGAGCGCTGGTGATGAGGATGCGGCGCGACATAGGGAGCGTCCCGTATGCAGGGAGTGGACGCGCCGAACCCGCAAACAAAAAGCCCTCCCGCGCGGCACGGAAGGGCTGGGTTCGGCGCTCTCGCCTATCGCGCGCTGACGCGCGTCACCCTCTCCGGCCGAACCTTGTGCGGTCGGGCCGGGTCATTCGCGGGGTGCGGGCGAAAACCAGACGCATCAGATGTGTCTACCTTGCTGATCGCGCGCGAGCAATGATGCGTCGATCGTGTCGGACACCAAGAACGCTTCCCACCTCGAGCCGAATTTGCCTCACGTACCGTCCTACCTTCGCGCCATGGGCGCGGTGAACGAGCTGCTGAAGGTCTCGCCCGACGTGGCCCGTGCGATCCGGGCCGAGCATCCCGACCTTCGGCAGGTCACCGAGACGGAGTTGATGCGGTTCGTGCCGAGGGTGCCACCCGAGCTGGCGACGGCTTTGTGCGCCCCGTTCTCGCGCTGACGCCGCCACCGGGCGGCATCGCCGTGCGCCACCTCAAGGACCGGGGAGTCGACCTGCCCGTGTGTGCTCGACGACCCTTTCTTCGCACCTGGCCATCTGGATGCCCGCTTCGGTTGG
>NZ_NPKS01000081.1:0-2693 GCF_008329595.1 Methylobacterium sp. P1-11
CAGCCAGCAGACCGCGGCCGGCACACGCCAGGTCGAGGCCGCCTCCGCCAACCTCACCGAACTCGCCCAGGCCCTCATGGCGCTGGCCGAACGCTACCGCAGTTAAGATCCCGACGCCGCTGCTCCTGGATTATCGGCGGCCGCCGATCTGCGCCCGCGCGACGGCGGCAGGCTGGTGGAGCGTTCCGCACGCGGTGGCTGGACGTTCCCGGACGCTTGATAGCATGGCTCTCGCTTTGCTGTTCGGGCCTGAGACGGAAGCCCGGACGGCCACGCATGGGGAGGATCAGCATGAGCGATCCGGATCCCGAGACGTTTCCCAGGAAGGCGGAGCCGGCACCTGTCCACGAGGGACTCGTGGCTTACTTGACCGTCGATGCCCCGCTGAAGGCAGCCACGTTCTATGTGCCGGCCTTCAGTGCTCAGCTGGTCGCCGCGCTGCCCGCCGAGGCGCAGGAGCGGATCATGTAAGAGCTGTACGGTGGATGGATCCCGCGGAGCGAGGGAGACGCGTGAACGTGAGACCGGGAATTTACGCCCTCGTCGTGGGGGCGCTGGCAACGTTTGCCCTTGTGGGCTCGGCCGCGGCCGGCTGGGAGGGGCCGGGGGCTCGGCCGCTATTCGTCAACGAGGCGAATCCGGCCGGCTACAACTACGCGCCCAGCATCATTACCGAAAATGGGACCACCGACCTGTGGTGGTGCGGCCAAGGAAAGACTGACGTCATCTTCCACCGTTCCTACGACCCGCGGACCGGCTTCTCGCCGGCTCAGGTCGTATTCCAGCCGACTCCGGGTTCTTGGAACCGCCAATACGTTTGTGATCCGAGTGTGATCCGGGGCCACTTCATCAATCCGGCGGATGGCCGGACCTACGCCTACGCAATGTACTATTCGGGATCAGACAACCAGCCCGGAAACAACAATCAGATGGGTCTGGCGTTCTCGAACGACAAAGTGACATGGGTCGACTACCCGGAACCGGTCATCAAGCCGATCAACCCGGCGATCGCGCAGGGCAATTACGGCGCCGGTCAGCCGGCAACCTTCTCGGACGGGCGGTCCGGCCTCTTCGTTTTCGCGACGGATCTCACCGGGCCGCAGGGCGTTCGAGGCTTCGGAGACCTCTACGTCCGGCACACGGCGGACGGCGTGCATTTCGAGCCGCCGGTGCGGATCCCCAACGTCGCGACGGATGGGGCAACCATCAATCCCAACTCGGATTTCGCGTACGATCCCAAGGCGGGGGAAGTCTACGTTATCACCGGACTCCCCGGCCGCGCGTGTCAACAGGTGGCCTGCAAGGATCCGGCCCGGAATCCCGATCGTGAGACCTATCAGATGGGTCTGTTTAAAATGCCCCTGACCGTTCTCTTGAGCGGTTCACCGGCGGCATGGACGCCTCTGGGCTACCTGAACACTGACGTGACCGGCTTCTATCTCAATCACAGTCCAGGTTTTCAAAGGAACGGTGCAGGCAGTCTGGCCTCCTTCCTGCCGGACATCACGATCTTCTTCTCGGGCGGCGACCCGTATCCCGGCACCTGGCGGATCGCCGAGGCGCGCAAGCTGCGCGGCGCCGACCGCCTGCCGCTGCAGCGCGCCTTCGGTCCGGGCGGACATTGGGTCACCACCGGCTATATCGGGCCGGGCTACACGATCGAGCGCAGCGTCGGTACCCTTTTGACGCTTCCGGCGCCCGGGACCGCCATGCTGATGAGCTGCGCGGCGGGTCAGGATCACTTTCTCAGCAGAGACACGCAGTGCGAGGGCCAGACACCCCTCGGGCAGACCGGCTACGTCTATGAGGCGCAGAGGCCCGGCCGCCATCCGATCTACCGCTGCAATGCAGGCGGTCACGATCATTTCGTCGCGACCGACCCCCGATGCGAGGGACACACCACCGAGGGGCTCCTCGGCTACGCACTCGACTGAGATCATCTCCGCAGTCCGGCGCACCGGCCGGCTCCGTAACACCGGCAGGAGCGAGTTGCGCAGAGCCAAGTCTCCGCCGGCTTGAGCGCCCGCAAGACCCGGTGGGATGGCCTGAGGATAACACCCGAATCGCCTGTCGCCCACTTATGGACTGCTGCATCGCGCGGCAGAAAATACTCGCGCAGTTAATTCGGATTTAACCTTAACCGGTATTCTTAGGTGTCCCCGAGAATCGGGTTGCTCCGGTTGGAAAGTTAGCGATCCATGTCCTCGATCACCCTTTCGTCCGCCACGCGTCAGAACCTGCTCTCGCTGCAGGACACCGCCCAGCTGATGGCGACCACGCAGAACCGGCTCGCGACCGGCAAGACGGTCAACTCCGCGCTCGACAACCCGACCAACTTCTTCACCTCGCAGGCGCTCGACAGCCGCTCCTCGAGCCTGAACACCCTGCTCGACGGCATCTCCAACGGCGTCCAGACGATCCAGGCCGCCAACCAGGGCATCACCTCGATCCAGAAGCTGGTCGACCAGGCCAAGTCGATCGCCAACCAGGCCCTCTCGACCCAGCTCTCCACGACCGGAACCGCCGCCGGCGCCTACAGCGCCAGCACCGCCTCCCAGTCGGTGCTCCTGACCATCAACGGCACCTCCGTCTCAGCCACCATCGCCGCCTCCTCCAGCATCAGCGCCACCGTCGCCGCCCTGAACTCGGCGGTCAGCTCGGCCTCGACCTCCTCCAGCGGCTCGTTCGGCGCG
>NZ_NPKS01000082.1:0-2365 GCF_008329595.1 Methylobacterium sp. P1-11
GCGGGGCGGTCGGATCGGATGACATAGCCTTACCCATAGGCCAACGCCTATGCCTTCGTGAGCTATGCCGCCTGTCCGGTCAAAACGGGGTGCGGTTCACCGTCGACGCTCTTGCGGCAGTGCGCTACGCGCTCTGGCGTGAACAGGCTTCCGTGCTGTCTTGCCGTCAGCGCCACAGACCAAAACGGCGCTTCGTCCTGCCCCGCCCTTGGGCCTACGCTCTATGCCAAGCCGCCTGATTGGCCAAAGTCGAGCTAAGAGCGCGGGACAAAACCGCTGCGAGCGTGTTGGGCGGGCATGGACGCTCTCGTACCCGACGACCTCTGGGCGGTGATCGAGCCGCTTCTTCCATCCGAGCCTGAGAAGCCGAAAGGCGGTCGGCCGCGCGCCTCGGACCGGGCGGCGCTGGCGGGCATCATCCTTGTGCTGCGTATGGGCATGCAATGGAAGCATCTGCCGCATTCCGACGTCGGCTCCAGCGGCAAGACGAGTTGGCGACGACTGCGCGCGTGGCAGGCAGCCGGCGTCTGGGCCGCCCTGCATCGCGTGATGCTGGAGCAACTTCAGGATGCAAACGCGCTCGATTGGTCACGGGCCGCTCTCCACAGCGCGAGCCTACCTGCGAGAAAAGGGGCTGCGCGACGGGTCCGAACCCGACGGATCGGGGCAAGCCGGGCACGAAGCGCCACCTCGTCGTGGATGCCAGGGGTACGCTGCTCGGCCAGACGCTGACCGGAGCCAACAGTCACGACAGCCGCATGCTGGCCGCCACCCTCGACGCGGTGCCGGGCGTACGCACTGGGCGCCGGGGTCGCCCACGGCGCAGACCGGACAAGTTGCACGCCGACAAGGGCTACGATCATCGCCGTTGTCGAGGTGAGTGCCGGGCGCGCAGCATCACACCGCGCATCGCCCGGCGTGGCATCGAGAGCAGCGAACACTTGGGGCGCTACCGCTGGATCGTGGAGCGCGCCCTGGCTTGGCTCGCCCACTTCCGCCGCCTCGCCATCCTGAACGCGCCTACTACGTCGTGTTCGCACCTATGGAGACCACGCTGGCCGAACTGGCCGGTGTGGCTGGGCTACGCTGGACGATCGAGACCTGCTTTGGCACCGCCAAGGGTGAACTCGGCCTCGATCATTGCGAGGCCCGCTCCTGGGACGGGTGGCACCGCCACATGACGCTGTGCATGGCCGCGCTTGCCTTCCTCGCGCGGCTGCGCGCCGAGTTGGTGCGCGTCGCAACTCGTAAACCGAACGAAAGGAGTCCAGACACCGTCGTCGAGGCCGCCTGAAGCGACGTGCGCCCCGAAGATCTGAGCACATGCTGCCGCTCTCCGTTCCGGAGATCAGGCACCTGCTCGCCCGTCTCGTTCTTGCCATCGCACCGGTGCGCGCCTTGCTATTGGCTTGGTCTGTCTGGCGACGACGGCATCAGACCGCCGCCAGGGCTGCTCACGTTCGAGCCCGTCAAAAAATGCAACTGTAGTACTAAGACGCGTGGTCTACACCGCAGCCTTAAACATTGCGAGCATCTAGCTGCAGGTCCCGATGACTATACCGGGCGCAAGGCCATTTGTCGGAACCGACTGTCCGGAGCGTTGACGGCCCTCTGCGTCGTCCTGCAGTAGGCCGTCTTTGTGATCACCGCTTCGATGACTTCTGCCCGGGCATTTGCACCTCGCCGCGCCACTCTCCGGTGAAGTCCGCCTTCGAGGTGTAGGCAACCGAGAATTTGCCGTTGCCCCTCGCCCCGGCCAACTCACCGGTGCCATTAGTGACTTGGTAAGTGCCTCGCGCAGTAACTAGCCCCTGAGGGTTAGTCGTGGCCATGCCTTTGTAGGCGCTCGACGTTGCACCGGAGGGCGTGGTGAACGTGATGGTGCCCTGGACAGGGCCTTGTCCCTTCTTGAGCGTCACCGTCTCGACCCACTGCACCTTGGCGCCGTCGAGCGGCGTGCCAGGGCCCGTGTTCATTCCGGAGGCCATCTGCTGGATCTTCACCTCATTCGGCCCAAGCGGGTGCGATGTCTGATTATCGACGTGCCCCGTGTAATTGCCGCCCATCGGCATTGCGAGCGCGGGGGCTACGGGAGCCATCGCAGCACAGATGACAGCGGCAAGCGACATCGAGCTGCCCCTCGGCGGCCGGGTCTGCCCAACCATAGTTGCGGGCTGCAGCATATCCTTGCTGATGCGACCTCCTAAAGTGGCTGGTGCAGATCGAAGTCAATCTATCGACACGATCTGCACAGTGAACATGAAAGGTAATTACCCACCCCTGTGGCGGTGTGATTTAGGCGCTGACGGTTTTGAGGATGGTGGCGAACGGGCTGGTCCCGGTGAGGCGGGCGGTATCGACGACG
>NZ_NPKS01000083.1:0-1897 GCF_008329595.1 Methylobacterium sp. P1-11
CCGGCAATGTGTCGAGGGCTGTCTGGACGATGGTTTTGGCATCGAGCCCGGCCTGGGCGTACATCTTCTCGGGGCTGTCGTGGTCCTGGTAGGTGTCCGGCAGCGTCAGCGTCCGCACCCGCACCTGGCCCGCATCCAGCGCGCCCCGCTCCGCCAGCAGGTGCAGCACCATCGCGCCGAACCCGCCGCGCGAGCCCTCCTCGATCGTGAGCAGAACCTCGTGCTCCCGCGCCAGGTCCAGGATCAGCGCCTCGTCCAGAGGCTTGGCAAACCGCGCATCCGCCACCGTCACCGCAACGCCCTGCTCCGAGAGCGTGTCGGCCGCCTTCAAGGCCTCCGACAGCCGCGTGCCCAGGCTCAGGATCGCCACCCGCGCCTCCCCGTCCCGCCGCACCACACGGCCCTTGCCGACGGCCAGGACCTCGCCCCGCTCCGGAAGCTCGACGCCCACGCCCTCGCCGCGCGGGTAGCGCAGCGCGATCGGGCCGCTGTCATGGGCATGCGCCGTCGCCACCATGTGCACCAGCTCCGCCTCGTCGGAAGCCGCCATCACGGTCATGTTCGGCAGGCAGCACAGATACGCCAGGTCGAACGCGCCGGCATGCGTCGCCCCGTCCGCACCCACCAGCCCCGCCCGGTCCAGGCAGAACCGCACGGGCAGGTTCTGCAGCGCCACGTCGTGCACCACCTGGTCGTAGGCCCGCTGCAGGAAGGTCGAGTAGATCGCCACGAACGGCCGGTAGCCCTCCGTCGCCAGCCCCCCCGCAAACGTCACCGCGTGCTGCTCGGCGATGCCGACGTCGAAGGTCTTGTCCGGATGCGCCTTGCCGAACAGGTCGATCCCGGTCCCGCCCGGCATCGCCGCGGTGATCGCCACGACCTTGTCGTCGGCATCGGCCGCCTTGATCAGGCTCTCGCCGAACACCCGCGTGTAGGCCGGCGCGTTCGGCTTGGCCTTGGCCTGCACCCCCGAGACCACGTCGAACTTGACCACGCCGTGGTAGCGGTCGGCGCTCGCCTCCGCCGGCGCGTAGCCCTTGCCCTTCTGGGTGACCACGTGCAGCAGGATCGGGCCGTGCTCGGCGTCGCGGACGTTCTTGAGCACCGGCAGCAGGTGGTCGAGATTGTGCCCGTCCACGGGGCCGACATAGTGGAAGCCCATCTCCTCGAACATGGTGCCGCCGCCGACCACCAGCGAGCGGGCATATTCCTCGGCCGCGGCCGCGCGCTGGTAGAGCGCCTTGGGCAGGAGCTTGCCGAGCTGCTTGGCGGTCTCGCGCAGGGACTGGTAGGCGCCGCCCGAGGCGAGCCGGGCGAGGTAGGCCGACATGGCGCCGACGGGGGGCGCGATCGACATGTCGTTGTCGTTGAGGATGACGATCAGGCGCGAGTGCAGGGCGCCGGCATTGTTGAGGGCCTCGTAGGCCATGCCGGCCGACATCGAGCCGTCGCCGATCACCGCGATGGCGTTGCGGCGCTTTTGCGGGCGGTTCTTCTGGCGGGCGGTGGCGTTGTCGAGGTCGCGCGCGACCGCCATGCCCAGCGCGGCCGAGATCGAGGTCGAGGAGTGGGCCGCGCCGAACGGGTCGTAGACGCTCTCGCTCCGCTTGGTGAAGCCCGACAGGCCGCCGCCCTGGCGCAGCGTGCGGATGCGGTCGCGGCGCTCGGTGAGGATCTTGTGCGGGTAGCACTGGTGGCCGACGTCCCAGACGATGCGGTCGTCGGGGGTGTCGAACACGTGGTGCAGCGCCACCGTCAGCTCGACCACGCCCAGCCCCGAGCCCAGATGGCCGCCGGTGATCGACACCGCGTCGATCATCTCGGCGCGCACCGCATCCGCAACCGCCTGAAGCTCCGACTCCGGAAGACGCCGCAACGCCGCAGGAGACGGGACACG
>NZ_NPKS01000085.1:0-1678 GCF_008329595.1 Methylobacterium sp. P1-11
CGACCCTGGCTGTGTCAAAACCCCGAAGGTGGTAGCTTTCCTCTGCACGACCGGAGGATGGCATGGGACGGTTCGTTGTCGGTGCCGAGCGCGATCAGACGACGCTGTTTCCGCCTTGTCTTGAGGACTGGATCGCCGAGGACAATCCTGTCCGCGTCGTCGATGCCTTTGTGGAGGCCCTGGAACTCGGCGCGCTCGGCTTTGCGGGTGTCGATGCGGCACGGACGGGTCGACCGGGCTACCATCCGGCCGCCCTGCTGAAGCTGTACGTCTACGGCTATCTCAACCGGGTCCCGTCGAGCCGACGGCTGGAGCGCGAAGCGGGCCGCAACGTCGAGGTCATGTGGCTGACCGGCCAGCTATCGCCCGATCATAAGACCATTGCCGAGTTCCGTCGGCAGAACGGCCCCGCCATCGGGCGAGTCTGTGCCCGCTTTGTCGCTTTGTGCCGCACGATGGGCCTTCTGACGGGGACGTGCGTCGCGATCGACGGCTCGAAGTTCAAGGCGGTCAACAATCGCGACCGCAACTTTACGCAAGGCAAGCTCGACCGGCGCCGCCAGCAGATCGAGGAGAGCGTGTCACGCTACCTCTCGCAGCTCGACACAGCCGATCGTCAGGACCCCACGCCGGAACTGGCAACCAAGGTGGAGCGGCTGAAGGAAAAGATCGCCCGCCTCGGACAGGAGATGGAGCGGCTGGCGGGGTTGGAAGAGCAGATGAAGGCCGCGCCCGACCGGCAGGTCTCGCTGACCGATCCCGACGCGCGGTCCATGGCCACCAGCGGTCGTGGATCGGGCGTGGTGGGTTACAACGTCCAGGTGGCGGTCGAGACCGAGCATCACCTGATCGTCGCGCATGCGGTCACCAATGCTGGCTCGGACCGGGCGCAGCTCAGCGGCATGGCCGCGCGGGCCAAAGAGGCTCTGGAAGCGGACACGCTCGATGCGGTGGCTGACCGGGGTTACTATTCCAGTGAACAGATCCTGGCCTGCGAACGCGCCGGCATCGCCGTGACGCTGCCCCGGCCGATGACCTCGGGCGCGAAGGCCGTTGGGCGCTTCGGCAAGGATGATTTCCTCTACCGTCGTCAGGACAACACCTACTTGTGTCCGGCGGGTCAGACGCTGTCCCATCGGTACACCTCGGTGGAGAATGGCCTGACCCTGCATCGGTACTGGACGAATGTCTGCTCGGCCTGCGCGATGAAGGGAGCGTGCACGACAGGCAAGGAGCGCCGGGTGACCCGGTGGGAGCACGAGGACGTGCTGGAGGCCGTACAGCGCCGGTTGGACGGCGATCCGCTGGCCATGCGGGTCCGGCGCGAGACGGTCGAGCACCCCTTCGGCACGCTGAAGGCGCGGATGGGGGCGACGCACTTCTTGACCAAGACCTTGCCGCGCGTCTCGACCGAGATGGCACTCCAGGTCCTGGCCTACAATCTGACGCGGGTTCTCAACATCATGGGAAGCCGGAAGCTCTTGGCAGCGATCCCCGCCTGAGTGAAGGCCTTTGATCGTTCACCGAGGGGCTGAAAAGCCGTCCAGCAGCGCCTTCAACTCAAACGGATGCGCGACCACAAAGGGTCGATCCAAACGGTGGAGCGCCTATTCTCGCAAAATTGGGGCGGCACCCCAGCACAAAGCCGATTCTCGGCGTTTTGACACGGCCTGGACCC
>NZ_NPKS01000086.1:0-1674 GCF_008329595.1 Methylobacterium sp. P1-11
GCTGATCGCGCCGAGCACGGCGACGCGGCGGACGCGGCCGGGCCGCTGCAGGCTGGTGTCGCGCACCGACCGCTCCGGCTCCAGGTGCGGCCGCACCGTCACCGGCAGGTCCGGATATACCGCGCGGATCCGGACGGCCGTGTCGGCGGATGGCGCAAACACCCGCGCCGCGCCGGCCAGGAACGCCCCGAACACAGCCCGCCGCTCGCCCGGATCCGGCTCCTCGAACCCGTCCGCGTCCACCGCCAGGCACGACCGGCACTGCGCCACAGGCGCCAGGCCGCAATAGCGCCCGTCCGGCTGGACCAGGTGGTTGCGGTGGCACACCGGCGAGTAATCGTGCAGCGTCCAGGCGTAGGGCCGCCCCGAGCCCGCCACCACGTCCATCAGCGCCCGCGCCGCGCCCCAGCGCAGCCCCGCCAGCGAGTGCACGTGGATCAGAACCGGCGCCAGCTGCCCGACGAAGTCCGCGAGCTCCGCCGCGTCCCGCGGCAGGTACAGGCTGTCGAGGTTGGGCAGGTACAGGAACTCGGGGCTGCGGTAGGAGACGTGGACCTCCAGGTTGCGGGTTCGGTCGATCTGCAGCAGCACCACGCTCAGGCCCTCGGCCCGGGCCTGGGCGATCATGTCGTCGATGTGCCGCTGGATGCCCCCGCCCCAGCTGTGGGTCACGTAGAGCAGCGCCCGGCCCGCGAAGTGCCGGGCCAGCCGCGCCCGGTCGAGCCGCGCCCGCCCGCGCCGGCCGGGATCGGCCTGGACGAACTGCCCGACCCGGGCCGGGTAGTCGGGGTGCTTGGCGAGCAGCGCCGCCTGGCCCTGGACGTACTCGCCGCCCTCGTCCAGCCCGAACGAGATCTGGCCGGCATGGTAGACGAACACGTCCTCGGCGAGCAGGTTGACGAACCCGGCCTTGATGGCGCGCAGGCACCAGTCGTTCTCCTCGCCGTAGCCCTTGCCGAAGGCCTCGGCGTCGAGATCGCCGACCGCGTCCAGCGCGGCGGCGGTCATGTACATGCAGAAGCCGACGCCGGTGGGCACGGGCACGGCGCGGCCGCAATTGACCTGCGCGGCCATGCGGTCGAGCTCGGGCCGGGCGATCTCGAGCGGCATGGTGTTGTTGGCGTTGAAGCGCGGGTAGGAGCAGATCGTGGCGTTGTTGGAGAGCGGCGTGACGCTGCCCACGGGCAGCCCCGCCCCCATCCCTGCCTCGCCGCCGGACCCGGCCTGAGGTGCTGTCTGAGGCTCGGCGTGGGCGACCAGACGGTCGAGCCAGTCGCCGAAGACTTCGGCGTCGGAGTTGAGCAGGACGACGGCGCGGCCCTGGCGCAGGCCGAGGGCGCGGTTGACCGAGCGGACGAAGCCGAGGTTCGTCGCGTTCTCGACGAGGTGGAACAGGCCGCGGCCGGCGAGGTGGGCGAGGTCGGCGGTGAGCTCCGGGTCGGGGGAGCGATCGTTGACGGCGAGCAGGGTGAAGGGCGTGGCCTGGGGCTGGGACAGGCAGGCGTGGATGGCGCGCAGGGTCTCGCCGCGGCCCTTGTAGACGGGGACGATGACGACGACGCGGGCGTCGGCGATGGGCAGGGCCCGGGGCAGGCGGTCCCATTCGTGGGCCGCGGGGGCTTCCATGGGCGGGTAGGTGCCGAGATCCTCGGGCGCAGCCATCAGCCCGGCGGC
>NZ_NPKS01000087.1:0-1402 GCF_008329595.1 Methylobacterium sp. P1-11
GTAATTACCCACCCCTGTGGCGGTGTGATTTAGGCGCTGACGGTTTTGAGGATGGTGGCGAACGGGCTGGTCCCGGTGAGGCGGGCGGTATCGACGACGGTGCGGATGTCGGCCTCGCCCTCGGCAGCCCACATCGCGCGGTAGCCGTTGGTCATCTTGCGCTGGATGACGGAGGGACGCAGCAGCCTCTCCGAGCCGTTGTTGGTCGGCTCGACCGAGCCGGGGTGGGCGAGGAACACCAGGAGCTGACCGCGGGCCCGGCCGATCTTGGCCTGCAGATCGCGGGTCAGGTCGCAGCGGCTCGGTGTGGCGAGGATGGCCCCGAGTTGTCGATCCAGGCTCCGGCGCTTGGCGGCGAGTGTCGAGGTGGCCAAGGTGGTGACACGCTCGGCCACAGCGAACACGGATTGCAGCCAGAGCTGCAGGCGCCAGGGCACCGGATCGTCGCTCGCCTCGACAACGTAGGCGACGTCGCGGGCGAGATGGGCGAGGCAGGTCTGGTGTTCGGCGGCATGACCCTGCTGGGCGGTGTAGCGATCCGAGATCCACACCGCGGGCCGGTGGCCGTCCATCATCTCCCGCACTACGACAGCGCCGCGCGTCGGCGAGGCCGTGTGCACCACCGCGTCGGCCGCGTGGAACACCCAATGGAAGGCGTTGCTGCCCTCGATCCGCACGCCGGTCTCGTCCGACGCGACCACCGCGGCCCGGCGTAGGGTCGACACGGCCTTCTCGCGACCGGAGCGGAAGCGGCCCTGCGCGCGCTGGAGCAGGTTCATCAGCCCGCCCTGGCTGAGCGTCAGACCGAACAGATCCGACAAGGCCGCCTGGAGCCGTTCGTAGGACAGCGCCTGAAACGTCTTGAGATAGGTCGCCACCGCATGCAGCCGCGGGCCGAACGGGGTGCCACGCGCTGCCTCCGGAACCGGCGCGACCACGCGCGCCCCGCAGGTCGGGCACTGCACGGCCAGCCGTCGATGCTGGGTGACGACCGGCATCACCGCCGGCAGCTCGATCCGCTCGGAGACGCTGACGACCTCGGCGCAAAGATCCTCGTGCAGGGCGCCACTGCAGCACGCGCAGCGGTCGGGACGATGCTCGACGACCGCGTCGGGATCCTCGCTCATCACGCGGCTGTGGCCTTCGTGCCCGGGCTTGGCCCCGCTGGGCTTGGACTGCTCGCGGCGCTCCTTACGGTCGGTCGACGGTGGCTTCGAGGACGTGCGCGAGGTCTTGTCCGGACGCTGCAGCCGCAGCACCAGCTCAATCAGCTCCTCGCGGCTCAACCGCTCAAGATCGCTGCGCCCCATCCCACGAAGGAATCAGCGAAATCCAAACTCTGCAAGAGGGGAACGCCCGCACGATGCGAGCCGCAGTCGCCGGATACCCCCTGGGTAATTAC
>NZ_NPKS01000008.1:0-205650 GCF_008329595.1 Methylobacterium sp. P1-11
CTCGTAGCGGGCCAGCAGGCCGCCATCGGCCGTGGCCACCTCAGCCCCGGCCTGGATCGCACTCGCCGTCGGACCCGCCGCGGGCAGGTACGTGCAGCCACCGGCAGATCCGGCCGCAAGGGCGGCCATCAGGGCGGCGCACGCCGTCTTACGCAGCATCACAAAGATTTCTCCTCGCCGACCCCGCGCCATCTCTGGCCCGGGCCGGGACATCCAGTTTGACCGCCAAACGCTGCGATCGCTTTAACGGCCGCGCCGGAGCGGCGGCCGCCGCGCGGACGATCGCGCTATCCGTGCGCAATGCGTCACCAGCGTGGCACGGCTACGCTTATGGCGCGCAAGCTTAACCTTATCATGTCGGCACAGCTATGTCCGCAGACACGGTGGCGAGCGTCCCGCGCAGCAGCCGACCGAGTTCGTCGGCGGCGATGTCGGACCGGCGCGGAGCGTCTGGCGGACGGCCGAAGCGGAACAGGGCATATTCGGTGGTCCGTCCCTCGAATCCCGGCTTGCAGCTCGGCAGCGATGGCGCGTGGTCGCCGAAGGCGCAGAGCGTGATGGTCTGTTTCCGCTCGCGGGCGATGGCGTCGAGACCCGCGACGAGATCCTCCACCATCTGTCCGGTATGGGCGACGTGGTGAAGATACTGCGCCTGCGGGTCGTCGATGCCCGGCAGCCGCCCGGGCTTCCAGGGACCGTGATTCTCCATGGTCACGCAGAACAGGAACAGTGGCGTCTGCCGGGCCCGGACCTCTGCCAGAAGGCGCGCGCCGAGGGCAATGTCCCCGACATAGGGTCCGACGCGCGGCGCCTCTGCGAAGGCCTCGCCCATCACGAGATCGGCGAAGCCGAAGGCCTCCATCACCTGCGCCCGCCGGAAGAAGTCCCGGTGAAAGGGGTGCAGGAACAGCGTCGCGTAGCCCCGTCCGTGGGCGAGGCGGGCGAGGCTCGTCGGCTCGTCGCCGCTGCGGGCCGTGTAGGGGTCGTACCGGCCGAAGCCGAGGCTGTCGGACGGCCGGCCGGTGAGCACCGCGTGCTCGCTGCGCATCGTGTAGGCGCCGTGCGCCGGGACCCGAAGGCGGCCGTATTGCGCGGCCCGGGCGCGGAACAGGTCCATCACCGGCAGCTTCGCGCCGCCGAGCCGCTCCGGATCGACGAAGGATTCGAGCTGGATCACCACGACGACGTCGTCGCCGGGCCCGTCGGGCAGTATGGGCGCCGCGGGCACCGGTTCGCCGCCCGCCATCGCCCGTGCGGTGTAGCCCAGAAGGCTTGCCGGCAGGCCGACCCGGGTCACGTCCGCCTCCAGATCGGGCTGAGGAAACCAGCGGGCGATCAGCCCGGCGAGCGGCGGGTGCGGCGCAGCCTTGACCGGAAGCCAGAGCGCGAGCGGGAGACCGATCAGGGCCAGGAGGCGCGGCAGGGTGGCCGCCGGCAGGATGGCCGGTTCGGTCCAGTACCACAGGGCGGTGGCCGCCAGGGTGAGCAGGACCGGCACGGCGATGCGCGGATCCCACAGCGGCGGGATATAGTAGAGTTGCGGATGCCGCGGCACCTGGGGCAGCAGGGCGAAATCGCTGAACAGCAGCGGCTCGCCGATCACCGAGCGCTTGGCGCGGCTGACGATGATGAGGATCGCCACCGTGATCACGCAGGTCAGCGCCGCGAGCCAGGGGCGCCAGGAGAATTCGAACCAGAACAGCAGGATCAACAGGTAGCCGAGCATCCGCAGGCTGAGATCGCGCGGCGCGAGGCTCGCCCGGGTGATCGAGTCGCCCGCGAAGACCTCCAAGGCGAGGCAGATGGCGAGCGCGAGACCGGTGGCGATGAGGAACGTCGTCAAGACTCGGACACTCGGATTGGAACGGACCTACTCTCCGCCGGAATCCGGTCCGGCGGGAAATAGCGCTCAGGAGCAAGGACTTGCGAGCCGTTCCTGATCCGGGATGGTCGGGATCGGCCCCGCCGCGTGCTGCTGACGGATGACTCTAGCAGCCCGGGCTATCGCTTTGGTGTCACATCAGAGTCTCGCGAAACCGGATTCCGCGCCGCGGCCTCCGCTCTAGCGCGGGCCGCCTCCGGCCTCGCGGCCGACGCCGCGCCGGCTGCGCAGGGCCCGCACGACCGGATTGAGGAGGCCGTAGCGCGCGCGCATCACCAGATGGGCCGTCCGGCCGAGGGAGAGGGCGTTGCGCGGTGCCGCCGCCCGGGCCGCGCTGAGGCGGTCGAGGAGCTGCTCCGGGCTGCACGGCTTCATCGCGACGGGATCGAGGTAGTGCGAATAGAGGATCATGGCGCCCGCCACCAGCTCGTCGAGGCTCAGCCGGCGGCCGCGGTCGGCGCCCGGCGCGAGATCCTCCGACAGGCCCCAGCCGGAGTAGAACGGCCGGCCGTGGGTCGCCACCGTGAGCCCCCGGATCAGCGCCTCGAACCCGGCGAGCGACGTCATGGTCTCGACGTGATGCACCCGGTCGAGGAGATCGACGATGCTGATGCCGGCCACGATCCGGTCGGCCAGGGTCAGGGCCTCCACCTCCGGGATGATGCCGGGGCGGAACCCCGCCTCCACGTCGGGATGCGGCTTGTAGAGCAGGAACGCGTCCGGGTTGCGCCGCCGTGCGGCCTCCAGCAGCGCCCGGTTCGAGCGGACCAGCGGCGAGCCGTGACGCACCGAGGCATCGTCCTCCACCTGTCCGGGCACCAGCACGATCCGCCGTCCGGCCGGCCAGTCGAGCGAGGCGGCGTCGAGGCCGACATTGTACTTGCTGAGCCGGCGGACGACGACTTCCTCGCGCAGGCGCCGCGCCCGGGCGACGAGGTCCGGGGTGAAGTTGGCCTCCGCCAGCAGCCGCTGCAGGCGGCTCTCCCGGCGCGGGTCGTAGTAGATGCCGAGATCGTCCACCACGATGGAGGCGCCGGGCTGAAGGCTGGCGCCCAGTCCGACGGAGCGCAGGAAGCCGTCCTCCACCCGGGCGAGGGGCAGGCCAGCCCGCGCGCAGGCCTCCTCGAGCTGGCCCGGTGCGCGGGTCGCCCAGGCGAGGATGCGGCCCCCGTGCCGCTGACCCGCGGCGATCGCCGCCTCGGTGGTCATGGTGTGGATCGGCCGGCCGGCGGGACCGGCGCCGAGGACGTCGAGGGCGGGCCGCTTCCAGCGCGACATCCCGACATAGATCACCCGCCGGTCGTTCTCGGCGAAACGTGCGGCGAGCCACGCCACTTGCTCGGCGCAGGTCGCGCGGTCGATCGGCGCCCGGGTCCAGGAGTCGAGGTAATGGACGCCGCCCTCCCCGCCGAGCGGCGCGCCATCGAGGCTGATCCGAAGGGACGCAAAGCCGGCTTCCGGCGAGTCATACGGGCTCAGCAGCGGCCCGGGTGCGACCACGAGGCGGCGTCGGCCCGCCAGGCCCAGCAGCCGCCCGGCCAGGCTGCCCCTGCCCCAGGTCGCGCCGATGGCGCCGGGACGCGCCGGCGCGAAGGCGAGGCCCGTCACGGCCTCGATCTCCGCCCGCAGGTGGCGGATCGTGCGGCCGGTCGCGTAGAGCGACGGGATCGGGTCAGCGGGCATGGTCGGCGCGTCCGGCTCCGGTCGGGTGAGGTGCGGAACCCGCCTGTAGCGCATTTTCGCCGGCATGGGATGGTGATGCAACGCGGGGACAACCTGAGCGCGCGTCGCCGTCGCCACGTCCTGGAAAGGATTTGGACATATCGTCGCCGCGATTGCCCGCCTAATCCGGAGGCTGAGCCGCAGAGGCGTGACCGTTGCAGACGGGCCACGCCGACGCGGAAATGCCATGCCTCGGCATGACTTCGGATTGCGGGCCCTCCGGGCGCCGTGTCACCTCAAGAGTCTCTCGTTGGCTCGGTTCATCCGGCCCAGGGTCAAGGACAGAAGCGCCGCGGAATGCAACAGACCGCCCACGACGCCCTCCGCGACCGCCCCGCGACCTTCCTCTTCCTGCAGGGCATCGCGACGCCGTTCTTCTCCGATCTCGGAACGGCGCTGCGCAGTCGGGGACACAATGTCCGGCGCATCAATCTCTGCCCTGGCGACTGGCTGTTCTGGAGCGGCGACGCCGACAATTACCGCGGCCGCCGGGAGGCCTGGGGCGAGTATCTCGAGGCCTATCTCGACCGCGAGGCGGTGACCGACATCGTGCTGTTCGGCGATTGCCGGCCGTTCCATAAGGCGGCCCGCATGATCGCCGAGTATCGCGGTCTGCGGGTGCACGTGTTCGAGGAGGGCTATATCCGCCCGAACTGGATCACCTGCGAACTCGGCGGTGTGAACGGATTCTCGTCCCTCCCCCGGACGGCCGCCGAGATCCGGGCGCTGGCGCGGCGCCTGCCGCAGCCCGGCCGGGCCATGCCCTCGACCGGCGACATGGCCCGCCGCAGCGTCTGGGATGTCGGCTACAACCTCGCCAACGTCCTGTTCCCCTATCTCTTCCCGCACTTCCGCAGCCACAGGCCGACCCATATCGCGGCCGAGTATGCCGGCTGGATCAAGAAGTTCGCCCGGCGCGCCCATACCCGCCGCGAGGCGGCGCGCTGCGACGAGATCTACCGTGCGGTCGGCTGCGACTACTTCCTGCTACCGCTCCAGCTCGACAGCGACTACCAGATCCGGGTCCACTCGCCGTTCCTGGGCGTCGAGGGCTTCATGGACCGGGTGATCAAGTCCTTCGCGGACGCATCGTCGGCGCCGACCCGGCTCCTCGTGAAGCTGCACCCGCTGGACAGCGGCCTGATCAACTGGCGCAAGTTCGCCCGCGCCTCGGCCCGCCGCCACGGCGTCAGCGACCGTCTCGACTTCATCGACGGCGGCGACCTCCCGGCTCTGATCAAGGGCGCCCGCGGCGTGGTCATCGTCAACTCGACGGTGGGGATGCTGTCCCTGGAGATGGGCTGCCCGACCCATGCGGTCGGCACCGCGATCTACAACATGGCCGGCCTGACCCATCAGGGCGATCTCGACGGATTCTGGAAGAACCCGACGCCGCCGGAGATGGACCTGATGGCGGATTTCCGCCGCGTGGTTCTGCATCGGACCCAGGTTAACGGCGGCTTCTTCTCCAAGGAGGCGATCGACCGGGCGGTGGCCGGCTCGGTGCCGCGGATGGAAGCGGCCCTGCCCGATTCGATGCTGGCGGCTGCGCGGGAGGCCGTCGAGGCGGCCGAGCGGGACGGCGAATTGGCGCCGGTCTACTGACCGGGCGCGCCCAGGCGTCGTCATTCGGCGGTCCTTGATACGGCTTTCGCCGCCGGTGAGCCCTTCCCGGCCTTGATCTTTGCCTGCGCGGCGGCGTAACCCGCCGCATGCCCCGCATTCTGATCACCGGCGCGTCGAGCGGCATCGGCGCCGCGCTGGCGCGCCACTACGCGCAAACCGGCGTGAGCCTCATTCTCGTCGGCCGCAATGCCGAGCGGCTGGAGACGGTCGCCCGGGATTGCCGCGCCAGCGGCGCCACCGCCGAGACCGCCCGCCTCGACACCCGCGACCGGGCCGCCGCCATAGCGCTGGTGCATCGGTCGGATGCCGAGGCACCCCTCGACCTCGTCATCGCCAACGCGGCGGTGAATGGCGGCAACCAGGAGGGGCAAGTCGAGGCCGAGGACGTGGCCTTCGAGACCGCCGACATCAACTACACCGGCACGCTCAACGTCATGCTGCCCGCCCTGACGCTGATGCTCGAGCGCGGGCGCGGTCAGATCGTGCTGCTGTCGTCGCTGGCGGCCTACGCGCCGCTCCAGGACGCGCCCGCCTATAGTGGCGCCAAGGCCGCGCTCGTCGCCCACGGCCTCGCCCTGCGCCAGAAGGTCGGGCCCCGGGGCGTGAAGGTCAACGTCGTCACGCCCGGCTACGTGAAGACGCCGATGGGCGGCGAACTCAAGGGCTGGCGCCCCCTCGAGATCAGCGCCGAGGAGGCGGCCGAGCGCATCGCCAAGGGCATCGCGGCCAACCGCGACCTGATCGCCTTCCCGTACATCCTCACGGCGCTCGCCCGCACCGTGCTGCTCCTGCCCGAGAGCGTCCGCAAGGCCGGCCTCTACGCCTTCCGGTTCCAGCGCCGGAAGCGGCGCTGATGGGCCGGCCCCGGATCGCGCTCTTCGTCCTGGAGGCGCTGCCGAATGCCCGCGTGGTGCGCCGGCTCGTCGCCGATCACCGGGCCGACATCGCTCTCGTGGGCCTCTCCAACGCCGAGCGGCCGTCGAGCGGCGGTCTCACCGGTCAGATCCGGCGGCACCTCGCGCGCTCGGGCACCGGGATTCTGCCGTACCTGGCGGTCAATTTCGGCCTGCCGGACCTGTTGCGTCCCCTGGCGCCCCTGACCCAGGCGGCGTCTGGCAGCGGCGACGCGCCGGAGGCGACGCCGCTCAAGACCCTGTGCCGCCGCCTCGGCATCCCGACCGTGAAGGTAGACGACGTCAACGGTCCGGAAATCGCGCGGACCCTGCGGGACACGGCGCCGGACCTGATCCTGACCTACCATTTCGACCAGATCCTCAAGCCCGAGACCATCGGTCTGGCGCGGCTCGGCGGCATCAACGGGCATCCCGGCCTGCTGCCGCGCCACCGCGGCCCTGTGCCGACGATCCACGCCCTCGCCGACGGGCCCGGCAGCTTCGGCATGACCCTGCACCGGCTGGCGGCCACGATCGACACCGGGGCGATCCTCGCCCAGGAGGCCGTGCCGCTGCCCGCCGGCACCACCGCCACCCGGGCCGCCGTAGCGCTGCACGCCCATGGCCGCGGAATGCTGGACGGGCTCCTCGACATGATCGCCCGCGACGGTGCCCTGCCGGAAGGTCGAACCGAATCGGTGCTGCCCTACTGCCCCTTCCCGGACCGTGCGATGCTGGCCTCCTTGCGGCGTCGCGGTTTGCGGCTGACCGACGGGCAGGATCTCCGCGAGGCGCTGAGCCTCTCCGCCCGGGCGGCTTAACCGCCGGTTAAGGCTGTTCGGCAAGGACTCGTTCAGTCCCTCGCAGCCGACAGGGTGCGCGCATGCCCGACACCAGCGCCCTCCATTCGGCCTCCGACGCACTGGCCGCCGGCCGGCAGGTGCAGAGCGGGAGGATCCGCGCGATCTCCGAGAACCTTGCCAACGCCGATTCGGCCCCGGATACCCCCGGCGGCACACCCTATGCCCGCAAGATCGCAGTCTTCGCCCCCGTGGTTGCCGACAGCCCGGGCGACCCCGTCGGCCGGATCGTCCGCGACACCAGCGACTTCAAGAGCCGCTACGACCCGACCAGTCCCGGCGCCGACCTCAAAGGCTATGTCCGCCTGCCGAACGTGAACATCGCGGTGGAATCGGCCGATCTGCAGCAGGTGATCCGGAACTACGAGCTGAGCATGAGCGCCTCGGCCTCGATCAGCACGCTCACGCAGGCGACGATCAACCTGATCAGCTAAGCCGCGCGTGCCGCCGGCCGTATCCGGCGTAGATCGCGAGGCCGAGTGCCAACCAGATCGCGAGGCGGATCCAGGTATCGGCCGGAAGCGCGGCCATCAGCGTCACGCAGGACAAGATCCCGAGTCCCGCCGTGAGCGTCGCCACCGGGACGCGGAACGGGCGCGCCCGATCCGGATCGGTCCGGCGCAGGATCAGCACCGTGGCGCAGACGAGGCAGAACGCCAGGAGCGTGCCGATGCTGACGATCTCGCCCAGGATCTCGATGGGCACGAGCCCCGCCACCGCCGCGGTGAACAGGCCGATCACCAGCTGGCTCGCCACAGGGGTCCGCGTCACCGGATGAACCCGACAGAAGATCCTCGGAAGGAGGCCGTCGCGGGCGATGGCGAAAAAGATCCGGCTCTGCCCGTAGAGGGCAGTCAGCGCCGAGGTGGTCAGACCGATCAGGGCGCCGACCTTGATGAGCGTCGAGAAGCCCGGAAGCCCGATGGCGTCGACCGCCTTGGCCACCGGGTCGGCGACGTTCAGGTCGCGGTAGGGTACGAGGCCGGTGAGGACGGCCGCCATCGCCACGTACAGGATTGTGGTGATCAGCAGCGACCCGATCAGTCCCACCGGCGCGTCGCGCTGCGGCGCCCGGCATTCGCCCGCGGCCGTCGCCACGGTCTCGAAGCCCACGAAGGCGAAGAACACCACGGCGGCCCCGCGGAACACCCCGCTCCAGCCGTAGGCGCCGAATGTCCCCGCATTCTCGGGCACGAAGGGGTGCCAGAGTTCCGGCCGGAGATGGGCCATGCCGACGCCCACGAAGGCCAGGATGATGGCGACCTTGCAGGCGACCAGCAGTCCGTTGATCAGGGAGGCGTCCTTCGTGGGACGCAGCAGGAGGGCGCTGAGCAGCAGCACAATGCCGGCGGCCGGCAGGTTGACGAGGCCGCCGTCGCCGGGCGCCCCGGCCAGTGCCGGGGGCAGATGGAGCCCGAATTCCGCGGCGAGGGATTGCGCGTAGCCCGACCAGCCCACCGCGACGGTCGCCGCCGCGACGGCGAATTCGAGAACGAGGTCCCAGCCGATGATCCAGGCGGGGAAGCGGCCGAGGCTGGCGCGGGTGTAGGTGTAGGTGGATCCCGCCTCCGGGATCATGGCGGCCAGCTCGGCGTAGCACAGGCCGACGAGGCCGCAGGCGATGCCGCCGATCACGAAGGAGAGGCTGAGCGCCGGGCCCGCATACTGCGCCGCCGCCGTTCCGGTGAGCACGAAGATGCCGGCGCCGATGGTGGCACCCAGGCCGATGGCGACGAGGCCCGGAGCGGTGAGGCTCCGGGCGAGGTCGCGGCCCTGCCCCGCCTCCCCGCGATGCCCAGTCGTCACCGCCGAATCCGCCATCGTGTCCTTCTCCCTCGCCCGGGGCGTCACCCGGCACATTCCATGCCCGCAATCGGATCGTGGCCGGAACGGCCTAACGCCGCACCGCGCCGGCGGGCTCGTCTGGAGGATCCCGATCGCCCTGAGTGGATGGAATCGGCGCGGCGGCCGTGCCGTCGATCAGCCGGGTATCCGTTCGGAATACCCTGGCGACGAGCGCGCAGAAGTGGATGAAGGCGCTGCCCTGCGGGGTGATGACGTAACCGTCGGCCATCGGCGCGACGTTGCCGGAGGCCTGTTGCTCGGCCAAGCGCCGATCCATCTGCCGGAACGCGCCGAGATAGACCGTCTCGAACACCCTCCGCGCGCGCTCCGGTGAGAAGCGTTCCTCAGGATGGGCGGCCATCTGCCCGAGCAGGAACACGCTGATCGAGCGATCGACCGTCACCGGTAGGATCACGAAGACGCTCAGGTTCAGCGATAGCGACAGGATGCAGGCCCCGAGGGCGTCCCGGCGGCGCAGCCCCCAGGCCCGACCGAAGCCGGCCAGCCCTGCCATCGCCGCCAGCGTCAGCAGGAAGGCGACCCCGAGCAGGATCAGGCCGCGGTAGAACAGGATCGTCACGCCGGACCAGAGATCCGTCTGGAACAGCAGCACGAAACAGCCGAAGCCGAGAAGGACGGCGCCGGCCTGTAGCAGCGCCTGGGCGCAGAGCCAGCGCAGGACCTGCGCCGCGCGGGGGCCCGGCGGGGGCGCGGATCCGGGCTCAGCCATCGAGATCCTCGATCCGCAGGATCCGGACGAGCGGATCGGCATAGACGGCGTGACTGCGCCAGACCCAGGAATCCGGGCTGCTCCAGGGGGCGTCCTGCGCGGTCACGACCAGGGCGCCGATCCCGGCCGCGGCGGCGCGGCGGCGCACCTCGACCCCGTCCAGCTGCGCGCCGAAGATCGGCGCGACTGCGGCGAGGCGCGCCGCCACGGCCTCGGGCGGGGCACCGAACAGCCGCGCCTCGGCGTCGGCCACTCCCGTCGCCTGGAGGCCGTAGAGCCCGAAATCGAACACCCGCTTCGGCCGGGGCGATTGCTGCAGGACCAGATCCCGAGGCAGCTGCGTTCCGGCCCAGGCATAGGCCGCGCGCAGCGACCGGTCGATGTCGGGGCGGCCGTTCAGGAACGCGAAGGCCGGTCGCCCGGAGACGGCATAGGCGCGCATCCCGACGAAGCCGTAGAGGGTCGTCGCGTAGCCGAGGACCAGGAGCACGGCGAGCACGCCCGGGACCCGGAGCCGCCGCGCCTCCGCCAGCCGGGTCAGGGCCACCACGGTCCAGACGAGGGCGGCGACCTGCGCGAGCAGGACCACGCGCGCGCCGAGATCGTTGTTGAGGATCGCCGAGCGCAGGAAGCCGCCGAGGAGCAGGCCGGCGGTCGCGCAGAGGGTGAGCAACCGCCCCGCCTCCCGGCCGTGCGCGACGCGGCGCGGCACGTGGCGCCAGAACAGCACTGCCCCGGCCGCGAGCACGCCCAGAGCCACGTAATAGTTGAGCGGAAGCAGGAGCAGCCGGAGCACGCTCAGGGCCGGCTCGTCGACGAGCCCGTCCAGGGGACCGAATCGCCGGACGGCGAACCGGATCGGCGCGCCACCATCGGTCCGGTTGGCCAGGAGGCTGAGAAGATACGGCGCCGCCAGCACGGTGCTGAGCAGGCCGGCGACCGCCAGCCGGCCCGCGGCGCGCCAGCGGCGCTCCAGCCCGAGCAGCGCAAGCCAGACCGCCGCCGCGCTCGCCGTGCCGAGGCAGACCCAGACCGACAGGCCCGCGCAGGCCGCGAAGGCCAGGCCCGCGACGCCGACCGCCGCGGCCTCCGCGCGCGGGTCCGGCCGCGTCAGGTCTGCGAGTTCGGCCAGCGCCAGAAGGCCGAGCCATCCCGCCAGGGCGCCGGCCACGTGGTGCGGCACCCAGACCAGGGAGGCGGGCCAGTTGACGACCTGCTCGTTCAGCCATTCCGGGATGGGCAGCCAGGTTCCGGAGGTTGCCCGGTCCCCGAGGGCCAGCAGGATGTCGAGGCCGCCGGCCGGCAGCAGCAGCAGGACCGCGCGACGCACGAGTCGGGGCGCGGCGTCGCCGATCAGGCCGGTCGCGGTCAGCAGCCGGTCCAGCAGGCCGAGGAGCGCGAGACCGGTCCAGAACGCCAGACCCGCGAAGGCGGTCCGGCCGTCGACCAGCCGTCCCCCGGCCCAGTCGACCAGGGCGGTGAGGGCGTAGAATCCATAATAGTAGCCCGCTCGCTCGGGCCGGGCGAAGAACGGGTCGACGGGCGGCAGCCCGTGCTCGACGATCGCGCGGGTTAGGGCGGCGTGCTTGACAAGGTCGATCACCGTCACGGGCTGGTAGAGGGCGGTGCCGGTGTCGATGTCGATCAGCGCGTAGGCAACGACGCAGAGCCACAGGGCGGCGAGCGCCAGGGTTGTCCGATCGAGGGATGCCTGCAGGCTCCGCCAGGCCGGCCGCAGCCCGGCGAGCCCCAGGGCGCCGGTCGCGAGCGCCGCGACCGGAACGCCGGCGCCCTGGATCAGCAGGCTGTCGAGAGCGGGCAGGAGCCCGAGTCCGAGGAGCGTCGCACACAGGAGACGGTCGCCGGGTGCGAGCGTGCGGAAGCCGAGGATGCCGGTCACTCCGCCCAGGGCGTAGCCCGGCAGGAGGACGAGGGGGATGCCGAGCAGCGTCGCGACCACGACGCCGCACGCATCCGAGAAGGTGCCGTTCATCGCCGAGCCGCGTTTCGTGCGCGATCCCGGGTAGCACGGGGGCGTTAACCGTTCCCTCGCGGGCACTGGAAGGCCCTCAGCGGTGAGGGTTCGCGGCATGTTCGTGCACCGGATCCTGGACTGCGTGCCTCACGCGTGGCGACTCCTGGCCGCAAGACGCGCTGGCGGGATGCGATCCGGTACCCGGCACGACACGGCCGTGATGCGGTTCGACCGTGACCCGGCCACCTTGGGACTGGCATAACCGGGGGTTTCGTGTATGGATCGCGCGGCCTCGACCCGGGTTACCGGGCGGGGCTTGAACCGCTTGGCGCTGTGACCGTGCTGGACGACATCCCGGCACCGGCCGAACGCCGAGCCCGCGCGCGCCCGGATGGGGCGCCGCATCCGACCAGCACAACCCGAAAGGCATGCGATGTCGATCACGGCAGAGCGCAAGACCGCGCTCATCAAGGAACACCGCAAGGACGCCAAGGACACCGGGTCCCCCGAGGTCCAGGTGGCGATCCTCACCGAGCGGATCACCAACCTGACCGGCCACTTCAAGACCCACGCCAAGGACAACCATTCCCGGCGCGGCCTCCTGAAGCTGGTCTCGCAGCGCCGCTCGCTGCTCGACTACGTCAAGCGCAAGGACGAGGCCCGCTACCGCGCCCTCATCGAGCGTCTCGGCATCCGCCGCTAAGACGCGTTTCGCGCGGTTCCGGGCCCGGCCCGGGGCCGCGTTTCACCATCGCGGGCTGCCGGAATGGGTCCGGCCTCCCGACAACGGGCCGCTTCGAGGCGCCGGCATCGGGGCAGGATCGCGAGACACTCACGCTGCGGAGTGTCTCGCCGTCTTGCCCCCGGGCGGCGCCGGGCTGGGCCCGCCGCAGGCAAGGAAGAGATTGAGAATGTTCGACGTACAACGCGAAGAGCTGATGTGGGGCGACCGCAAGCTCGTCCTCGAGACCGGCAAGGTCGCCCGGCAGGCGGACGGCGCCGTGGTCGCCACCTACGGCGAGACCTCCGTGCTCGCCACCGTAGTGGCCACGAAGGAGCCGAAGGCCGGCATCGACTTCATGCCGCTCACCGTGAACTACCAGGAGCGGGCCTACGCGGCCGGCCGCATCCCGGGCGGCTACTTCAAGCGCGAGGGCCGTCCCTCCGAGAAGGAGACCCTGGTCTCCCGCCTGATCGACCGTCCGATCCGCCCGCTCTTCGTCGAGGGCTGGCGCAACGACACCCAGGTCGTCGTCACCGTCCTGACCCACGACCTTGAGAACGATCCCGACATCGTCGCGATGGTCGCGGCTTCCGCCGCCCTCACCCTGTCGGGCGTCCCGTTCATGGGCCCGATCGGCGGTGCCCGCGTCGGCTACATCAACGGGAGCTACCGGCTGAACCCGCTGGTCACCGAGACCAAGGAGGAATCCAGCCTCGACCTCGTCGTCGCCGGCACGCAGGACGCCGTGCTGATGGTCGAGTCGGAGGCCAAGGAGCTCTCCGAGGACGTGATGCTCGGCGCCGTGATGTTCGGCCACAAGCACTTCCAGCCGGTGATCGAGGCGATCATCCGTCTCGCCGAGAAGGCCGCCAAGGAGCCGCGCGACTTCAAGGCCCCCGAGAACGCCGACGTCGAGAAGGCCGTGCTGGAGGTCTGCGAGACCGAGCTGCGCGCCGCCTACACCAAGACCGTCAAGCAGGAGCGCTACGCCGCCGTCGACGCCGTCAAGGCGAAGGTGATGGCCGCCCTCTGCCCCGAGGGTGCCGAGAAGTATCCGGCCGAGAAGGTCAAGGCCGCCTTCAAGGAGGCCCAGTCGAAGGTCGTGCGCTGGAACGTGCTCGACACCGGCGCGCGCATCGACGGCCGCGACCTGAAGACGGTCCGCCCGATCGTCTCCGAGGTCGGCGTCCTGCCCCGCGCCCACGGCTCGTCGCTGTTCACCCGCGGCGAGACCCAGGCCCTCGTGGTCGCCACGCTCGGCACCGGCGAGGACGAGCAGTTCATCGACTCGCTCGACGGCACCTACAAGGAGCGCTTCCTGCTCCACTACAACTTCCCTCCCTATTCCGTCGGCGAGACCGGACGGATGGGTTCCCCGGGCCGTCGCGAGATCGGCCACGGTAAGCTGGCGTGGCGGGCGATCCGCCCGGTCCTGCCGCCGGCCCATGAGTTCCCCTACACGATCCGCGTCGTGTCGGAGATCACGGAATCCAACGGCTCGTCCTCGATGGCCTCGGTCTGCGGCGGCTCGCTGTCGCTGATGGATGCCGGCGTGCCGCTGCGCCGTCCGGTGGCCGGCATCGCCATGGGCCTCATCCTCGAGGGTGAGCGCTACGCGGTCCTGTCCGACATCCTGGGCGACGAGGATCACCTCGGCGACATGGACTTCAAGGTGGCCGGCACGGACGAGGGCGTGACCTCGCTCCAGATGGACATCAAGATCGCCGGCATCACCGAGGAGATCATGCGGGTCGCCCTCGATCAGGCGAAGGAGGGGCGTGCCCATATCCTCGTCGAGATGGCCAAGGCCCTCACGGCGGCCCGTCCGGAACTCGGCGAGTACGCGCCGCGCATCGAGACGATGCAGATCCCGACCGACAAGATCCGCGACGTGATCGGCACCGGCGGCAAGGTGATCCGAGAGATCGTCGAGAAGACCGGCGCCAAGATCAACATCGAGGATACCGGCGTCGTGAAGATCGCCTCGGCCGACGGCAAGGCGATCAAGGCGGCCTACAACTGGATCCGCTCGATCGTGGCGGAGCCGGAGGTCGGCGTGATCTACGACGGCACGATCGTGAAGTGCATGGAGTTCGGCGCCTTCGTGAACTTCTTCGGCGCCAAGGACGGCCTCGTCCACATCTCGGAACTCGCCGCCCAGCGGGTCGCCAAGGTGCAGGACGTCGTCAAGGAAGGCGACAAGGTCAAGGTGAAGTTCCTCGGCCAGGACGACCGCGGCAAGATCCGCCTGTCCATGAAGGTCGTCGACCAGCAGACCGGCGAGGACATCACCGAGAAGGTGAAGGCCCAGCGGGACGCCGACCGGTCCGAGCGTGGTGACGAGCCGCGCGAGCCCCGCGAGGGCGGTCGCCATCGTGGCGAGCGCCGCCGCGAGGCGGGGGAGTAAGGGCGCCCACAGCCCCGGCGTCCCCTCCGGCCGGCGCGGGCTTGGCACGACAGGCGCGGTCCCCATGGGGCCGCGCCTTTTTCTTTGCGCCTGCGCGGGCGACCGCGTGGTCCGGGAACGGGGCGCCGGATGCCGCGTTCCTCCGCGACTTCCCAACCGGAGACACACATGGCCAACGACATGATGCACGACATCTTCAGCGGACAGCCGAACCTGTCGACGACGGAGCGCGCCGTCTCGGTGGCTTTGGGCCTGGGCATCGCCGCCGCTGCCGCGCAACCCCGTCCCAACAAGCTCCTGAGCCTGCTCGCGCTCGTGGTCGGCGTCGGCCTTGCGGTGCGCGGCGCAACTGGCCACTGCGCCGTGAAGGCCGCCTCCGAGCATTTCTGACGCCGGCAGCTTCGGTGGCCGGGCGATGCCGTCGTTGCGTGCGAAGCGTAGCAATCCAGGCAGCGCTACGCTTACCGACCACGGTTTGCCCTGGGTCACTTCGCGTCGCTCGTGATGACGGGATTTTGCCGTGACCCGCGCCATGGAACGCAAAAAAAGGGGCGCCCCTTGGGGCGCCCCTTGTCGTTTCCGGACTTGCCGGAAGGATCAGTAGGTGGTCGTGCGGCGGCCGGCGATCAGGCCGTAGATGAACAGCACGACCACGGCGCCCACGATGGCGCCGATGAAGCCCGCGCCCTGGTTCGGTCCATACCAGCCGATGGCTTGGCCCAGGAAGGTCGCCACGAAGGCGCCGACGATGCCGAGGATCGTGGTCAGGATGAAGCCGGCGGGCTCGTTCGGGCCTGGCATGAGGAACTTGGCGATGACGCCGGCAACAAACCCGATAATGATGGTCCAGAGGATACCCATGACAAACCCCAAGGCGTGACTGTCGATGGCGGCAGAACGCTTCGAGGCCCGCGACGGTTGCCCGCACCCTGCCCTGTGATGACGATTTTCCTCGGGTTCCCGCGTCGCGTGCGCGCGTGGCCCTTTACGGCTAAGCCGGTGCGGCGGCAGATACGCCGATTCTCAAGGGTATGGAGACCGGTATGGACATTCAGCGGATCGAGCCGGGCAAGCGGATGTCGCAGGCCGTCACCTTCGGCGACATGGTCTATCTCGCCGGGCAGGTCGCCGCGGACACGGTCGGCACCGGGGTTACGATCCAGACCCAGCAGATCCTGTCGGAGATCGACCGGCTCCTGGCTGCCGCCGGCAGCGACAAGGCGCGCATCCTCTCGGCTACGGTCTATCTCGCCGATATCGCCACCTTCGCGGAGATGAATGCTGCCTGGGACGCCTGGGTTTCCCCGGAGAACCCGCCGGCCCGCGCCACCGTCGAGGCCGAGCTCGCGGCGCCCGAATATCTCGTCGAGATCGTGGTCGTGGCTGCGAGGAGCCGGTGAGCGGCCGCCGTCGCTCGATGCTGGCGGCCGTCGCGGCCGCCCTTCTGGCCAGCGTCATCGGGAGCGCCCTGGCGGCCCTCCCCTTCGCGCGGCCGGCCTCGGCCGCCGAGGAGCGGGTCCTCAACATCTACAACTGGTCGGATTACATCGACCCGAAGGTGCTCGAGGCCTTCACCCGCGAGACCGGGATCAAGGTCGTTTACGACACCTACGACAACAACGAGATCTTGGAGACCAAGCTGTTGGCCGGCCGGTCGGGCTACGACATCGTCGTGCCCTCGGGGCCCTACCTGCAGCGGCTGATCCGAGCCGGCGCCTTCCTCCCCCTCGACAAGTCCAAGCTGAAGAACCTCGGCAACCTCTGGCCCGAGGTGACCAGCCGGCTCGCGGCCTACGATCCCGGCAACACCTACGCCGTCGACTACATGTGGGGCACGACCGGCATCGGCTACAACGTCGCCGCATTGCGCGAGCGCCTCGGCGCCAACGCGACAGTGAACTCCTGGAATGTGGTCCTCAATCCCACCTCGGCGAACAAGCTGAAGGAATGCGGGATGATGATGCTCGACAGCCCAGAGGACCTGATCCCCAGCATGCTCCCGGCCTTCGGCGCCAAGGCGGATTCCAGGCGCTGGGACGACATCACCCTGGTGACCGATGCCCTCTACAAGGTGCGCGGCGCCGTGCGGAAGTTCCACTCGTCGGAATACATCCAGGCACTGGCCAACGGCGATATCTGCCTGGCCGTCGGCTATTCCGGCGACATCATGCAGGCCAAGCGCCGGGCCGAAGAGGCCAAGAACGGGATCGACATCGCCTACGTGGTCCCGAAGGAGGGCGCGCTGATGTGGTTCGACACCTTCGCGATCCCGAAGGATGCCGCCCACCCGGCCGAGGCGCTGGCCTTCATCGACTACATGATGCGGCCCGAGGTAGCGGCGGCCAACACCAATTTCGTATCCTATGCCAGCGGAAACCTCACGGCGAAGAAGTTCGTGAAGCCCGAGATCCTGAGCAATCCCGGTATCTACCCGGACGAGGCGACGATGCAGCGCTTGTCCATCAACACCGCCTGGGACGACCGCACGCAGCGCTACGTCACCCGGCTCTGGACCCGGGTCCGCACCGGGCGCTGACGCAGATTCCCGCCGGGGCCCGTCAGCGCCCCGCATCCGTGGGGAGGCCGACGAGCCAAGCGCGGACCGCCGCGCGCGTCTGCCGCGCCGCGCCGTTGACCAGGCGATCGGGGAGTGAGGAATACTTCTGGCGGGTCTTCTGCTGCGTGGTGTGTAAGGCCGGATCGGGCCGGCCTCGAGCCGTCTCAGTACCCACGGCTTGGCCGCGCCAACCGGCGCTGCCACGTGCAGCAGCGCGTTATCGGTGTCATCGACCCGGTCCGGATCTGCGCTTACCTGCAGCGGCAGCGTGATCTGCATCTCGCGGCGATTCTGAGCGGCGCGCCGCAGCGGCGTCCGATGACCGCGGATGCTGGCCGGGTCAACCAGCGCGCCGTTCCGCAGCAGGATCTCAAGATCGTCGGCCGTATAGGCCAAGAGGCCAAGACACCGCCGCGAAGGCCGGTGAAGACCTTTGCGGCGATGCTCCGAGAAAATCGGACGGATGTTCTAGTGCTTCAGATCGTCCGGAACCTTGCCGCCATTCTCCGCGAGTTTCTGCATGACCTGCTTGTGCAGCCAGATGTTCATGCTCGCCGAATCCTCCTTGTCGCCAGTGTAGTGCAACTCGTCAGCGAGCTGCTTGCGCGAGGCGAGGCCGGAATCGAGACCCAGAAGCTTCATCAGGTCGACGATCGAGTGGCGCCAGTCGAGCTTCTGCGGGGTCTTCTCGGCGAGGCTGGTGAGGACCGCGGCCACGTCTACGGGCTCGCTGCCGCCTGCGGTTCCGGGGGCGGCCGGGGTGGACGGGGTGCTCGTGCCGGCCGGACCGCCGGAGCCGGCGCTGGGCGCAGGGGCGGCGTCCGCGGTCCCTCCGCCGAACGGATGGAGGATCTTGCTGACGATGCTGCCGAGGAGGCTCATGGATCCGCTCCGAAATTCGAGGCCCGATCTCCGCGTCGGGCGGCCATTCAACTGGCTGTGAGGCGGGGCGTTCCGAGATCAGGACACCGTCGGGCGGTCGGCCCCGCGCTGGCATGGACGTTCAGGAGGATGTCCAGAGGGCGGCGATGAGCGCCGTCCGCTCCTCCGCGGGCGTGCCAAGCGGCCCAGGGCGGCCGGCGCGCCCGTACCAGTAGCGCGCATTGCCGTCGTCACCCTCGATCCGGTGGAGATGGGCATGCACCCAGGCGGCGTCGGGGCCGACAGCGTTCTGAACGAGGTGGTGCGCCCGGTCCCAGGCCACGGAGTCTGATCGGGACGTATCCCGGGCGAGCCACCAGAGCGCGGCGAGCGCGGCGGGCCAGCCGGCCGGCGGCTCGGGTGCGGTGAGTGTCGTGGCGAAGGCGGCGGGCAGGCTCTCGGTCACGGCTGTCTCTCCTTCCACGGCTCCTTCTTCAGCGTCCGGCGGCGCGCTCCAATTGCCAGCGGCCGCGGCGCTGCCGGGCGGACCACGCGTAGCGGGCGTCACCGTCGAGGCGGTCGAGATGATCGGAGAGGCGGTTGCGTTCAAGCCAGGACAAGGCCGCTTCCAGTTCGGGCAGGGTCATGGTCGCGCGGCCCTTGCCGAGCACGCGTTTGAGCACGGCGTTGTAGCGGTGGGCGAGATTGCCGCCGCGGGGCACGCGCAGGGAGGTCTCGTCTTCGACCGCTTGGGCCGCGACCGCCGCGGCGAGCCGCTGGCGCAAACTCCGCTCGGTGACGGATGGCGGTTCGGGCGCAGGCGCCGTCGGGACGGGTTCGGGAAGGCGCGGACGCAGCAGGGCGTAGCGCAGCCCGATCGCATTGCTCTCCAGGGGCGTGATCCCGGCCGGCTCGTCGTCGCGCCAGCGGGTCCGCTCGGGCACGACGGCGCTCGCCGGCCGCTCCCGAGGCGGCCGGACGCTGCTGCCCTGCTCGGTCTCAAGTTCCAGGCGGAACCGGGCGAAGAGCGGGTCGTCGGGGTGGAAGATCAACGCCTGCTGCCCGTCATAGGAGCCCGCATGCGGATCGACCCGGGTGGCCCGGGCGAGCATCTGCTCCAGCCAGGGCCGGGACCGGATATGGGTCAGGGCCGCGACCACCGCGACCTCCGGGGCGTCGAGGCCCTCGTAAGCCATGGCCACCGTCACCAGCACTGCCGGCTCCGGCGTGAGGCGGAACGCCGCCAATGCCGCGTGGGCGTCGCCCTGGCCGGAGGTCGCGAGGCGGACGTCGCGCTCGCCCTGCCCGGCCGGCATCCATTCCCGAAGGGTCGTCAGGTACGCGCGTGCGCTCGCTTGGTCGGGGGCCACCACGAGGAGCTTGCCGAGTCCCCGCGCCGGCTCGCCCGGCGGGAGGTTCCGCTCGGCCCGGCGCCGGGCGCGCAGGCGCTTGGTGGCGAAGAAGGCCTCGCTCAGCAGGTCGCGGGCGAAACCGGTCCGCAGGGCGGTGAACAGAGCCGGCCGCGTGGTGATCCGGACCGAGCCCGCGCCGAGCCGGTGCGGCCCGACCCGCGGGCTGTCGCCAGCGATCCGGCCGCCTTCCAGCCAGCTCGCCTCGCCGTCGATGGCGCCGAACGTCACCGGCAGCACCGCCAGTTCGGCCAGCGCCTGCGCCCGCGAGTAGCCGATCACCGCGAGGCCGGGGGCGTCGAGGTCGAGTTCCGGCCCACGGCCGGGCAGGGCGGGCTGATAGGGCAATCCGAGGATGCGCCGCCCGTCGGCCCGCTCCAGCGTCCCGGAGAGGTAGAGGCGAAAGGCGGCCGCCTCCATGACGGGCAGCATCGCGCGGGACCACGCTCCCGCCTCCGCGTCCTCGGCGGCGGTCTCGTCCGCTCCCGGCCGTCCGGGCACCGGCAGGTGATGGACCTCGTCGACGACCAGCAGGGTCCGGTGCGCCTGGGCTTCTGCGAGGTGGAGCGCCGGGGCGGCCGCCACCGCCTGATAGGTGGTGATGTAGCCGGCCAGGCCCCGCGCGGGGTCCCGCTCGTTGTCGGCGGCCCGCACGCTGAGGGCGTGCCCAAAGGTGGCGCGCCACAGCGGATCCGCGAAGGCCTCTTCGGCCTGCAGCCTGAGGGAATCCCGCGGTACCACCCAGACGACGCGTTCGACGAGCCCTGCGGCGATCAACCGGTGCGCGGCGATCACCGGGAGCAGCGACTTGCCGCCGCCGGGTGTGACCGCGGCCAGGATCTTCCGGACATGGGCCGCCTCCCCGCTCGCCATGGCCGAGACCAGGGCCATCAGCGTGCGCTGGTGCGACCGCAGGGACGGGGCGGGACGGGTCAAGGGCCGGCGAAGCAGGGTGACATCCGCGCACCGTGGCCGATCCGGATTCCTTTGTGAATCCCCGGAGTCGCGGAACGTTCGCGTTTTCGTCCTGGCGCCGGACGGTAGAGGTTGTCCAGCTGACCGGCTCGGCTCACCATAAGCGTTGACACCCGGCCGCCCCCTCACCATAAGGGCGCCGCGGGTGAAAAACCCGCCTTGGGGGAATGTCCCGAGCGGCAAAGGGGGCGGACTGTAAATCCGCTGCGTAAGCTTCGTAGGTTCGAGTCCTACTTCCCCCACCAAGTTCTTCCCGATCCCGTCAGCCCTGTTTCGCCAGCGCGGCCTCGATGCGCGCGGCGGCGGCCGCTGAGAAGCCCTTTCCTTCGAGCCCCTGTCCCGCGGCCGCCTGGCCGGTGAGCGAACGGCGCTTGCCTCCCGGCAGGTGCGCCTGTCGCAGGGCATGGGCGTCCCGGTGGCTGGCATGGGTGATCGCGATGGCCAGCGCGTCGGCCGCATCGGCGACGCGGAATTCGGCCTTCGGCAGCAGGAAGCGCACCATCGCTTGGATCTGCACCTTCTCGGCATGGCCGGAGCCCGCCACGGTCTTCTTGATCAGGTTCGCGGCGTATTCGAACACCGGCAGCCCGGCGAGGGCCGGCACCACCAGCGCCATCGCCCGGGCATGGCCGAGCTTGAGCGTCGCCTGCGCGTCCTTGTTGACGAAGGTCTCTTCCACAGCGACCTCGTCGGGCCGCACGGTTTCGACGATGCGGCTGATGCCCTCGAACAGCTCGCGCAGGCGCAACGCGAGCGGCAGGTCGCCGTCGGAGGTCACGACCCCGCAATCGCCGTAGGTGAGCTTGGTACCCTGCGCGGTGATCAGGCCCCAGCCGGTGCGGCGGAGCCCGGGATCGATGCCGAGGATACGGATGGGGCTGGTCATGACGCTCCGCGGCTCGGTGAATGGCCCGACGCTGCCGTACGTATCGTGAACGCCCGGTTACACCAAGGTGCCCGAAGCCGATGGATCGGCGCACCGGACGCGCCTGCGCCATGGACTGCCGTGCCGGGCTTAGCCTCGGCGGCCGAGGAGGATGAGCGCCGTTCCGATCAGGCAGACCACGCTGCCCGCGAGGTCCCAGCGGTCGGGCCGCTGACCCTCAGCAAGCCATAGCCACAGGACGGAGGCCGCGACGTAGACGCCGCCATAGGCCGCGAAGGCGCGTCCGGCCGCCGGGCTGTCCACCAGGGTCAGGAGGACCGCAAACGCCGCCAGGGATGCAAGCCCCGGCAGTGCCCATAAGGGCGACCATCCGAGGCGCAGCCACGCCCAGAACGCGAAGCAGCCGGCGATCTCGGCGAGGGCGGCGGCCGCGTAAGCGAGGAGGCTCATCGGACCAGGTTGGCACGGCGTGCCGCGCCGGACGAGCCCGATCAACGGCGCGGCACTGGGATCCGCATTAAGCTCCCGGCAAGGATCATCCGGTCGATTGGTGTCATGAGCACGCATGCGAGCACGCACGAGGCCGAAGGCGATCGGTTGCTGTTTCCGGGCGATGCCCGCCTTCGCGATGCCGTCCGGGCCTGGACCGAGGGACTGGCGCGCGAGCGGCGGATGTCGCCCAACACCGTCGAGGCCTACGCGCGCGACCTCCGCCAGTTTCTCCACCACCTCGCGTCGCGGCAGGGCACGCCGACGATTCCGATGCTCGTCGGGTTGAAGGTGCGGGACATCCGCGCCTTCATGGCGGCACGTCGGGCCGACGAGGTCTCGGGGCGCTCGCTGATGCGCATGCTCGCGGGCCTGCGCTCCTTCGCGCGCTTCCTCGAACGGGAGGGCTTCGGTACCGTCTCGGCGCTCGGCGGCGTGCGCTCGCCAAAAGTCCCGCGGCGCCTTCCGCGCCCCCTGCCCGTCGCCGCCGCCGTGGCGCTGACCGATACCGCGATCCGCGCCGGCGAGGAGCGCGAGCCCTGGATTCTCGCCCGGGATGCCGCCGTGCTGGCCCTCCTCTACGGCGCGGGCCTGCGCATTTCCGAGGCCCTGGGCCTGACCCGCCGCGACGCGCCCTTGCCCGGGATCGATCAGGTCACCGTGCTCGGCAAGGGTGGCAAGCAGCGCATGGTACCGATCCTGCCCGTGGTGGCGCAGGCGGTGGCCGACTACGTCGCCGCCTGTCCGCTGCCGCTGATGGCGGAGGGGCCGCTCTTCCTCGGCGCCCGCGGCGGCCCGCTCTCGCCGCGGATCATCCAGTACACGGTGGCCCGCGCCCGCGGTGCCCTCGGCCTGCCCGAGAGCGCAACGCCACACGCCCTGCGGCACTCCTTCGCCACGCATCTTCTGGCCCGCCAGGGGGAATTGCGCGCGATCCAGGAACTCCTCGGCCACGCCTCCCTGTCGACGACCCAGCTCTACACGCAGGTCGACGCCGCCCGTCTCATGAGCGCCTACGCGGCGGCACATCCCCGGGCGGGTCGCTGATCACATTTGCTGGAAACTTCTTCTTCGAGGCAGATCAACACCGGCAATAGGCGCATTGTCCGATCGCCGCAGTGCATTGACGTGATCTTTAAGAGCTTCGTCACGATCTCCAGCCAATATCTACGCCGGACATGGGATCGGCTGGGCGGGCGTCATGGAGCTTGAGGTCGGGAGGGCGCCGGCACGTGTCGTGATTGCGGATTGCGATTCGGCCCGCCGCAGCTCTCTGAGAGAGATCGTCCTGCGCTTTGATCCCCATGCCGTGATCGACGAGGCAACGTCCGGTCAGGCCCTCTGTGACATCCTGCTCCGCCACCGCCCGACCCTGGCCTTCGTCGGGCTTCAGCTCGACGACCTCAGCGGACCCGAAGCGGTCGCGGTGGCGCGCCGGGCGGGCGCCGAGCCCCCCTGCCTGGTGCTGGTCGCGACCCGCGTCCTGCCGCACTGGCAGGACATCGCAACAAGCCTCGGGGCCTACGAGGTTCTGAAGACGCCCCTCGATCCGAGTCATATCGAGCAATTGCTGCATGCCGATGCCCGCCGCCGTGCACCGACCCGAGCCTTGCTCGCCTGCTCAACGCCAGCGGGGCGCTCGGCCATCAGCCGCGTCGTGGCGCGCAGCGGTTTCGCCATCGAACTTGACGAGACGGATGACGGCCGCCACGCCCTGAAGCAGCTGAAGCTCGCCGCCTACGACTTCGCCTTCATCGACGTGAAGCTTGCCGGCATCGATGGGATGGAACTCGCCTGCCAGATCCAGCCGCTGGGTTTCTCCACGCGGATCACCCTGCTGACCACGTCCGAGCTGGAGCCGGTCGCCCAGGCCGGGCGCTATTTCGGGGTTGATGCGGTGCTGCGGATGCCGTTCTACGCCCGCGATATCGACCTCGCCCTGCACAATGCCTTGGGCTTGCGCAGGCCGTATCTGCTCAACGCCCTGACGGCCCCGCCGGCGCCGAGCGCGCTCCTGCGGATCGCCGACCTGCCGAACGCCCGGCGCAAGATCGCGTGATCCTGCGCCGGGACGGGTTGCCGGTCAGACGTGGATCGCGCGCTTGTTCACCGCCAGCGCGGCTTCCTTCACCGCCTCGGTGAGGGTCGGGTGTGCGTGGCAGGTGCGGGCGATGTCCTCCGACGACGCGCCGAACTCCATCGCCACCGCCACCTCGGCGATCAGGTTGCCGGCATCGGCGCCGACGATGTGGACGCCGAGCACCCGGTCGGTCTGGGCGTCGGCGAGAACCTTCACGAAGCCGTCAGTGGTGCCGTTGGCCTTAGCCCGGCCGTTGGCCGTGAAGGGGAACTTGCCGGCATTATAGGCGACGCCGTCCTTCTTCAGCTCCTCCTCGGTCTTGCCGACCGAGGCGACCTCCGGGAACGTGTAGACCACGTTGGGGATCACGCCGTAATTCACGTGGCCGGACTGACCGGCCAGCATCTCGGCGATCGCCACGCCCTCATCCTCGGCCTTGTGGGCCAGCATGGGGCCGGCGATCACGTCGCCGATGGCGTAGATGCCGGTGACGTTGGTGGCGTAGTGCGAATCCGTCAGGATCCGGCCCTTGTCGTCGCGCTGGACGCCGACCGTGTCGAGGCCCAGGCCCTCGGTGTAGGGCACCCGGCCGATGGCCACCAGAACCACGTCGGCCTGCAGGGTCTCGGCCGCGCCGCCCGCGGCCGGCTCGACCGTGACGCTCGCGCCCTTCTTGCCGACCTCGACGCCGGTCACCTTGGTGGACAACTTGAAGGCGATGCCCTGCTTGGTCAGGATCCGCTGGAACTGCTTACCGACCTCGCCGTCCATGCCGGGTAGCACCCGGTCGAGGTACTCGACCACGGTGACCTCGGCGCCGAGCCGGCGCCAGACGGAGCCCAGCTCCAGCCCGATCACCCCGGCGCCGATCACCAGGAGCTTCCTCGGCACCCGGTCGAGCTCGAGGGCGCCCGTGGAGGAGACCACGACCTTCTCGTCGATGGTCACGCCGGGCAGGCGCGTCACGTCCGAGCCGGTGGCGATGACGATGCTCTTGGTCTCGAGCATCTGGTTGCCGCCATCCTCCGCGATGACCTCGACGCGGCCGGCGCCGGCGATCCGGCCGGTGCCGTGGAAGGTGTCGACCTTGTTCTTCTTGAGCAGGAACTCGACGCCCTTGGTGTTGCCCGCCACACCCTCGGCCTTGAAGGCCATCATCTTCTTCAGGTCGAGCTTCGGGGTGCCGACGTCGATTCCGAGATCGGCGAAGTGCTTGTTGGCCTCCTCGAACGCCTCCGAGGCGTGGAGCAGCGCCTTCGAAGGGATGCAGCCGATGTTGAGGCAGGTGCCGCCGTGTGTCGCGCGCTTCTCGACGACGGCGGTCCGCAGGCCGAGCTGCGCCGCGCGGATCGCGCAGACGTAGCCGCCGGGGCCGGTGCCGATGACGACGAGATCGTAGGACATGGAGGTTCGCTTCCGCTCGGTCGTGCCGCGTGCGAGACGGGCAGGGAATGTCAGATGGGGCTTGGCCTCAGCGGCCGCCGCCGATGTCGAGGATGGCGCCCGTGGTGTAGGAGGCCTCGTCCGAGAGGAGCCACACGATCGGCGCGGCGACCTCCTCGGCGGTGCCGGCCCGGCCCATGGGGACGCCGGGTCCCAGGCGCTCCACCCGGTCGGGCTCGCCGCCGCTGGCGTGAATCTCGGTGGCGATGATGCCGGGCGCCACCGCGTTGACCCGGATGCCCTCGCCGGCGACCTCACGGGCGAGCCCGATCGTCAGCGAGTCGATGGCGCCCTTGGAGGCGGCGTAGTCGACGAACTGGCCGGGTCCGCCGAGGCGCGCCGCCACCGAGGACAGGTTGACGATGGCGCCGCCGGCGCCGCCGCGCTTGGTCGACATGCGCCGGATCGCCTCGCGGGCGCACAGGAAGCTGCCGACCACGTTGGTGGTCATCATCCGCTGCAGGCGCTCCACGCTCATGTCGGCGACGTCGGACTTCACGTCGACCACGCCGGCATTGTTGACGAGCGCCGTCAGGCGGCCGAGCCCGTCGGCCGCCTTGAACAGGGCGAGGACATCGGCCTCGCTGCCGACGTCGCCCTTCACGGCGAGCGCTTGCCCGCCCTTGGCCGCGATCGCGTCCACCACGCCCTGCGCCGCGGCGGCGTCCGACACGTAGCTCAGGCAGACCGCGTAGCCGCGCTCCGCCAGGAGCAGCGCCACCGCGCGGCCGATGCCGCGGCCGCCGCCGGTGACGATCGCGACCCTGTTCTCAGCGCCCGACATGACAGCCTCAGAGGTCCAGCACGAGGCGCGCCGGATCCTCCAGCGCCTCCTTGACCCGCACCAGGAAGGTCACGGCCTCCTTACCGTCGACGATGCGATGGTCGTACGACAGGGCGAGGTACATCATCGGCCGCGCCTCGATCTTGCCGGCGCGGACCACGGGGCGCTCCTCGATGCGGTGCATCCCGAGGATGCCCGATTGCGGCGCGTTGAGGATCGGCGTCGACATCAGCGAGCCGTAGATGCCGCCGTTGGTGATCGTGAAGGTCCCGCCCTGCATGTCCTCGATGGAGAGCTTGCCCTCGCGGGCCTTCTTGCCGAAGCCGGCGATCTTCTTCTCGATGCCGGCGATCGACAGGTCGTCGGCGTCGCGCACCACCGGCACGACGAGGCCCTTATCGGTGCCGACCGCGATGCCGATGTGATAGTAGTTCTTGTAGACGAGGTCCTGGCCGTCGATCTCGGCGTTGACCGCCGGCACATCCTTCAGGGCGCCGATCACCGCCTTGGTGAAGAAGCCCATGAAGCCGAGCTTCGTGCCGTGCTTCTTCTCGAAGATGTCCTTGTACTGGCTGCGCATCGCCATCACGGCCGACATGTCGACGTCGTTGAACGTCGTCAGCATCGCCGCCGTGTCCTGCGCGTCCTTGAGGCGGCGCGCGATGGTCTGGCGCAGCTTCGTCATGCGCACGCGCTCCTCGCGCGCGGCGTCGTCCGGCGCCGAGGGCGCGCGCGGCAGGGTCGGGCGCGCCTCCTTGGCGGGCGCCGACGGGGCCGGGCCCTTGGCGATGGCGCCGAGCATGTCGCCCTTGGTGACGCGGCCGTCCTTGCCGGAGCCGTTCACCGACGACGGGTCGACGCCCGACTCCCGGGCGAGCTTCGCCACCGCTGGGCCGTTGTCGCCGACGGGGCGCTGCTGAGCCGCGGGGGCGGCGGCATCGCCGTGGTTGCCGTAGCCGGCGGAGGATTCCTGGGCCGGCGCCTCGGACTTCGCGGGCGTGGCGGCCTTCGGGGCCTCGCTCCGGCTCTCGGCCTTGGTCTCGGCGGCCTCCTTCGAGGCCTCCTTCGGGGCGGCCTTCTTGGCCGTGCCACCGCCGGCACCGGCCTCGACGATCGAGCCGAGCAGGGCGCCGGGCTCGACGGTCTCGCCGTCCTTGACCAGGATCTCGCCCAGCTCGCCGGCCGCCGGGGCGTTCACCTCCAGGGTGACCTTGTCGGTCTCCAGCTCGACGATCGGCTCGTCGGCCGCGACCGCGTCGCCGGGCTTCTTGAACCAGCGGCCGATCGTGGCCTCGCTCACGGATTCGCCGAGGGTCGGGACGAGAATGTCGGTTGCCATGCTCTTCTGCCCCGCGGGGGGCCTCCTCTGGATGTCGGGCCGCGACGTCAGCGCCGCAGGATCAGGGATGGAACGGGCGAGACGGTGTACCGGAAGCCTGCCTGCGCCATCAGGACGGGATCCGCTTCGCCGAGCGCCTCGGCCTGTGCCGCGTCGGCCGCCTCGACCAGGGCGAGGCCCCAGGTGCCGCCGGGCTCGAAGACGGGCCCGACCGCGATGGCGGCTCCCGCCTCCGCCTGCTCCATCCAGTAGCCGGAATGCGCCGAGAACTGCGCCTTCTCGGCCTCCGTCGCGTCGAACGGGAAGCTCGGGCGGGGCGGTTCCAGGCGGAGCAGGAAGTAGGCCATGGCCGGACGATCAGACCGCCAGGGCCTCGTTGAGGAAGGCCTGGAGCTGCGCCTGGTGCTTCGACATCTGTCCGACCGCCGTGGAGGCGGAGGCCGGACGGCCGACGTAGCGGGCGCGCTTCACCGCGGAGCCGGCCTGGCCGAGCACCCACTCGAGATAGGGCTCGACGAAGGACCAAGCGCCCATGTTCTTGGGCTCCTCCTGGCACCAGATCACGTCGGCGTTGCGGAAGCGGGCCATCTCGTTGGCCAGTGCCTTCAGCGGGAACGGGTAGAGCTGCTCGACGCGCATCAGGTAGATGTCGTTGAGGCCGCGCTTCTCCCGCTCCTCCAGAAGGTCGTAGTAGACCTTGCCCGAGCAGAGCACGACGCGGCGGATCTTGTCGTCGCGCACCAGCTTGTTCTGCGCGCCCTCCTCCTCAGCGTCGTCCCAAAGGACGCGGTGGAAGGTCGAGCCCTCGGCCAGCGCGTCGAGGTTGGAGATCGCCCGCTTGTGGCGCAGCAGCGACTTCGGCGTCATCAGCACCAGCGGCTTGCGGAAGTCACGCTTCAGCTGCCGGCGCAGGATGTGGAAGTAGTTCGCCGGCGTCGTGACGTTGGCGACCTGCATGTTGTCCTCGGCACAGGCCTGGAGGTAGCGCTCCAGGCGGGCGGAGGAGTGCTCGGGCCCCTGCCCCTCGTAGCCGTGCGGCAGCAGCAGCACGAGGCCGGACATGCGCAGCCACTTGCGCTCACCGCTGGCGATGAACTGGTCGATCACCACCTGGGCGCCGTTGGCGAAGTCGCCGAACTGCGCCTCCCACAGGACCAGAGCGTTGGGCTCGGCCAGCGAGTAGCCGTACTCGAAACCGAGCACGGCCTCCTCGGAGAGCATCGAGTTGATGATCTCAATGGAGGCCTGCCCCTCGCGGATGGCGTTGAGCGGCGTGAAGCGCTGCTCGTTCTCCTGATCGATCACCACCGCGTGACGCTGCGAGAAGGTGCCGCGCTCGACGTCCTGCCCCGAGAGGCGGACCCGGTTGCCGTCGAGGAGCGTCGCCCCGAAGGCCAGGGCCTCGGCGGTCGCCCAGTCGACGCCGGCCCCCGTCTCCACCGCCTTGGCGCGGTTGTCCATGAACCGCTGGATCGTGCGGTGCAGGTGGAATCCAGGCGGCACCTGCGTGATCTTCCGCCCGATCTCCTGAAGGGTCTCGGCCGGCACGGCCGTGCGGCCGCGGCGCGGGTCGTCCACGTCCTCGTGCACGGCCTTCACGCCGGACCAGCGACCATCCAGCCAGTCGGCCTTGTTCGCCTTGTAGTTGTTGGCAACGTCGAGCTCGGTGTCGAGCAAACCGCGGAACTCGGCCTTGCGGACGTCGAGCGCCTCCTGCGTGACAGAGCCGTTCTCGACGAGCTTGCGGCCGTAATTCTCCAGCACCGATGGGTGCTTGCGGATTCGCTGGTACATCTTCGGCTGCGTGAAGGCCGGCTCGTCGCCCTCGTTGTGGCCGAAGCGGCGGTAGCAGAGCATGTCGATCACGACCGGCTTGCCGAACTTCTGCCGGTACTCGACGGCCACCTTCGCCGCGAAGGTGACGGCCTCGGGGTCGTCGCCGTTGCAGTGGAAGATCGGCGCCTCGACCATCTTGGCGACGTCGGACGGGTAGGGCGAGGAGCGCGAGAAGCGCGGATCGGTGGTGAAGCCGATCTGGTTGTTGATGATGAAGTGCACCGAGCCGCCGGTGCGGTGGCCCTTCAGGCCCGACAGGCCGAAGCACTCCGCCACCACGCCCTGGCCCGCGAAGGCGGCGTCGCCGTGGATCAGGAGCGGCAGCACCGTGCGGCGCTCGATGTTGGGCTTGGCCCACTGGTCCTGCTTGGCGCGGACCTTGCCGAGCACCACCGGATCGACGATCTCCAGATGCGATGGGTTGGCGGTGAGCGACAGGTGGACGTTGTTGCCGTCGAAGGCGCGGTCCGAGGACGCGCCCAGGTGGTACTTCACGTCGCCCGAGCCCTCGACCTCGGCCGGCGAGGCCGAGCCGCCCTTGAACTCGTGGAACACCGCCCGGAAGGGCTTCGCCATGACGTTGGTGAGCACGTTGAGCCGGCCGCGATGGGCCATGCCGAGCACGATCTCGCGCACGCCGAGCGCGCCGCCGCGCTTGATGATCTGCTCCAGCGCCGGGATCATCGCCTCGCTGCCGTCGAGGCCGAAGCGCTTGGTGCCGGTGTACTTGAGGTCGAGGAACTTCTCGAAGCCCTCGGCCTCGATCAGCTTGTTGAGGATCGCGCGACGGCCCTCGGGAGTGAAGGAGATCTCCTTGTCCTTGCCCTCGATGCGCTCCTGGATCCACGCCTTCTCGGCTGGATCGGAGATGTGCATGAACTCGACGCCGAGCGTCTGGCAGTAGGTCCGCTCCAGGATGTCGACGATCTCGCGGATCGTGCCGAACTGCAGGCCGAGGACGTTGTCGAGGAATATGGGGCGGTCCCAGTCGCTCTCCTGGAAGCCGTAATGCTGCGGGTGCAGCTCCTCGTGGTCGCCCCGCGGCGCCAGCCCCAGCGGGTCGAGCTTGGCGTGCAGATGGCCACGCATGCGGTAGGAGCGGATCAGCATGATCGCCCGCACCGAGTCCTTGGTGGCCTGCTCCACCGAGACGCCGGTGGTGGCCGTGACGCTGTCCTGCGGCTTGCCGGGCTTCGGCTCCTTGGCTTCCCGGGCGACGATCTTGTCGCCGATGGCCTTCTCCAGAGCGCCCCAGTTGCCGTCCAGCGCCGAGACCAACTCGCCGTTGAGCGGCACCGGCCAGTTGGGCTTCTCCCACGAAGCGCCGGCGGCGTTCTTCTCGACGAGGGTCTCGTCCTCGCCGAGTCCCTTGAAGAAGGTCTGCCACTCCGGGTCCACCGAGGCCGGGTTGCGGGCGTAGGCCGCCTGCAATTCCTCGATGTAAGCGGCGTTGGCGCCGTAGAGGAACGAGGTTTCGAGGAGCGCTTCGTTCACGTCCTGGCGTGCCATGGTGCGTCCATCCTGATCGCGCGGGCAGGCTCCCCTGCCCTTCAGGCTCCCCGTCAGCGCGGCGGATCGCCCTCAAACCGAAACGGGGCGGGTGACCGCCCCGCTGAAATCGTCTGCACGCCCGATATGGGCGTTGCGGCCCTGCGATGGCCGCAACGCAGGCGCGCTCGTCTTCAGCCCTTCAGGACCTCGACGAGCGTCGAGCCCAGCCGGGCCGGCGACGGCGACACGCGGATGCCCGCGGCCTCCATGGCGGCGATTTTGTCCTCGGCGCCGCCCTTGCCGCCCGAGATGATCGCGCCGGCATGGCCCATGCGGCGGCCCGGAGGCGCCGTGCGGCCGGCGATGAAGCCGACCATCGGCTTCTTGCGCCCGCGCTTGGCCTCATCCTTCAGGAACTGCGCGGCCTCCTCCTCGGCCGAACCGCCGATCTCGCCGATCATCACGATCGACTCGGTCTTCGGGTCGGCCAGGAACAGCTCCAGCACGTCGATGAACTCGGTGCCCTTCACCGGGTCGCCGCCGATGCCCACCGCCGTCGTCTGGCCGAGGCCGGCATTCGAGGTCTGGAACACCGCCTCGTAGGTCAGCGTGCCCGAGCGGGACACGATGCCGACGGAGCCCGGCCGGAAGATGTTGGCCGGCATGATGCCGATCTTCGACTCGCCGGCCGTGACGATGCCGGGGCAGTTCGGCCCGACGAGGCGCGACTTCGAGCCCGTCAGCGCCCGCTTCACCCGCACCATGTCGAGCACCGGGATGCCCTCCGTGATGCAGACGATCAGCGGCATCTCGGCGGCGATCGCCTCGCAGATCGCGTCCGCCGCGCCGGGCGGCGGCACGTAGACCACCGAGGCCTCGGCGCCCGTGGCCTCGCGGGCCTCGGCGACCGTGTCAAAGACCGGCAGGCCGAGATGCCGCGAACCGCCCTTACCGGGGCTCGTGCCGCCGACCATCTTGGTGCCGTACGCGATGGCCTGCTCGGAGTGGAAGGTCCCGTTCTTGCCGGTGAAGCCCTGGCAGATGACCTTGGTGTTGGCGTCGATCATCACCGACATGATCAGGCTCCCTTCACGGCGGCGACGATCTTCTGGGCGGCGTCGTCGAGATCGTCCGCCGGGATGACGTTGAGGCCGGAATTGCGGATGATGGCCTTGCCCTGCTCGACGTTGGTGCCCTCGAGGCGCACCACCAGCGGCACCTGCAGGCCAACCGCCTTCACGGCGGCGATCACGCCGTTGGCGATCACGTCGCACTTCATGATCCCGCCGAAGATGTTGACGAGAATGCCCTTCACGTTCGGGTCGGCGGTGATGATCTTGAACGCCGCCGTCACCTTCTCCTCCGAGGCGCCGCCGCCGACATCGAGGAAGTTCGCCGGCTCCTCGCCGTAGAGCTTGATGATGTCGAGCGTCGCCATGGCGAGGCCGGCGCCGTTGACCATGCAGCCGATCGTGCCGTCGAGCGCGATGTAGGCAAGGTCGTACTTCGACGCCTCGATCTCCTTGGCGTCCTCCTCGGTCTCGTCGCGCAGCGCGACGATGTCGGGGTGGCGGTAGAGGGCGTTCGAATCGAAGGCCATCTTCGCGTCGAGGCACTTGAGGTGCCCGTCCGCGGTGAGCACCAGCGGGTTGATCTCGAGGAGGCTCATATCCTTGGACACGAAGGCCGCGTAGAGCTTCTCGGTCAGCGCGGCCGCTTCCTTGGCCTGGGCACCGGAGAGGCCCAGCGCCTTGGCGACAGCGCGGCCGTGATGGGGCATGACGCCGGTGGCCGGATCGACCGCGATGGTGTGGATCTTCTCGGGCGTGTCGTGGGCGACCGCCTCGATGTCCATGCCGCCCTCGGTGGAGACCACGAAGGCGACGCCGCCTGTGGCGCGGTCGACCAGCATCGAGAGGTAGAATTCCTCGGCGATCTGGGCGCCTTCCTCGATGTAGAGGCGGTTGACCTGCTTGCCGGCCGGGCCGGTCTGGATCGTCACCAGCGTCTGGCCGAGCATCTCGCCGGCATATTGCTTCACCTCGTCGATCGACTTGGTGACGCGCACGCCGCCCTTGGCGCCCTCGGGCGCCCCCTTGAAGGTGCCCTTGCCGCGGCCGCCGGCGTGGATCTGGCTCTTCACGACCCAGACAGGGCCGCCGAGCTCCTTGGCGGCGGCTTCGGCCTCCGACGGGTTGAAGATGGCCACGCCGCGGGAGACGGGCAGGCCGAACTCCTTCAGCACGGCCTTGGCCTGATATTCATGGATATTCATCGGAGCCTCGTAAGGAGGAGCGAATAGGTGGCAGCGAACAGCGCGTGGCGACTGGGATTCGAATCTCCGAACGCGACGCGCTGCCCGGTATCCGCTTACCGGTCAGGCGAGGTTGCTGTCGACGCCCTTGCAGGCCTCGATGAGTCCCGTCACCGAGGCGACCGACTTCTCGAACATCGCCTTCTCGGCGGCGTCGAAGGTCACCTCCAGGACGCGCTCCACGCCGTTGGCGCCGATCACGATCGGCACGCCGATGAACATGCCCTTCACGCCATACTGGCCGTCGAGATAGGCGGCGCAGGGCAGGACCCGCTTCTTGTCACGCAGGTAGCTCTCAGCCATGGCGATGGCGGAGGCGGCGGGTGCGTAGAACGCCGAGCCGGTCTTGAGCAGGTTGACGATCTCGCCACCGCCCTTGCGGGTGCGGTCGACCATCGCGTCGAGCTTCTCCTGGGTGGTCCAGCCGAGCTTGACGAGGTCGGTCAGCGGCACGCCCGCGACCGTGGAGTAGCGGGTCAGCGGGACCATGTCGTCGCCGTGGCCGCCCAGCACGAAGGCGGTGACGTCTTCCACCGAGACCTTGAACTCCTCGGCGAGGAAGTGGCGGAAGCGGGCCGAGTCGAGCACGCCGGCCATGCCGACGATCTTGTTGGTGGGGAGACCGGAAAACTTCTGCAACGCCCAGACCATCGCGTCGAGCGGGTTGGTGATGCAGATCACGAAGGCGTCGGGCGCGTAGGTCTTGATCCCCTCGCCGACCGCCTGCATGACCTTGAGGTTGATGCCGATCAGGTCGTCGCGGCTCATGCCGGGCTTGCGCGGCACGCCGGCGGTCACGATCACCACGTCGGCGCCCTTGATGGCACTATAGTCACTGGCGCCCGCGTAGGTCGCGTCGAAGCCTTCGACCGGGGCGGCCTCGGCGATGTCCAGCGCCTTGCCCTGGGGCACGCCGTCAACGATGTCGAACAGCACCACGTCCCCGAGGTCCTTTAGGCCGGCCAGAAGGGCCAGGGTGCCGCCGATCTGGCCGGCACCGATGAGCGCGATCTTGTTGCGAGCCATGTCGGATTCGTCTCCGCTGCGTGTCGACTAGACGGGTGTTCTGCGCGCGGCTGTGAGGTCACGTCCGTCCGGGTTCGGGGCCGGATTCGCCGCTCTGAAATCTGCGCGGCTGTGTGGCCGAAAAGCACCGTGGCTTCAACCCGAGCTGGGGTGCATGGGTAGGTCGGCCGGAGCACCCCGCACTCTCTGTGGGGCTCGGCGACCCGCCCGAATCCTCAACGTCGGGAAGGTTTTAGGTGCGGTGCACTCGGCTTCGCCAGCGCTGGAAAGCTGGGATGACAGATCCGAAAAGCTGTCATTTCGGGCCCGGTGGTGTGGGCCGGAGCAATCGGCGACGCGGAAACGAAAGAGGCCCGGACGGAGGGTCCGGGCCTCGCAGGCGCGTGGGTGCCTAAGGGCGGTGGCTCAGAGAATGCCGGACCGCAGGACCCGCTGGATCGCGTGGATGACGGCCCCGAACCGGGCCTCGATCAGGTCCCGCGGTACTTCGGCATCGTGCTGGATCGCCAGGGGATGCGTGAAGCGGTAGCTCGCATCGAAAATGTAGGCGATCGCCCGCTCCCGGTCGCGCGCCGAGAAGATGCCGGAGGTGATCCCCTCCTCGACCACGCGCTCGACCAAGCTGCGCAGTCGAACGCGGTGGCGCCGGGCGATCGGCCGGGCCGACACGGTGGCATCGAGATGCACTGCGAACAGATTCGGCTCGTCGAACAAAGCATCCCGCTGGACCGTCGCGAGGGCGGTCAGCAATCGCTCGATCTTGTCGTCGGCGGGATCCGGCGCGTCGGCGATGCCGGCGAGCCGGGCTTCGACCTCGCGCAGCCATCGCCCCGCGACCGCGTCGAGGAGCGCGTCCTTCGACGGAAAGTAGCGGTACACATTGGCGTGCGTCATGCCGGCCTCGGCAGCGACGGCCACGACCGTCACGCGCTTGGGCCCGAGCCGCGAGAGATGCTCGGTGGCAATACCGAGCAGCCGCACATCGGCTGCAACCGGAGCCCGCGGCCGCGACGGACCGGCCGCGTCGCCGCTTTCGCGGAGCGCGCCGGGTTCGGCGTCGGCGACGGTGAGCTTGGCCTTGGCGCTGAGCGCCTCTTCCCTGGTCCCGTCAGACTCTGGTTTGAGGAAAGGAAGCGGAAGGCGGGAAGTGGACAGGTGGTAGGGCGAGACGGACCCCCATCATACCGGCTGAAGCGTCCCGGCGCTTCGCGTTGACGTTGCGGCTTCCCCCCGGGAGCCCGGTTACCTCAGCGGATTAGGACCGCTTAAAGACTCGTATGTGTCAGTTTGCCTTGAGAAGGCAACAAATTTTTCTGGTTATCACCTGCGTCAGAAGCGGTTCTTCCACGCCCGCAAGGCGACGAACACCGCCTCGGGATCGCTTTCCGGCGGTAGGTTCACCGACCGGGCCAAGGCCGGATGCCCGCTGCGCAGAAACGGATTGGTCGCGCGCTCCGCAGCCATGGTGGATGGAATGAGGAAGCGACCCTCCGCCTTGGCCCGTTCGGCCTCGGCGTAGCGCGCCTTGAGGTCCGGATTGTCCGGGTCGGCCGCCAGGGCGAAGCGGGCGTTGGAGAGTACGTAGTCATGGCCGCTGAACACCTGCGTCGCGTCGGGCAGATCGTCGAAGCGCCGCAGCGACCGGTACAGGGTCTCGGGCGGACTCTCCATCACCCGCCCGCAGCCGAGGGTGAACAGCGTATCGCCGGCGCAGACGAGGCCCGCGTCAGTGAACCAGTAGGTGACGTGGTCGGCACAGTGACCCGGCGTCTCCCAGACCTTTGCGTTGAGCCGACCGACCGCGACGGTGTCGCCCTCCCGCACCGAGAGATCCACCTGCGGAACCGCCTCGCCGGCCTTGACCGGGGCTACAACCCGGGCCCCGGTCGCCTGCTTCACCGCCGGGATGCCCTCGACATGATCGCCGTGGCGGTGCGTGACCAGGATGTCGGTCAGCCGCCAGCCGGCCTCGTCGAGGGCCCTCAAAACCGGTTCGGCCTCCGGCACGTCGATCGCCGCGCAGGCGCCGGTCGCCGGATCCCGGATCAGCACGCCGATATTGTCGCTGCGGCAGAGGAAGGTGCGAATCTCGGTCTCGGCGGCCATCGGACAAGGGCTCCCAGAAGCGCGAAAAGGCGCAAAGCGGCGCGAAATCTGTTGCCGTGAACAGGTGATGGTCCGGCCGGGTTCCTCCGGCGCTTGCCGCGCGGCGCGCGGCTCACCATTGAGTACGACGACCGTTCCGTCCGCGATCTCCTGTCCCCCCATGCGTCTCGACGTCAACGGCTTGCGGGCCTTCTATGCCAGCCCCCTGGGCCGCACGACGCATCGCGTGGTCGGCCGCGCGCTCCACGACTTCCTCGGCTCGGTCTCGGGACTGCGCGTCCTCGGGATCGGCTACGCGACGCCATATCTCGGACCGGTTCACTATATCGCCGAGCGCACGCTCGCCTTCATGCCGGCCTCGCAGGGTGTGGTGAACTGGCCGAGCACCGGACGCTCCTGTGCGGCTTTGGCCGATCCCACGATGATGCCGCTGCCCGAGGCCGCCATCGACCGGGTCATCCTGGTCCACGCCCTCGAATCGGTGGAAAGTCCGACGGAGCTGCTGCAGGAAGTCTGGCGGACCCTCACGCCGGGCGGCCGCATGATCCTGGTGGTACCGAATCGCCGGGGCGTGTGGGCCCGCCGGGAGGCGACGCCCTTCGGCCACGGACAGCCCTACAGCCGCTCGCAACTCGGGCGGCTGATGCGCGACACGCTGTTCTCTCCGGTGAGCTGGGCCGAGACCCTGTACATGCCGCCGGTCCGCTCGCGGCTGATGCTGCGCACCGGTCCTGCCTGGGAGTGGCTCGGGACCAGCCTGTCTCTGCCCTTCGCCGGCCTGCACGTGGTCGACGCGACGAAGCAACTCTATCGCCCGGTGGCCGTGCAGCAGGTGCGACGCGCTCGTCGTCTCGCGCCGGCCCGGGTGCTGGTGCCGGCCCCCTCCCCGGGTTGATCCGGCTGCGCGAACGGCACACCCGCAGCGTTCGATGGTTCAGGACAGCGCGCCACACGGCCGGCCCCGATGAGCATTGAGTTCACCACCCAGCAATTCCTGCTCGCCCTATCGGGCCTGTTCTCGATCGTGAATCCGATCGGGGGCGCGTTCATCTTCGCGCAGGTGACGAGCGCCTTCAGCCACGCCGATCGCGTTGTGCTGTCACGCCGCATCGGCGTCTACGCCGCCCTGGTGATGCTCGGCGCCCTTTGGGCGGGCACGCCGATCCTCAACTTCTTCGGCGTCACGCTGGGCGCCCTGCGCATCGCCGGCGGCTTGGTGGTCATGTCGTCGGCCTGGACGCAGCTGAACCGGCCGGAGGCCCGCGAGGCGCGCAAGCAGGCCGAGGCATCCGGCTCGGCGGATCGCGGCGCGGCCCCGACGGAGCTTCAGAGCGATCCGGCGCCCGGTCCCCTCTCCGACATCGCCTTCTTTCCCCTGACGCTGCCGTTCACCACAGGCCCGGGGACGATTGCGGTTGCCATCACCCTGGGGGCAAATCGCCCGGCGGCCTATGCGGAGCGGTTTAGCTTCTACATCGGGGTCACGCTGGCAGCTCTCGCGGTCGCTGGCACGGTCGCGCTGCTCTATGCCTCCGCCGACCGTGTGGTGGCCTTCATCGGCCCGGCCCGCGCCCGGGTGATGGGCCGCCTCTTCGCCTTCCTGCTGCTGTGCGTCGGCACCCAGATCTTGGTGAACGGCCTCATGGAGGTGTTCGCTCCCCTCGCTGCGGCGCGATGACGCCTCGGTGACGTCGACGGCCCCCTCGACGGGCTGGTGAAAGCGGCGACCTCGGCGCAACACACTGGATCGCGGCGGCGTGCGCCCTTGGATCGGGGCCGCGCCGCCGCGGTTGACCCGCGCGGTCATCGATCGCGGAAGGACGACGCCCGCTTCCGTTCAGACCGCTTCGGCGGCCGCCGCGCCGATCGGCTTCAGTCGCGAGCCCGCATGGCCTGGAAGCACCGTTCAGGATACTCTGCCTCTGAAATTCTGTATTCGGCCAAATACATTGATCAAGATTGCTGAAGTTTTTTATTCGATGCATTTAAGATCGTAAAATCCGCGTAATTGCACAATATTAGATTTTTAACGACGGATGATAGAGCAATGATTCACGAGGATAACTGATAAGATAAGGCTTGCATCCTGAGAGTCGTCGCGCAACCTCTTGCCGGAACTCGGATGCAGCGGACGACATGTTTTGACTCAACCCGCCGGCGAAACAGATCCAGCAACGGAGTGTGCCCGTGGCGACGGACGCCGTTCCGAGGATCGGATGGCGAAGCGCGCCGCATTCCATCCGCGGTTGGTCTGTCGCTGGGTTTCTGGACCCGCTGCACGGAGGCCGCGGCTGCGCGGCGGCCTCTCGGCTGCTGCCGGCTCCGGCCTGATCGGGTGCCGCGCTTGAGGGGGACTGAATGCCCTCCGCGCCGCCGGGCGATCCCGCGCTGTGTCCCGGCTCAGCGACTCGCCCGGGCGGCCCGAACGCCGTGAAACCCGAAATCCTGCAGGTCCGCTGTCGCGCGTCGCGCGGAGGCGGCCCTGCATGCATCAGCAAGGAGGCAGCACATGACCGATACGACTCAGACCAAGGTTCCCGCCTGGTACAGCCCGGACGAGATCCAGGACATCCAGCGCGACCTTCTGGGGGCCGCCGCGAAAGTCCTCATCCTGTGCCTCGGCGGCAAGGGCGGCGTTGGCAAAACCACCATCGCCCTCCAGCTGGCCGATCTCTGCGCCGAGGTCGGTCCGGTCCTGGCGATCGACACTGACCCGGCCAACCGGCACTTCCATACGGCAATCATGCAGGAGACGAGCCCCGGGAGCGACAACTTCGTTCCGCGCCGGCCCGGCATCACCGGCTTCCGACAGCGCTTGCGCGCCGAGGACAGCACGGGCCGGGTCGACCCGACTCTTTGCCAGGACATGATCGAGCGGGTGATCGAGACCGCCGAGCGCTTCATCGTGGTCGATTTCCCGGCCGGCGATACCGAGACGACCCGCCGCTGCGCCGAGATCATCGTGGAGAGCTGCCGGGAGGCGAATATCCGTCTCGCCGTGGTCGTCGCGGCCGGAGCGGTCGATCCCACCGCCTTGGAGGTGCTCAAGGAACTCCGTCCGATGCTGATCGAATGCGATCGGGCGATCCTGGCGAAGAACACTGCCCATGCGACCAACTTCGATTATCTGGAATCGTCCGATCTCGTGCGGTCGCTCCGCAAGCAGTCGAACTTTCGCGTCATCGAGATCGAGCGGATCGGCGAGCGGCTGATCGAGTCCCTGCGGGTCCAGCACATGACGTGGCAGTTCCTGGCGAACAGCGCGCCGATGCGCCTGCGCGTCGAGGGACGCCGTCTGCGGCGCAACTTCCACACGGTGTGGCGGGATGCACTCCGGCCGTGACCAATCTCGAGCGGTTCTACCGGTCGGTCCACGGCCGCGATCTCCAGCCCTGGGAGCGTCAGCTCGCGGTGCGGATCGCGGCCGCCCTGAACACCACGACGGACGACGATTTCGTCGTCCACCTGCTCCTAGTGTACATGTCCACCAACGCTATCACCAACATGTACAACGAGCTGGTGGCGGCCCGGAACAGTCTCGCCGAAGACAGTCGGGATCTGATTCAGGCGCTCACGGCCGATCTGCGGCGCAACAGGCTGATGACCTATGTGTTGCTCGGCGTGGCAGCCCTCGGCATTCTCGTGAGCGCCGGCATCCTCGGCACGGTCCTCAGCCTGTCTCAAGGCTCCGCCGCCAACGAGGCGCGCCTCGCGGCCGCACTGGAAGCCTGCGAGCCGCGCGGCTCGGCCGGCTCGCCGCGCGGGCTCGGGATCGGTCGCTGATCGACGCCGGCCGCAAGGTTGGTGCCGCCACAGATTGGTGCCCCGTGGCTGGATCCGCCCCGTCGCACCCGCAACCGGGCTGTCGGATCATTCGAGCCGGACGGAGACGCTGTCACTGGCACCGGTCGCATCCAGGACCGAAATCCGGGCGAAGCCTGCGCCGCCCGGGAGCCACTCGGCGCGGCGGCGCGGCGACTGGATGACCGGCTGACCATCGACCAGCCATGTGAGTGGTGGGACACCGCCCAGGGCCTTCAGGGCGAGTCCCGGGCTTCCCTCCGCCGAGTGGTGCCCGTCCGCCGCGAGGCCGAGATCGATCCGCGACCCGTCCGGCGGATAGGCGATCCGCAGCGCCGGTCCCCCCGTCTCGGCCGACTCGCGGCGCAGGTGCCGCAGTGGCGGCGGCAGGCCGCCCCGCCCGACGACCAGAGCATCACGGGGCTGCGGGACCGGCTCGGGCTCGATCCCGAGGCGCGCGAAGGCGTCGAACAGGATCGGCGCCGCGACCGTGCGGCCCACGAGCCCCGGCACCGCGGCGCCATCCGGCCGCCCCGCCCAGACGACAATCGTCACCTGCCGGTCGAAGCCCGCCGCCCAGGCATCGCGGTACCCGTATGAGGTGCCGGTCTTGTAGGCGATGCGGTTCGGCAGGGCGTTGTCCGGCGGGGGCGTTCCGCGCAGGATGTCGGCGATGTACCAGGCAGCCACGGGCTCCGTGACGCGGTGCTGAGATTCGGCCGAAGCCCGCTCGGCGCGGCGGACGAGGTCCGGCACCGACCCGCCGCGGGCGAGGCCGGCATAGAGCCGAGCCAGATCGGTGAGGGTGATGCCGAGGCCGCCCAGCGCCACCGGCAGCCCCGGCGCCGCTTCCCGCGGGAGCTGGATCGCGGCCCCGGCGGCGCGCAGCCGGGCGATGAAGCGGGCCGGACCCACGGCATCCATCAACGCGACCGCGGGGACATTGAGCGAGAGTTGCAGTGCCCGCCGGGCCGTGACCGTGCCCTGGAAGGTCAGGTCGAAATTCTCCGGGGCGTAGCTCGCCGAGAACCGCGCCGGCCGGTCCTCCAGCAACGTCTCGGGATGCGCGAGGCCATCCGCGAATGCCATGGCGTAGACGAAGGGCTTCAGCGCCGAGCCGGGGGAGCGCACCGCCAGCGTCATGTCGATGGCGCCGCGCCGGTTCGAGTCGAGATAGCCGGCGCTGCCGACCTGAGCCAGGATCCGTCCGTCACGGTTGTCGAGGACGAGGATCGCGGCCGAGAGGTCCGGGCCGACGGCGGCGGCGCGCTCGGCCGCCAGGGTCTCCAACCGCTCCTGCAGGCGCCCATCGATGGCCAGGCGAATCGTGGCGGCGGCGGGATCGGCCGCCACCGCCTCTTCGGCGGCGTGCGCCGCCAGCATCGGGAACGGTCTGCGCGCCGTCGGCACCGGCTCCGCCCGGGCGGCCGCGGCCTCTGCCGGTGTGAGGATGCCCTGGGCGCTCGCGACCGTCAGGACCCGGTCGCGGGCGGCGCGGGCGCGCTCCGGGAACCGGTCCGGGCGGCGGGTCTCGGGCGATTGCGGCAGGGCGACGAGCAGCGCAGCCTGCGCCGCACTCAGCCGGACCGGCTCCCGCCCGAAATATGCGACGCTTGCCGCGCGCACGCCCTCCAACGGCCCGCCATAGGGGGCCAGTGCCAGGTAGAGATCGAGGAGGCCGGATTTTCCGAGGTGACGCTCCAGCGTGACTGCCCGCACCATCTGGCGGAGCTTGGCCTCGAGCGAGCGCTCGCGCCGCGGCTCGACGAGGCGGGCCACCTGCATCGACAGTGTGGAGGCACCGGACACGATCCGGCCCCGAGTCAGCCACTGGACGGCGGCGCGCAGCACGGCAGCGGGGTCGATGCCGGGATGATCGGCAAACCGGCGATCCTCGTAGGCGAGCAGCATTGCCCGATAGCGCGGATCGACCGTCTCTGCGGTGACCGGCAGGCGCCAGCGCCCGTCCGCCGTCGCGAAGGGCCGCAGGAGCGTGCCAGACCGGTCCAGCACGACCGTGGAGCGCGCCATCGCATCGGTCAGGTCGAGGGGCGGCAGCGCCGTGGCATAGCGCCAAAGGGCGCCGGTACCGATCACCAGGAGGCCGAGCCCGAGCACCGCCGCTCCGAGCACGAGGCGCAGCTTCGCGCGTCGTGCCCGCAACGTCACCGGCCCGCTCGAAACCCACCCGTCGTGTGGCACGTATCCTCCCGGCTTCGGCGTCAACACCACAGGATTGATTGTTCCTGTGCGGTCGACAAGTGCCCGGGTAGGCAAGGTCCCCGACGATGGGCGTCCGGCTGGCCGCGACTGGATCCTACGCCGTGCCAACGCCCCGCAGGTCTTCGAGGGCGGGGCGATCCGGCCGGTTCAGCCGAATCGGGAAAGGCACGATATTGGAGGGCGCCGGAGCGGCGTGTGCCGCGGGAGGCGGCGCCGCAGCGCGTCCCTTGCCCGGCCTCGTCCAGCGCTCGATCCGCTTGAAGTAGGTCCGCCTCGCCAGCCAAGCCGGAACTCGTCTGCCCTTCTGCATGATCTGCCCCTCGCCGATGTGACGCGCGACCCCCGCAGTCCCGCAACCCGAACACACGAAGCATTTCGAATCGCGGCTGTACTGGCGATACGAGCGGATCCCGAACTGCGCCGCATCCCCCGTTTGGATGACGCGGGGCGCGGAGGGTTGCCGGTCAGGCCGCCGCATCCTCCTTCGCCCGCTCCTGCGCGAGCTTGGTGACAGCGACTTGGTCGATCTTGCCGGTGCCGAGCATCGGGATTGCCTCCAGCACCACCACCTCGGCGGGGATCGCGACGTCGGAGGCGCCACGGCTCTTGGCGAAGTTCTGGTAGGCGGCGCGCGTGGCGCCCTTCTCCTGGGTGAACAGGATCAGGCGCTCGCCCTTGCGCGGGTCCGGCACCGCCGCGACCGCGCTTAACCGATCCGGCCAGAGGTCGGCGGCCAGCGACTCGATGCCCGCGAGCGACACCATCTCGCCAGCGATCTTGGCGAAGCGCTTGGCCCGACCCTTGATCGTCACGAAGCCCATCGGGTCGATCGCCACGATATCGCCGGTGTCGTGCCAGCCCCCCGGCGGCGGCTCCAGCACGCCGGGCTTTTCGGCGCGCAGGTAGCCCAGCATGATGTTGGGTCCGCGCATGGAGAGGCGGCCGCCCTCCTCGATCCCCGGCACCGGCTCCAGGCGCGTCTCGATGCCCGGCAGGATCCGCCCGACCGTGCCGAAGCGGTTGAACATCGGCGTGTTGAGCGCCACCACAGGCCCGCACTCGGTGACGCCATAGCCCTCCAGGATGCGCAGGCCGAATTTCTCCGCCCAGGTCCTCCGAGTCGTCTCCTTCACGGCCTCGGCGCCGGCCACGACATAGCGCAGGGAGCGCAGATCGTAGGAATGGGCGGCCCGGGCATAGCCCGTCAGGAACGTGTCGGTCCCGAAGAGCACCGTGCTGTTCGAGCCGTAGATCAGCTCCGGCACGATCCGGTAATGCAGCGGCGACGGGTAGAGGTAGACCGGCACGCCCGAGACCAGCGGAAGGACCAGCCCAGCCGTCAGGCCGAAGGCGTGGAACACCGGCAGCACGTTGAACACCTTGTCCATTGGCCCGAAGTCGATCCGGGCCGCCACCTGCGCCACGTTGGCGAGCATGCAGCGGTTGGCGAGCACCACGCCCTTCGGCGTGCCCTCGCTGCCCGAGGTGAACAGCACCGCGCCCGGATCCTCGCCCGAGCGCGCCACCAAGGGGCGCCGCGGGGCGAGGAAGCCCCGGATCTTGTCCCCGGTCGTGATGGTGGCCCGCACATCCTCCAGGTAGATGAGTTCGACCGATCCGCGGATCGCCTCGACGAGCGACCCGAGCCGCCCCTTCTCGATGAAGGCCCGGGAGGTCAGGATCTTGCCCACTTCAGCCGCCCGGCAGGCCGAGAGGACGTTGGCGGGACCGGCCGAGAAGTTGATCATCGCCGGCACCCGGCCGGCGGAGGCGAGGGCGAACAGCGTCACCGCGGCACCGTTTGCGTTCGGCAGCATGAGTCCGATCCGCCCGCCCTCGGGCGCCAGCGGCATGAGCTTGCGGCCGAGGATGTTGGCGCCCATGACCAGGCGGCCATAGCTGAGGCGCCCGCCGACGGGATCCTCCAGGGCGTTCCGGCGCCAACCGTGGCGCTCGCCGGCCTCGATCAGAGCCGCCATCAGGCCGCGGTCGATATCGGCGGTGCGGAACACGAGGTCCGACATGATCCCGTAGAGGGCCGCGCCTGCCGCCTGCCGCCGGGCCTTGCCCTTGAGCGCGGGATCGACGGCGAGGCGCACCGGGGGCATCACCGTCACGGTCACCTTGGGCCACCAGCGGCGGCGCACCTGCCCGGGCGACAGCCGCGAGAAGACGGTGCGTTCCAGGCCGTCGAGCTTCACCGCCACGACCATCGCGTCCGACTTGTCGGCGATCAGCCCGGCGCCGTCATAGACCTTCATCAGGCTACCGGTGACGGTCAGCCGACCCTCGGGGAAGATGATCAGGGTTTCGCCGCCCTTGACCGCGTTGATCAGCGTCCGGGTGGCGAGGGGGCGCGTCGGGTCCAGGGGCATCGCCTTGGTGACCCGCAGGAACGGCCGCACCCACCAGCGCTGCGCGATGCCGCTGTCGATGGCGAAGACCGGCTCCTGCTCCAGGAGCGACAGGGCGAGCGGTGCGTCGAGGAACGACACGTGATTGAGGGCGACGATGCAGTTCGGCCCGGCCGCCGCGATGTTGTCGAAGCCACGGACCTCCAGGCGGTAGAAAGCCCGGAACAGGATCGACAGGGCATCGCGGAACGGGCTGGTCGGCAGCGTCGCGAACACGATCGCGCCGACGAGCAGGTTCAGCACCGCCACCACGGCGAACAGACTCGCGATCGTCAGGCCCGCGCCCTGCAGCGCCGCCAGCGCCAGGGTGCCGGCCACCATGAAGGCCGCCGTCATGACGTTGACGGCGCCGATGATCCGCGCGCGCATCGCCTTCTCGGCCCAGGCCTGCACGGCCGCGAAGGACGGGACGATGTAGAGGCCGCCGGAGATCGCGAGGCCCAGGAAGTCGATCCCGGTGCGCAGCCCGTGGCCGGTCCGCAGGAAGGCGAGCGGGCCGATCGGCTCCGCGGGCGGCGACGGCAGGTGTCCGATCGTCCAGGCGAGGTCGAGGCCGAACAGGCCCATCAGCACCGCGCCGACCGGCGTCGGCAGCAGCACGATCCGGCCGCTGGCGAGCCACGAGGCAAGGCCGGAGCCCAGCGCGATGCCGATGGAGAACAGAGCCAGCAGCAGCGTGATCACCGTCTCGGTGCCGTTGAAGGCGCCGCGCACCAGCACGGGCAGCAGCGAGAGCACCACCACGCCGACCAGCCAGAACCAGCTCACCGTGAGCGAGCCGCGCCAGAGGCGCGTATCGGCCCAGAGGTCGCGCAGCAGCGCGTAGGTCGAGCGGAAGACGTTCGGATCGACCCGCAGGTCCGGCGCCCCCTCACCGGTCGCCGGGATCATGCGGGCCGAGAGCCAGCACAGGATGGCGAAGCCCATCACCAGCACGCCGAACAGCAGGCCCGAGCCGCCCATCGCCGAGGCGGCCCCGGCCGCAATCGTGCCGAGCAGGATCGCCAGGAAGGTCGCGGCCTCGACCAGGGCGTTGCCGGCGGGCAGTTCCTCACGGCGCAGATGGTCCGGCAGGATCCCGTACTTGATCGGGCCGAACAGGGCCGCGATTGTCCCGAACAGGCCGAGCGCCACGAACAGCACCGGTACGGAATGCAGGAGGAAGCCCAGCACGGCGGTGCCAGCCGCGAAGATCTCGGCGAATTTGAGCCGCCGCGCCATCAGCGCCTTGTCGTACCGATCGGCCCACTGACCGCCGAGGCCTGACAGGATGAAGAACGGCCCGATGAACACGGCGCTCGCCAGGGTGACCAGGACGCCGGCATGGGCATCCGCCTGTCCGCCGATCCCGAACAGGATCAGGAAGGCGAGCGCGTTCTTCAGGAAATTGTCGTTGAACGCCGAGAAGAACTGGCACCAGAACAGCGGCGCGAAGCGCCGTGCAGTCATCAGGCTACGGAACATGGCGATCTCTCGGTTCCGAACCTGACTGGCCTACGAGAGACGGTCAGGTCAAATCGGACCGAGGCGAACGCACAGGGATCACGGTCACAGGGTTATCGCCCCGTGTGGACCGGCACACCCCTGCGCGACTGTCGGCGACCCTCAGGCCTTCCGGACGAGACGGCCGTGCCGCCCGGCAGAGGCCCCGGTGCGCCGGGCGATGATGGCGTGGAGCGAAGCGCCGAGGTCGTAGGACCAGTAGATGTGGGCCGCCAGCGTCGTCACCACGAAGAGCGCGGCCCCGGCCGCGCATGCGGGCAGGAGCAGCAGGAACGTCAGGACCATACCGACCGCGGTCCGCTCGGCCAGAGAGGCCTGCGGCCAGGGATCGATCGGCAGGGAGAAGCGTCGTCCGGTGCGCATGGCTTCGACCCTCGGTGGTTCGGCCTATCGCGGTACAGCCAGTCAACAGCGGCAACCGTCGGACGTTGCGTCGCCAGATCCGATAATCGCCCCCCGTGACGTTCCGGCCCGATGCGCGGGCGCAACCGCGGTCGCCGAACCGTGTTGCCGGTTGGATCCTTCGACGATTTGAGGTGGGTATGGCACGGGTTGCGGTCGTTACCGGGGGCACGGCCGGGATCGGGCTTGCCACAGCGCATGCGTTCGCCGCGGGCGGATGGTCGGTGGCCGTGGTCGCGCGCGATCCGGACCGTCTCGCGGCGACGGAGCGGGCCCTCGCCGCCTACGGTCAGCCTGTCCTGGCGATCAGCGCCGATGTCGCCGATCCGCAGGCCGTCGACGCGGCCGCCGAGCGCGTGGAGCGGGAACTCGGCCCGATCCGAGCCTGGGTGAACAACGCCATGTCGACCATCGTCAACCCGGCCGACCAGATCACCCCGGACGAGTACCGGCGCGTGACCGAGACCACCTATCTCAGCCAGGTCTACGGGACGCTGGCGGCGCTGCGCTTCATGAAGCGGCGCAACCGCGGCGCGATCATCCAGGTCTCGTCCGGCCTCGCCATCCGGGCGGCGCCGCTGCAGGCGCCCTATTGCGCGGCGAAGTTCGCGGTCTCGGGCTTCACCGATGCCCTGCGCTGCGAGCTGCTCCACGACCGGGTCGATGTCAGCCTCAGCGTCGTCTACCTGCCGGCGGTGAACACGCCGCAATTCAACTGGGCGCGCAACCGGACCGGGCACCGGCAATACGCGCCGGATCCGGTCTTCGACCCGCGGCTATGCGCCGAGGCGATCCTGTACGCCGCTGAGCACCCGCGCCGGGAGGTCTGGGTCGGACGCTCGTCGATTATGATGGCTGCCGCCCAGGCTCTGGCGCCGGCGCTTGCCGACCGCAAGGCCGCCTCGATGTGGTCGGCGCAGCTCTCCGACGAGACCATCCCCGAGATGGAGGGCAATCTCTACGAGGCCGTGCCCGGTCCGGTCGGGATCGACGGACGCTTCATTGGCCGGACGAAGGCAAGCCGGGCCGAGTTCTGCACGAGTCGCACCCGCGATCTCGTGGTCTGCGGCCTCGCCGGGCTGGCGCTGATCGGGCTCGCCGGTACCGTCCACGCCGCCCGCTCTGCGCGCCGCCTGCCAGGGCGGACGTGACCGCTGGGCGCGGTCGCGCAGCCTGTTACATTAGCCGCCCCGATGAAGGTCCGAGACGATGCCCGGCTATCTACCCTTCGCGGGCGCCCTGAAGCTGCCCGCCTATACCTGCGACAATTGCGGGTTCTGGCAGCGTCACTTCGAGACGCCGGCTACCTGCCCGATGTGCCTCGATGCCCGCCACGTGGTGCCGCAGGACGGCTGGCGCTTCCGCACAGCCCGCGAGGCGCAGGACGCCTTTCCCTGCCACTGGCAGGAGCTGGAGCCGGGTGTGTGGCGTTTCTGGAACGAACCCGTCTCCGGCATCGGTCCCTCCGCCTACCTGATCCAGACCGCGCACGGGAATATGGGCTTCGAAGGCTGCCCGGTCTTCAGCGAGGCCGCCCTCGACCAGATCGCCCGGCTCGGCGGCATGGCGGTGCTCTCGGCCTCGCACCCGCATTCCTACGGTGCGCTGCCGCAGCTTCAGGACCGGTTCGACCCGGAGCTGTGCCTGCCGGCCGCTGACTTCACCTGGAGCGCGGCCCTGCAGGTGAGCTGGCCCTTTGACGACTTCCTCGAGCCGCTTCCGGGCCTGGAGCTGCACCGCACCGCCGGACATTTTGACGGCCACGCGATCCTCTACGACCGGTCGCGGAAGATCTGCTTCTGCGGCGACGCGCTGAAGTTCGAGCTCGACCCGGCGGATTTCCGCCGGGCAACCACGATCTCGGCCCACAAGGCCTTCGTGCGCGGGGTGCCGCTCACCCCGAGCGAGCTGCGCCGCTACCGCGACGTGTTCGAGCGTCTCGACTTCGTCCAGACCTGGACGCCGTTCGAGCCGGCGCGCAATTGCGGCCGGCCGGAGGTCCTGGCGCTGCTCGACCAGCTGATGAGCGGCCGGTCCCACGCCGCACCTGTCCCCCTCGACGGGCTTCGGTCTCAGGGCCGGTAGAGCGGGTCGTTCTCCAGGCGGATCGGCTGACCGTGGGGCGTTGCCTCGGCGGCCCGCAGGAACGCCTCGGTCCGCGCCGCGACGCTCTCGGGTCCAGCGACGCCGCGCTCGGCCAGGATCGCTTCCAGCGTCGTCAGCCACGCGCCGTAATCCGCCGTCCGCTCAGGACCGTCCGCGGGACGGATCTGCCGGCCGAGACGGTCCGCCCATTCCGACCACGTGAACAGCCCGGCCTCCCGTAGAGAGACCACCAGCGCGAAGACCTGCGCCTCCCAGGGAGCCGCGAAGTTGGTCGGCGACGGATCGGTCACGCGGGGTCCAGATAGGGTTCGAAGGCCGCCACGGTCACGAGACCGCCTGGATCGCCGCTCTCGCCCCACAGCTCCTGGGCGGTGAAGGCGACCGTGTACAGCCAGGTCGGATTCTCGCCCGTCCGGTAGGCGTTGGTGTCGGGGAAGACGAAGACCCCGTCGACGCGCACGATCCGTCCCCGCCTGCCGCGCACGTAGCGCGGCAGACGCGTATGACCGGTCGGATGGATGTTGCGCGCCAGGACCGAGTCGCCGACGGCGAAGCGAGCGGGCGCATCAGCGGCGCGACTGCTCGGAAACCCGGCCCGGAAACGCGCCTCCAGGCCGTCGCGGGCCAGGACCCGGGCGACGGGCTTTGCCGGCTCCATGGACTTGCCGGTCTCCATCTCGGCCTGCGTCGCCAGCCCGGTGGCGGCAACCTGCTGCTCCAGTGCCTTCAGCCAGATCTCGTAATAGCTCGACGACAGATACTCGGCGGGCGGCAGCGACTCGCGGGTGGCGCGGCTGCCGTCGAGGTTCCAGGCACCGGTATAGCCCATGGCCATCGCCATGGCGAAGACACGACGCTCCCACGCCGCATGGAAGACCGGCTCGTCCGGCTCCGGCGCCACCGGCCCGAAACCGTGCGCGCCGCCGAGATCCTGCGCGCCGTTCATACCGGCATCTCCAAGGGCGTGGTCGGGATGCCCTTGGGAAGGCCCGTGCCGATCATGGAATCGCGTGTGACCAGGGCGGCGAGCGCCTCCTCGGAGAAGCCCTCGGTTTGCGCGGGCCGCATCGGCAGAACCATGTAACGGGTCTCGGCGGTCGAATCCCAGACGGTGATGCGCGTGGTTTCCGGCAGTGTCACCCCGAAATCGGCAAGCACGCCGCGCGGGTCGATCACTGCCCGAGCCCGATAGGGCGGCGCCTTGTACCAGATCGGGGGCAGGCCGAGCACCGGCCAGGGATAACAGGAGCAAAGGGTGCAGACGACGAGGTTGTGGATCTCCGGCGTGTTCTCGACCACCACCATGTGCTCACCGCCCCGGCCGCCGATACCGAGTTCGGCGATGGCCGGCGTGGCGTCGCCCAGGAGCCGAGCCCGGTAGGCGGGATCCACCCAGGCCCTGGCCACGACGCGGGCACCGGCATGGGGGCCGACCTTGGTCTCGTAAAGTTCGATCAGGGCGTCGAGGGCCGCCGGGTCGACATAGCCCTTTTCGGTGAGCAGGGATTCCAGGGCGCGCACACGAGCCTCCACGGGCGAGATCTCGCTGCCGTGTTGGTGATCATCGTGATGTCCATGCTCGTGATGCGCGTGATCGTGGCTCATCCCGGTCTCCTGAGGCGCACAGTCTGCATCCCCCGGCATCCTGCCGCCAGTCCCGGAACGGGGATCCGATGAACGTTGTCACTCCGGACGGTCTGCCTAAATTTCCTGTCACATTCGGGAGCGTTTGGCATCGGTTCAGAATTTTCCCGCTACCGACGTTAGAGCAATTCCAGTATACCAACGTTGGAGGTGGAAACGTTCATGATCGAGGACGCTGCGGACCCATCAGATGCAGACGCGGGTACCCGGGACGGGACCAGCTACGCCGCAGCCATCGGCCAGCACCTCGCCCTGCCGATCCGGGAGTATTTCACGATCGTGGAGCAGGAGCCGCTGCCGGCGCAACTCTCTGCCTTGGTGACCCGCTTCGAGGCGGCAGTGACGGCGCAGGGCGAGACGGTGCCTTTCGACTTCCGCGGTGACATCATCAAGGCCCTCCCGGCTCTGCGCACCTTCGCGCTGTCTCTTGTCGGGGATGTGAGCCGCGCCGACGATCTGGTGCAGGAGACATTCGTGAAGGCCTGGGCGAACCAGGCACGCTTCCGGCCCGGCACGAATTTCACCGCGTGGTTGTTCACCATTCTGCGCAACCAGTTCTACACCGACCTGCGCAAGACGCGGCGGGAAGTGGAGGACGTCGACGGAACGCATGCCGGTCAGATGACCAGCCCGTCCGACCAAGAGGATGCCAGCACCCTCAAGGTCGTCTGGGAGCGTCTCGGTGATCTGCCCTCGTCGCAGCGGCAGGCGCTGCTGCTGGTCGGGGCGGAAGGCCACACCTACGAGGAGGCCGCCCTGAAGCTCGGCTGTCAGGTCGGCACCGTGAAGAGCCGGGTGAGCCGGGCCCGGTCGTCGCTCCTCGACACGCTGGGCGTCGTGGTGTCGGGCCAGGCACCGGCTGTCTGAACGGGCGGGTCGGCGGCTGCGCGCCTGCCGCTGTTTGGGCCAAGCGCGACGTGCGTTGTGAACCAGTGTGGCGCCTGCGTCCCCTTCTGCTGAGCCTGCCGGTGAGCTGATGACCGATCCGGCCAAGCGCATCCGGAGGCGCCCTGCCCCTCACACCGGCGGCCGTCGCAGGTGCCACTCGGTCGCCCGCTGGTACGCCTGTCCGATTCGCAGAGCCATCGTCTCGTCGTAGCCGCGGCAGACGATCTGCAGCGACAGCGGCAACCCGGATGCGGTGAAGCCGTTCGGCACCGCCAGGGCACACAGATCGAGCAGGTTGCCGAAACGGGTGAATCGCGACGGCAGGTGCGCCTCGTCCACGGCGGCAAGCGCCACCGCCGCGCTCTCCGTGGTCGGAGTCAGAAGGGCGTCGATACCCTCGAGGGCAGCCGCGTATTGCAGCTTCATCGCGGCCCGGCGGTGGAGTGTACCGAGGTATTCCTGGGCCGTGACGTTCGCGCCGGCCAGGATCCGGGAACGCACGGCGTCGCCGAGCTGCGCGGACGGATCCTCCGCCAGGGCGCCGTTGACGAAATAGGCCTCGGCGTTGGTGATCTGACTCATCGCCACGCAGTCGCTGAACCGGAACGGCAGGGCGACGTCGACGATCTCGGCCCCCAGGCCAGCCAGCTGGTCGAGCGCGGCGTCGTAGGCCGCCAGCATGTCGGAGGCGACACCCTCGCGCTCGGCGGCCGGCATGCGGCCGAGCCGCAGGCCGCGCACGCCGCGGTTCAGGGTCAGTCCGGGGGCATCCGGTGCGATGCCGCGGGTTGTCGGATCGAGGGGATCGGGGCCGGAAATCGCCTCGTAGAGGAGCGCGGCGTCCTCCACGGTGCGGGCCAGCGGTCCGGGCGTGTCCAGCGTCGTCGAGAGCGGCACGATTCCCCAGGTCGAGACGCGCCCGACCGTGACCTTGAGTCCCGTCAAGCCGCAGAAGGCGGCGGGCAGACGCACCGATCCGCCGGTATCGGTCCCGATGCCCCAGGGGGCCATCCGAGCCGCTACCGATACGCCGGTTCCGCTGCTCGAGCCGCCGGGCGTGCGCGGGGTCTCCGGATCCCAGGGGTTCCACGGCGTGCCGAGATGCTGGTTGGTGCCCCAGCCGCCATAGGCAAACTCCACCGTGTGAGTCTTGCCGAGTACGATCATGCCCTGCCCGATGAGGCGCTTGGCGATCGTCGCGGTGCGCTCGGCCCGGCGGACACGGTGGGCGGCCGAGCCGCCCATGGTGATCCGGCCCTGCAGATCGATCAGATCTTTGAGCACCACGGGAACGCCGTGGAGCGGCCCCACCGCGTGGCCGGACCGGATCGCCCGGTCGGCCCCTTCGGCGGCGAGGCGGGCATCGGCGGCGAACACCTCCGTGAAGGCCTGGAGCTTCGGCTCCAGCTGCTCGACCCGGCCGAGCAGGGCATCGACGGCGTCGACCGGGGAGAGGGCCCGCGCCTGGATGGCCCGGGCGAGTTCGGCCGCGGAGGCGTGTACGGGATCGATGTCGGACATGGATTCTACTGCACGCTGACGAGGGTGAGGTCGACGAACCAAGATTGCGGCGAGACGAAACCGTGGACTTTCTTGGACATCCCGCGGGGATTGAGGTCGTGGACGACGAACAGCCAGGGTGGATCATCCACGAGGCGCTCGTGGGCGATCGTGGTCTGTGCGTCGATCACCTTGGCATCGGTCGTCTCGGCGAGTGCCTTCAGGGCCGCGTTGAACGCGTCGTCCTTCCAGTTCGGGAAATTGAAGCCGTTCGGCGGGAAGCGGTCGCCCGCGAAGTAACGGGCCATGACGGCGGCATCCGAGGAGGGCGAGGAGACGTTGAGCGCCATCGCGCCCTGGAGACTCGGCGCGTCCGGCAGTGCCCGGGCCGAATTCAGCAGAACCTGCCACTCGACCACGTTGAAGCTGACATCGACGTTGCAGGCCTGCTTGAGATTCTCCTGGAGGTACTCGTTCATGGGCATCGGCAGCATCTGACCGGAGCCGGAGGACGAGATCATCACCTTGAGGCTGAGCGGCTTCTTGTCGGTGAAGCCGGCCTCGGCGAGCAGCGCCTTCCCCTTGGCGGCGTCGAACGTGTAGCGGTTCTTCGGCGTGCCGAAATTCGGATCCCGGTCGTTGAGCCACCCGGTCGCCGGCTCGGCCGTGCCGTTGAGCAGTTCGACGATGCCGGCCCGGTCGATGCAGTAGTTCAGGGCCTGCCGAACGCGCACATCCTTCAGCGGGCTGTCCTTGGCGCCGATATTGAAGAGGTAGGGCCAGACATGCGGGTATGAGCCCGTGGTGATGGTGAAGCCCGCGTGCTTGAGCGACGGAATCGCGTCGGGTGCCGGCACCTCGACCCAGTCGACCTGACCGGCTCGCAGGGCTGCGACCCGCGCATTGGCCTCCGGGATCGGCAGCAGCCGGACCCTGTCGACCTTGGCCAGCCGGTTCGGGTCCCAGTAGCCGTCGAACTTGGCGAGATCGACCGCCTCCCGCGGCGCGACGCGGGTGATCCTGAAAGGACCTGTGCCGGCCGCCGGCAGGGCGGCCACCTTGCTCCAGTCGCGACCGGCCTTCTCGAAGGACGTCGGCGAGGTGAAGAGCAGGTAGACCACCATATAGGGGAAGTACGACGCCACCTGTGTGGTGCTGATCTGGACCGTGGCGTCGTCGATCTTCTTATAGCTCCCGACCAGCGGCGCCCGGGCCCGACTAATGCCGGCGCCCTGCGCTTCGAATTGCGGGCTGTCGTTCTTGAAGTATCGGTCGAGGTTCCAGATCACCGCGTCGGCGTTGAACGGCGTCCCGTCATGAAACTTCACGCCCTGACGCAGGTGGAAGATCCAGACCGTCTTGTCGTTCGGGTCCTGTTCCCAGCGCTCGGCCAGCGCCGGGATGATGCCGGCGAGCTTGGTGGTGTTCTTGAGGTCCCACTGCACCAGACCCTCGAAGATCGGGTAGCCGAGGAAGCGCATCCCCTCGAATCCGTTGTTGGGCATACCGGTGGTGGTCGGGATATCGCTCGCCGTCATGGCGATACGCAACACGCTCTCGGCGTTGGCCGACCCCGTCAGGGTCACGGAACTTGCCAGGGCGGCGGCAATCAGGCGGCGAATTGTCATCCGGATCCCAATCGTCGAAGTTGCGGTGCGCCACGCGCAAATCCCGCGCCATGCTCAGGCTTAGGACCTGCGTCCAGCGAACAGAAGATGCCGGACTTCGCTACTTGCGCGTAGCGCCTGCTGCGGCACGATAATAAAAAATTCGATTCGCAACCCCGCTTGGCGGGACCGTGAGGAGACGCCCGTGACCGACGAGACGCCGCGCGCCATGAACGGGGCCGAGAGCTTGGTCCGGACACTCGTGGATGGCGGGGTCGAGGTCTGCTTCACCAATCCCGGCACGTCTGAGATGCATTTCGTGGCCGCCCTCGACCGGGTCGAGGGCATGCGCTGCGTGCTGTTCCTGTTCGAGGGTGGGGCGACCGGCGCCGCCGACGGCTATGCCCGCATGGCCGACAAGCCGGCCTCGACCCTGCTCCATCTCGGGCCGGGTTTGGCCAACGGGTTGGCCAATCTCCACAACGCCAAGAAGGCGCGCACCCCCGTCGTCAACATCGTCGGGGAGCATGCAACGTATCATCGGGAATACAACGCGCCGCTCACCTCGGACATCGAGGGGCTGGCCCACCCGATGTCGTCCTGGGTACGGACCGGAATGAGCGCGTCCGAGATCGGATCCGACGGCGCCGCCGCCATCGCGGCCGCCCGCACCGCTCCGGGGCAGGTTGCGACCTTGATCCTGCCGGCCAACACGGCCTGGGATCCCGGAGCCGGGCCCGCTCCCGTGCCGCCGATCCCCGAGCGCACGCGGGCGAGCGACGACGCGATCGCGGCGGCCGCGCATGCGCTCCGGAGCGGCGAGCCGGTGCTCCTGCATCTCGGCGACCGGGCCGTGCGGAGCGAGGGCCGAGTGATCGCCGACCGGATCGCCCGGAAGACCGGGGCCCAGCTGATGGCGATGACGTCCAATTCCCGGATCGACCGCGGCGCCGGCACCGTGCCGATCGAGCGCCTGCCCTACCCGATCGACCAGGGCATTGCGGCGTTGAAGGGCTTTCGCCACATCATCCTGATCGGCGCGACCCCGCCCGTAGGCTTTTTCGCCTATCCGGGCAAGCCGAGCCTGCTCGCGCCGGAGGGCAGTACGACGATCACTCTGGCGACCCCAGAGGAGGACCAGATCGACGCCCTGGAGCGCTTGGCCGAGGCCGTCGCGGCTCCGCCTGCAGAGCCGGTCGCGGTGGCTCCGCGCCCGAAGCTTCCGACCTCCGGCCCCCTCGATCAGGATACGATCGGGCAGGTGCTCGGCGCGCTGATCCCCGAAGGTGCGGTGATCTGCGACGAGTCGATCACCACGGGCCGCAACTTCTTCGCCCTGACCCGGGATGCGGCGCCCCACAGCTGGCTCCAGCTCAGCGGCGGGTCGATCGGCCTCGGCATCCCGATGGCGACCGGCGCAGCCGTGGCCTGCCCCGACAGCAAGGTGATCAACCTCCAGGCCGACGGCAGCGGGCTCTACACGGTGCAGGCGCTCTGGACCCAGGCGCGCGAGCGCCTCGACGTGGTGACGCTGGTCTGGTCGAACCGCTCCTACGCCATCCTGCGGGCGGAACTCGCCAATGTCGGCGCCCTCAATCCCGGCCCGAAGGCACTCAGCATGCTGAGTCTCGATGAGCCGGCGGTGGATTGGGTGAGCCTTGCCCGCGGCTTCGGCGTCGCCGGGCGGCGGGTTGAGACCCTGGCCGAGTTCATCGAGGCGTTCCAGCACGCGCTGGCCGGCAAGGGGCCGCACCTCATCGAAGTGGCTCTGTGAGCGGCGCGACGTACTGCCTCCCCGGTCTCCACGGGCCGGTCGAGGTCCGGGTCGACCGCTGGGGGCTTGCGCATATCCGCGCCGGCACGGCGCTGGACGCGTACCGCGCGCAGGGGTTCAATGCCGCCCGGGACCGGCTCTGGCAGCTCGACCTCTGGCGCAAGCGCGGCCTCGGCCTGCTGGCGGCGGATTTCGGACCCGGCTACCTCGCCCAGGACCGGGCCGCCCGACTGTTCCTCTACCGCGGCGACATCGCTGCCGAGTGGGCGGCCTACGGACCGCAGGACACGCGGGCCATCGTCACGGCCTTCGTGGCGGGGATCAACGCCTACGTCGCCCTCACCGAGGCGCGGCCCGACCTGCGCCCGCCGGAATTTGCCCTGACGGACACGCGCCCGGCCCTGTGGAAGCCGGAGGACGTGGTGCGCATCCGCAGCCACGCACTGATCCGCAACGTCCTGTCCGAGGTCGCCCGCGCGCGGGTGCTCGCCCGCGGTCGGAGCCCGGCGGACGGGCTCGCCGTGGACGATCTGCGCAAGCGGATCAACCCGCCCCACGAACCGTTCGTCCCGGACGGGCTCGACGCCGCCGACTGGCCGGACGACCTCCTCGACGCCTTCCGGCTGGCCACGGCGACGGTGGGGTTCAGTCCGGACAGGATGGCCGCGTCCCGGGCGGAGGCCTGGGACTGGTCCAAGGTCGACGCGCACGGGACCGTCACGCGGGGAGCGCGCAGCGCGCCGAAGGAGCCGTCCGAAGGCTCGAACAACTGGGCGGTGGCGCCGTCCCGCACCGCCACCGGACGGCCGATCCTGGCAAGCGATCCGCACCGGGTCTACCTGCAACCGTCGCTGCGCTACGCCATCCACCTTACCGCCCCGGGACTCGACGTGATCGGGGCGGGCGAGCCGGCTCTGCCCGGCATCTCCATCGGCCATAACGGCCACGCTGCCTTCAGCCTGACCATCGCACCGATGGACCAGGAGGATCTGTTCGTCTGCGAGATCGACCCGGCTGATCGGGATCGCTACCGCTCCGGCGACGGCTGGGCGCCGATCACGCGGATCACGGAGGAGATCCCGGTGCGGGGCGGGCCGGACGAGACCGTGATCCTGGGCTTCACCCGGCACGGACCGGTGCTCCGCGAGGCGGGCGGCCGTGCCTTCGCGCTGCGGACCGTGTGGTCGGAGCCCGGTGCCGCGGCCTATCTCGGCAGTCTCGCCTATCTTGGCGCCACGACGCCCGAGGCCTTCGGCGAGGCCCTGCGCCACTGGTCGGCGCCCTCCGTGAACCAGCTCTACGCCGACACGACGGGCCGAATCGCGTGGTTCATGGCCGGCAAGGCGCCGGCGCGGCCGGCTCATGACGGCCTGCTGCCGGCGCCGGGCGACGGCCGTTACGACTGGGCCGGCTTCCACGATCCCGGCACCCTGCCCCGAAGCATCGATCCGGATTCGGGCTGGCTCGCCACCGCCAACGAGATGAATCTGCCGCCCGATTATCCCGCGGAGGATCGAAAGCTCGGGTTCGAGTGGGCCGAGCCTTGGCGTGCCCGCCGCATCCGCGCGGTGCTCGGCGGACAGGACCGGCACAGCCTCGCCGATTCGCAGGCGCTCCAGAGCGATGTCTTCTCCGAGCCGGCCCGCCGGTTGGCCGAGCTGGTTCGGGCGCTGCCCACGGCCTCGGATCCCGATGTCGCGTTGGCTCAGGCCGTCCTGGCGTCCTTCGACGGCGCGCTGCACCATGGCTCCGCCGCAGCCGCCCTCATTGAGGTCTTCTGGGTCCGCCATCTGCGGCCGGCATTGCTCACGGCGCTCGCGTCCGACGCCGAGACCCGCCGGCTGCTTCCGCCCGGCGACACGCAGAGCCTGATCGAGCGGCTGGAGACCGATCTCGATCCGGAGGCGCGCATGGTGCTGCTCACGGCCGCCCTCGGCGCCGCCTACGGCACCTGCCGCGAGCGGATGGGATCCGATCCCTCGGGCTGGTCCTGGGGCCGCCTGCACCACGCGGTGTTCGCCCATCCTCTGACCGCGCTGACGCCCGATTCCGGCTGGGACGTCGGTCCGCTGCCCCTGGGCGGCGCCGCGGCATCGGTCATGCACGCGGAGTACCGAACCGATACGTTCCGGCTCACCCACGGCGCCTCGTTCCGCATGGTCGTGGATGTGGGGGACTGGGACCGATCGGTCTTCATCAACGTGCCGGGCCAGTCGGGGGAACCGGCAAGCGCGCACTATGCCGACTTGGCCCCGGTCTGGGGGCGCCAGGATTATGTGCCGATGCTCTACGGCCCTGCGGCCGTGGACGCGGCCACCGAAACGGTCATCACGCTGACCCCCAGCCCCGCCTGACCCGGCGGCCGGGACTGATAGGGACAGGACCTTGAAGATCTTCATCGCGGGTCTCGCCACCGAGACCAATACCTTCGCACCCTTGCCCACCGGACTGGCGGCGTTCCACGCCGACTACGCCCGTCGGGACGGCAGCCGGAACCCGCCGAGCCTCAGCAACATCGGTCTCAAAGCCTGGCGCGAGATGGCTGAAGCCGACGGGCATACGATCGTCGAGAGCCTTTCGACCTTCGCCCAGCCCGGCGGGATCACCCTGCGGGCCGTCTACGAGGAGCTGCGGGACGCCCTGCTGGAGGATCTGAAGGCCGCGATGCCGGTCGACGCGGTGCTGCTGTTCATGCACGGCGCCATGGTTGCCGAGGGCACCGATGATTGCGAGGGCGACATCCTGGAGCGGGCCCGCGCCATCGTCGGGCTGGACGCCACGATCGGCGTCGAACTCGACCTCCACTGCCACCTCACCGAGACGATGCGGGCCAATGCCGACGTCATCGTGATCTACAAGGAGTATCCGCACACCGACATCGTCGACCGTGCCCGCGACCTCTACCCGCTGGTGGTCCGGACCGTGTCAAAGGAGATCCGGCCGGTGATGGCCTATGCCGATTGCCGGATCATCAACATGTGGCGCACCAGCCGCGAGCCGGTCGCGGGCTTCGTGCGTCGGATGGAGGCGCTGGAGGGGCGCGACGGCATCCTTTCGGTCTCCTTCGGGCACGGCTTCCCGTGGGGCGACGTGGCGGATGTGGGTGCCAAGATGCTGGTCGTTGCCGACGGTGATGGCGCCAAGGCGCAGGCACTGGCCGACGAACTCGCCGGCGCCGTCTGGGCGATACGGGAGGAGGCGGCGAGCCACTGCGACACGATCGATGCGGCGATCGATCTCGCCCTCGCCTCCGACGACCCGCGCCCGATGGTGCTGGCCGATTTTGCCGACAATGCCGGTGCGGGCGCGCCCTCCGACAACACCGCGATCCTCGCGCGTCTCGCGGAGCGGGGCATCAGGGACGTGGCCCTCGGCCTGATCTGGGATCCCGGCGCGGTCGGCATTTGCCACGAGGCCGGACTCGGCGCGACCTTCACGCTCCGGATCGGCGGCAAGTGCGGCGTGACCTCGGGTGACCCGGTGGACCTGCGCGTCACAGTCCGCGGCCTCTCGGACGACCACAGCCAGACCGGCCTCAGTGGCGGCCGGGCCCATCTCGGCCCCGCGGCCTGGGTCGAGGCGGACGGGATCCACGTGGTGCTGACCCACAAGCGCCAGCAGGCCTTCGCGCCCGACGCCTTCACGGGCCTCGGCCTGAGCCTCGACGACAAGCGGATCGTCGTGGTGAAGTCGATGCAGCACTTCTACGCCGCCTTCGCGCCGATCGCGAGCGAGGTCCGCTACGTCGCGGCGCCGGGCGCCGTGCCGCCGGATTACGGCGCGATCCCCTACACCAAGCGGTCCGGTCTCTACTGGCCGCGGGTTGCCGATCCGTTCGCCGAGGAGAAAGCCCGATGATCCAGGATCTGCACGTCGACGCGCGCGACATCCTCGCGACCCTGCAGCCCTGGGTCCTGTGCGAGAGCCCGACCCACGACGCGGCGGCGGTCAACCGCATGATGGGCGTCGCCGCCCGCGATCTCGCGCTCCTCGGGGCGACCGTCGAGACGATCCCGGGCCGCATGGGCCTGAGCGACTGCGTCCGCGCCCGGTTCCCGCACCGGGACCGCGAAGCGCCCGGCATCCTGGTGCTCGGCCATCTCGACACGGTGCATCCGGTCGGCACCCTCGGGAGCCTGCCCTGGCGGATTGAGGGCGACCGCGCCTACGGTCCCGGCATCCTCGACATGAAGGGCGGCAACGTCGTCGCGCTGGCGGCGATCCGCGCCCTGGCGGCGGCCGGGATCGAGACGCCGCTGCCGGTGACTGTCCTGTTCACCGGCGATGAGGAGGTCGGCAGCCCCTCCACCCGCGACCTGATCGAGGCGGAGGCTGCACGCCACGCCTTCGTGCTCGTCCCCGAGCCGGGTCAGCCCGAGAACGGCGTGGTCACCGGTCGTTACGCCATCGCCCGCTTCGACCTCGAGGCTCTTGGCCGACCGAGCCACGCCGGCGCCTCGCCCCACGAGGGGCGATCGGCGATCCGCGCGATGGCGCGCAAGATCCTGGCCATCGACGCGCTGTCGGATGCCGACTGCACATTCTCCACCGGGATCGTCTCGGGCGGGCAGTGGGTGAACTGCGTCCCGACCGTCTGTCGCGGACAGGCGCTCAGCATGGCCAAGCGCCAAGCCGACCTCGACCGCGGCGTCGAGCGGATGCTGGCCCTCTCGGGGGAGGAGGACGGTGTCCGCTTCACCGTGTCCCGGGGCGTGACCCGGCCGGTCTGGGAGCCAGATGCGGGCTGCATGGCGCTCTACGAACAGGCGCGTGGGTTGAGCGAAGCGCTCGGCCGGCCCCTGCCCCACCGCAGCGCCGGCGGCGGCTCGGACGGCAACTTCACCGGCGCCAACGGCATCCCGACCCTCGATGGCCTCGGACCGCTGGGCCAGGGCTACCACACCCTTGAGGAGCACGTGCTGATCGAGACGCTGCCGCAGCGGGCGCAGCTGTTCGCGGCACTGCTGGCAAACCTTGGAGCGTCAGGCGGGGCCTGACCTAACCCCGGCCGCCCGCATGTCAGGCGGCGCCCCGTCAGAGCGGCCAGCAACCAGGGTGCTTTCCAGACTCCCCTTGGTGGCGATCACCGACATGTTGCAGCGTTTGCAATCACTGATTGCAAACGCTGGGCTATGCCCATTCAGTTTCGAGGAATGACGGTCGGGCGTCAGACCGGGTCCACCGGCATCTCCGGTACGCCGCCGGCCTCGATGGCCGCGCCGGCCGCGAGGCACAGGTCTTCCCGATATCGGGCCGCGACCAATTGCACGCCGACGGGGGTGCGCCCGATGAGCCCGGTCGTCACGGTGAGCGCAGGGATTCCAAGCGGCGCCAGTCCCACCTGAAGCAGATTCGCCTCGAAGGCCCGGGCGATCCCGGCATCGCCGGTCCGGTCGAGCCCGTCCGGGAAGGGCAACTCGCCGGAGACCGGGACCAGCAGCACCGGGTTCTCGGTGAGGAACAGCGACCATTCCCGCGCCAGTGTCGCGCGCCGGGTCAGGGCCCGGGCGATGGCGTCGGGCGCCATCGCTTCGGCTCGCGCCCGGAAGCTGTCCAGAAGCCCGATCGCCGCCGGATCACCCTCCCGCTCCGCTGCAGCCCGGACCGCCGCGTAGCCGTCGCCGAGCCAGAGCTGGAGCTGGAGTTCGCTTGCCTCCCGGATCGGCGGCGTCTCGGCGATCTCCGTGACCACCCACCCGGCCCCGCCGAGGCGCCGCGCGGCCTCGCGCAGGGCGGCCTCGACCTCCGGTACCGTGTTGAGCCCCCCCGGCCGCACGCAGAGAGCGACCTTGCGCGGGACGCGCGGCCCCTCCAGCGGCGCCGGCACCCACCATGGGTCGCGCGGATCCGGTGCCGCCATGACCTCCAGGCCGAGGCGCACATCCGCGATGCTGCGGGCGAGCGGGCCTGAGACCGCCATCAGCTGCGGACCGATGCCGCGCTCGGGGGAGGAGGCGTTCCAGGCCGGGATCCGGCCCAGGCTCGGCCGCAGCCCGTGCACGCCGCAGGCATAAGCCGGATAGCGCACCGAGCCGGCAATGTCGGTTCCGTGGGCGATCGCGCCGATCCCGGCCGCCACCGCGGCGCCGGCGCCGCCGGACGAGCCGCCGGGCGTCAGCGCCGGATCACGGGGGTTCTTGGTGTCGCCGTGGAGCTGGTTGGTGGTGAACCAGCGGAGGGAGAAAGCGGGCGTGTTGGTTCGCCCGAGCAGCACGGCGCCGGCCCGGCGGATATTGGCGACGACGGGATTGTCGTCCGTCGCCACGAGGTCACGCTGGAGGCGCAGCCCGTTCGTCGTCGCGAAGCCATGCTGGTCGGCGTTGACCTTGATGGTGACCGGCACGCCCGCGAGCGGACCGGGGGCCTCGCCGCGCGCGCGGGCAGCGTCCACCGCCTCGGCCTGCGCCAGCACCTCCTCCGGCCGGTGCTCGACAACGGCGTTGATCCGCCCGTTGACCGCATCGAGCCGGTCGAGAGCGTCCCGCGCGACCTCCCTGGCCGAAACTTGGCCGGTGCGGATCAGGGCCGCGAGATCGGTCGCCGTCAGACGCCAGAGCTGCATGGAGGTACCTTTCGAGCGCCCGGACGGGCGGATCCATCCTACGATTCGCGCCGCCCGAGCGGCTCTCGGCCGGCCCGCGCAGCATATTCAATATGCAAAGCGACGGCCGCTTTTTTACGCATCCGCGGATCGCAAGCCCGGGCAAGGCTTTGCCGCGTTGCAGCAGAAAGACCTAAGCATTTCGACGTAGACGGCTCTTGCCACCCCTGGAACGACTGATAACCTCGCCCTCGTTCGCGCGTTCGACCGGCCAATTCAGCAAGAAGGGATGATTTCCTTAGACAAAGGCAGGCAACCTCCAGCATAAGGCAGGCTCCCATGGCAGAGGTGATTCGCGTCAAGCCGACTCACGACGGCACCTACACCGTGTATCGCGGAACACTCGCGTTGATATGCGGTCTCACCCGCCTCCAGGCCGAGCGCTACGAAGCGAGCCTCAGCCGACAACAGCGCGCCGACCTCGCAGTCGCCGGCATCTGATTCGCCCACCGCTCTTCGGGCCGGCGCCGCCGATTGCGCGGTCGCGCCGGCTCAAGAGCTCAGGCGTGTTCCGCCTCGCCGAGATCCAGGGCGCCGAGATCGCCCATGGCGCCTGATGCGTCGAGTCCTCGTCTGCGGGCCGTGACCGTGAACCCCCGTTCCGCCCGGCCGATCTCGAACAGCAGATAGGAGGCCCGGCGCGACGCGATCGCCCCGTGCCCGTCCGCGCGTGCCGACGCGGAGGGGGCCCCGATCACCGGAACGACCCGACCGTTCGGTCCCGGGATCTGGGCCGCGCTGGTGATGTGATTGTGACCGTGCAGGATCAGGTCCGCTCCGGCCCGCGCGATCATCGCGGTGAACGCTGCGGCGTCTTTCAACTCGCGCCCCGGCGCGGCGCCTCCCGGCTGCGGCGGATGGTGGATCATCACCACGCGGAAGGGCCGGCCCGGCTCCGTGGCGAGGGCCCGGAGCAACGCTTCGACCGCAGCCAGTTGTGGCGCCCCGAGGCGGCCTGTCGCCACGAAGGGTTTCGTCGGGATCGCGCTCGACAGGCCGACCAGAGCCAGAGGGCCACGCCGCCGCAGGTAGGGAAAGCGGCCCCAAGAACCGGAATCATCGCCCGTGTAGCGGCCGCAGGTCGCGAGCAGGCCTTCCAGGGAACCGCGGACATAGGCATCGTGATTGCCCGGCACGAAGCTCACCGCCTCCGGCGACCCCAGCGCTTCCAGGAATGTCCGGGCGGTCTCCCACTCGCTCGGCAGGCCGATGTTGCACAGGTCGCCCGTACAGGCGACGTGCTCGGCACCCTGCGCCTTCATGTCGGTGACCAGCGCCTCCAGCACGGTCATGTCGTGGCTGCGCGAGCGCCCGCGCCGCCAATTGGCATAGCCGGTGGCGCGCTTGCCGATGAGATGGCGGAGGCGCACCCGGCCGAGAGGCCCGACATGCGGATCGCTGAGATGGACGAGGCGGAAGGTCAACGCCGGTGGTCACCCTCGACACGGGGACGTAAGGCGCTCCGCATCGCGGGCGCGACGCTTCCCGTCAAGCGCTTCCGATCAGCATCCCGACCACCAGCACCAGCGCGCCGCCGACCATGACCTGCAGGGCCGCGCGCCAGAACGGCGTCGCCATGAAACGCGTGCGGATCGCCGCGATGACCGCGAGTTCCACCACCACCACGAGAATGGCCAGGCTCGTGGCCAGGACGAAAGGATTCGGCCAGCCGGCCGGGAGCGTGTCGGGGATCGCATAGGGCAGCGTGTGGCCGAGGCCGCCCAGTGTGGTCATCGCGCCGCAGACGAGGCCGCGCAGCCACGGGTCGCCGCGGCCCGTGACGGCACCGTCGTCCGACAGGGCCTCTGTGAACCCCATGCTGATGCCAGCGCCGACCGAGGCCGCAAGCCCCACCAGGAAGGTCGCGCCGTTATGCCCCGTGGCGAAGGCCGCGGCGAAGATCGGTGCAAGGGTCGAGACCGAGCCGTCGATCAGTCCGGCGAGGCCGGGTTGGACATAGCGCAGGACGAAGGCGCGCCGCGCCTCCTCGTGAATCTCGGCGGCGCTCTGGAGAAGGGCGGCCATCGTAAAGCTCCTCTTTGGATCTATTCCAATCTACAGTCTAGAATTTGTCTAAACAAGAGGCGCTGCCGTGTTTTCGCCGCGCCGCAGGAGCATCCGCGGGACCGGAATGGCCGCCCGTACAGGTGGTCTATCCGTACGGTTGTGGGCGAGGCGGATTGTTTCGTCTCAGGCGCGGGGGCTAGACCATGCGCGGTCGAATTCGATCCCGAACTGATCGGGTGATGGCGGTCGAGCCGCCTCGGGCGTGACATGGGTCTCGGCAAGCGTATCCTCCGTCATCCCGCAGTGCAGCGCCTCCTCGGCCGCATCGCCGCGTCCTATCTGCGGCTCGTGCAGACGACCAACCGCTTCGAGGTCCACGCGGCCGGGGCTGCGCCGGGCAGCGTGGACCGGTGGATGGACGCGCGGCTGCCGCTCATCGCCGGCATGTGGCACGGGCAGCACATCATGATGCCGTTCATGCGCCGGCCGGGTGATCGGGTCGCCACGATCATCTCCAAGAATCCGGACGGCAACATCAACACCATCGCGCTGGAGCGCCTCGGCGTGCGCGTGATTCGGGCATCCGGCGCCCGCGGCCGAAGCCGGGCCAGCGACACCCGCGCCAAGGGTGGTGCGGAGGGCTTCCGAGCGATGCTGCGGGCTCTCAAGGCAGGCGAGTCCGTGGCCTTCAGCGCGGACGTGCCGAAGGTGTCGCGCCGGTGCGATGCCGGGATCCTGACGCTGGCGCGTTTCTCTGGCCGGCCGATCGTTCCCGCTGCCGTGGTGACGAGCCGGCATCTACGGTTCAAGTCCTGGGACCGGGCCTGCCTTGGCCTCCCCTTCGGGCGTGGAGCGATCGTGCTCGGGGAGCCCGTCTACGTTGCGCGGGATTGCGAGGGTGAGGCGTTCGAGGCGCTTCGACGCCATGTCGAGGCCGAGATGAATCGCGTCCATGCCCGCGCCTACGCGCTTGTGGGGCGTGCCGACCGGGCCGCGCTCTACCGCGAGGCGCCTGAGGTGACAGCCTCCACGCCGGTGGGAGACCTCGCGTGAGGCGCCCCTCCGTCACGCTGCCGCTGCAGGCCTACCGGGCCGGCCTGCGCATCGGCGAGCCAGCGCTGACCGGCCTGCTCGCGTGGCGCGCGCAGCGCGGCAAGGAGGATCCACGCCGGCTCCCGGAGCGGCGGGGCCTGCCGGGCCGGGCCCGGCCCGTCGGGCCGCTGGCCTGGATGCACGGGGCGAGCGTCGGCGAGGCCCTGTCGCTGATCGGGCTCGTCGACGGCATGATCGCCCGCGGCTTCTCGGTCCTCGTAACCACGGGCACACGCGCGGCCGCCGAGCTGGTCGGCGTCCGGCTGCCGCCGGGCGCGGTGCATCAGTACATGCCCCTCGACGCGCCGCGCTGGGTCGGCCGTTTCCTCGACCACTGGCTGCCAGATCTCGCGGTCATTGCTGAATCGGAAATCTGGCCGAACACAATCCTGGCGCTGGACGAGCGCGAGGTCCCCCTCATTCTGGTCAACGGGCGCATGTCGGAGCGCTCGTTTCGGGGTTGGGAGCGCTGCCCGCGCACCGCGAAGGCACTCCTGACGCGGATCGCGATCTGCCTGGCGCAGACTCAGGAAGACGGCGAGCGCTTCGCCAAGCTCGGCGCGCCGCGGGTGAGCATCGCCGGGAATCTGAAATTCGACGCGCCGGTGCCCCCGGCCGATGCGCAGCAACTCGCCTATCTGGGTTCCATGGTGGCCGGCCGGCCGGTTTGGGTCGCGGCGAGCACGCATTCCGGCGAGGAGGCGATGGTCGTCTACGCGCACGCGATGCTGAAGGCGCAGTTTCCCCAGCTCCTGACGATCATCGCCCCGCGGCACCCGGCCCGGGGTGCAGAGGCGGTCGCCTGCGCGAACGCCGTCGGCCTGCGCAGCGCCCAGCGTTCCACTGGCGGGCGGCCCCATCCCTCCATCGAGGTCTACGTCGCCGACACGATCGGCGAGCTGGGCCTGTTCTACCGCATGAGCCCGCTGGTGTTCCTCGGCGGGTCTCTGGTCCCGCGGGGCGGCCAGAATCCGATCGAGCCCCTGCGTCTCGACTCGGCGGTGCTGCACGGGCCCCACACCGAGAATTTCGGCGTGATCTATCAGGCCCTCGACCGTGCCGGCGGCACCCTGACGGTACGCGACGGCGTCGAGCTGGCGGCGGTCGCCGCCGAGCTTCTCGGCGACCAGGCGCGGCTCGCCGACATGGCCCGCGCGGGGCAGCGCGCCCTCGAGCCCTTCGAGGGGGCGGTGGCCCGTACGCTGGCGGTGCTCGACCCATTCGTGGCGCAGATGAAGCTCCAGCGCCTCGACCGGGGCACCCCCGTACGACCGCTGGCGCGAGCCTGATGCGACCTCCGGCCTTCTGGGCGGCGGGGCCGGATCACGTGGCCGCGCGCGGCCTCGCGCCGCTCGGGGCGGTCTACGGGGACCTCGTGGCCCGGCGCATGGATCGTCCCGGCGCGCGAGCCGGCTGCCCCGTCCTGTGTCTGGGCAACTTCACCCTTGGCGGGGCCGGCAAGACTCCGGCCGCCCTGATGGTCGCGGCCCTCCTCGCCGAACTCGGTGCCGCGCCGGCCTTCCTGTCCCGCGGATATGGGGGTCGGACCGCGGGTCCGGTGCAGGTCGATCCCGAGCGCCACGCGGCCGCCGAGGTCGGCGACGAGCCGCTGCTCCTCGCCCGTCGGGCACCCACGATCGTCTCCCGCGACCGCCCGGCGGGTGCTGCCCTGTGCCGGAGCCTCGGCGCTGACGTCATCGTGATGGACGACGGCCTGCAGAATCCGAGCCTCGTCAAGGATCTCAGTCTCGCGGTGGTCGACGGCTCGGCCGGCCTCGGCAACGGCCTGCCGTTCCCGGCGGGGCCGCTGCGCGCGCCGCTGGCCCGGCAATGGCCGCATGTCGGCGGGGTGATCGTGATCGGCGACGGAGCCGCGGGCGAAACGGTCGCCCGGGCGGCCGAGCGACGCGGCCTGCCGGTCCACAGGGCGCGGCTCGTCCGGGAGGCGGACGATCTGGCAGGCCGCCGCTGCCTTGCCTTCGCGGGCATCGGCTACCCGGAGAAATTCTTCGCGAGCTTGGCCGAAGCGGGAGCGGTGGTCGCCGGGATGCGCCCGTTCCCAGATCATCATCCTTACCGGGAGCGAGAGCTTGCCGCTCTTGCCGAGGCGGCCCGGCGCATCGGAGCGGACCTTGTCACGACCGAGAAGGACGCGGTGCGCCTGCCGCCGGCCTTCTCGGCCGGCGTGCGAATCCTGCGCGTCCACCTCGTCCTCGACGACGCGGACGCCCTGCGCCGGCAGATCCGCGACGCGGTCGGCGCGCCGTAACGGTCAGGGGCGCCCGGTTTCCTTCAGCCGCTTCAGGATCGCCTCAGGGGAGGCATAGGCTTCCTGGCGGGTCGCGCTCCAGTAGCGCAGCGCGTCGATCGCGATCGGCTCGCCAGTCACCGCGCAGCGCACGAAGCTGCCGGGCTTGACCACCCGCATCGTGCCATCGCCGTACTCGACGACCGCCTCGCCGTTGTTCCCGCGCTCGTAACGACCCAGCACGTCCGCCTCCTGCTCGATGACACCTTCTACACGATCCACGCCTGCCGCGATGCCCGCGGGATCAGGTCAGCATCGACGAGGTTAGATCGCGCGCCAGCAGGGTCCGCGCCGTTTGGGCATCGACGTGCATACGCTCGACAAGCGCCTCGGCGCTGGCGAACCGCTCCTCGCCGCGGATGTAGCCGACGAACTCCACGGCGATCTCCTGCCCGTAGAGATCGCCGGAGAAGTCGAAGAGATAGGTCTCCAGCAGCGGTGCGCCGTCATCGAACGTCGGACGGCGCCCGTAACTCGCCACGCCGTCGTGGAATCCGCCCGAGGCCAAGCGGACCCGCACCGCGTAGATGCCGTGCGCCAGCCCGCAGTCGGGCAGCATCATGTTGGCGGTGGGAAAGCCCAGCTGCCGGCCGCGCTTGTCGCCGTGTCGGACCGCGCCAAGGACGAACCAGCGGTAGCCGAGAAGCGTGTTGGCACGGACGATGTCGCCGGCCGCCAGCGCCGCACGAATCGCGCTCGACGAAACCGGCTCGGTCTCACCGCCGAGGGCGACCGGTGCCACGATCTGGCAGATCATCCCCGCCTCGCGGCAGAGTTCGGCGAGGATCGCAGGCGTACCTTCGCGGCCGCGGCCGAAATGGAAATCGTGCCCGACGACCACGCCGGAGAGGGCCAGGGACCCCTTCAGGAAGTCGAGCACGAAGGCGCGAGCCCCGGTCTCGGCCAGAGCCCCGTCGAATCGGCGCACGATCAGCCCGTCGAGGCCCAGATGCGCGAACACGATTTCCTTGGCGGCGAGGCCGGTCAGGCGGAACATCGGCGCGTCGGGCGCAAAATAGGCCCGCGGATGCGGCTCGAAGGTCAGGATCGCGGCCGGCCGACCGGCGGCATAAGCCGCGGCACGCACGATGTCGACGAGCATCCGATGGCCCAGGTGGACGCCATCAAAATTGCCGATCGCCGCCACGGCCCCGGCGAGGGCCGGGGGGACTGGCGCGTCGGCGCGGCAGATCGTGAAGGGCCGCGCGGCCGTGTCGTCGCCTGGGGCCATCGGTTCGGGGTCGAGTGCCTGGAAGAGTCGGATGGGGTCGCCTGACAGATCCGCGAGGGGCCCGACGCCGCCGGACCCTGCCGAAAGGTGCCCGGAGGGTCAAGCGAAGCCCCGGCGTCCGTGCGCGCCTCCGCGCCGCAGGCATCGGGGTTGTGCGCCGGCCGCGCCGATTAACGCCTTCGCAATGCGCATGCCCTATTTGAAAAGCTGTGCAGCGCAGCTAAATTGCAGCGTTAGCGAAGCGTTAATCTATCCGGGAGCCGCCGCGGCTTCCCGCCGGGCAATACGGAGCAGTTGTTCGATGGCTCTCGATCTGAGCATGCCGATCCTCGTTGTCGACGATTACCAGACGATGGTCCGCATTATTCGCAATCTATTGAAGCAGCTCGGCTTCGAAGAGGTCGATGATGCTTCCGACGGAACCGAGGCGCTCGCGCGACTGAAGGGGCGCAAATATGGCCTGGTCATCTCCGACTGGAACATGGAGCCGATGACGGGCTACGAGCTGCTCCGGCACGTGCGGGCCGACGAAAATCTTCGGACGACGCCGTTCATCATGGTCACCGCCGAATCGAAGACCGAGAACGTGATTGCGGCCAAGAAGGCCGGGGTGAACAATTATATCGTGAAGCCCTTCAACGCGGCCACGCTGAAGTCGAAGATCGAGGCAGTCTGCGGGAGCTGACCGGCCCCCTACTTCGTCCCCGCACCGTCCGACCGGATCGCCGCTGTGGCGCCCGATTCCGAGACGTGGCGTGGCCGGACATGACGGCCACAGATCCGAGGAGGAGAGCATGTCGTCAGCCGCTGCCCGGCAGGCCGATCTGCGGTTTCGAGAACCGCAGACGGTGATCGCCGAGCTGATCGAGATTGCGGATTACATCGCCCATCTCCGCGAGGAGATCGGTGCGTTGCGCGCGAACGAGATGAGCCGCGACCGGATCCCCATGGCGCACGAGGAACTCGGCAGCGTCGTCACGGCGACGGCGGGCGCCACCAACACGATCATGGAAGCCGCCGAGGCGATGCTCGGCCTGCCCGACGGGACAGGCTACCGCGAGGCCGTCGAGGAGCGCATCAACACGATCTTCGAAGCTTGCGCGTTCCAGGACATCACCGGCCAGCGGATCGCCAAGGTGGTGGAGTCGCTGAGACTGTTCGAGCAGCGCCTGGACCGATTCGTCAGCGCCGTGAAGGCCCGCGATGCGGCCTCGCTGGACCCGGCCGAGCGCGCCCGGCGAACCCGGGCCGAGGATCTCATGTTGAATGGCCCGCAGACCGTGGATGCCATGCCGTCTCAGGACGACATCGACGCCCTGTTCGCCTGACGCGGTCTCAGCCGGCTGAGCCTCGGCCGCCGATATGACATTCGACTTGGCGGCGACCAGCCGGTTAGATCGCCTCCCGGATCCGCCGCAGATCGGCGGCGCCGGCAGGAGGCCTCGGCAGGAATGACGGCGCGGTTCTGGTCCGAGCTGACCACTGAAGACTTGGCCCACCGCGACATGGGGCGGGCGATCGCCGTGCTGCCGGTGGCTGCCATCGAGCAGCACGGCCCCCATCTGCCGCTCGCCACCGACACGATCATCGCCGAGGGCTATCTCGCCCGGGTGCGCGACCACGCGCCGACGGATCTCGACGTGCTGCTGCTGCCGGTCCAGCCGGTGGGCAAGTCCGACGAGCACGATTCCTTCCCGGGCACGCTCTCGCTGGAAACCGGAACGGCGCTCGCCGCCTGGACGGGGATCGGCGCCGCCGTTCACCGTGCCGGCTGCCGCAAGCTCGTGATCGTCACGAGCCACGGCGGCAACAGCGCACTCATCGATCTCGTGGCGGGCGACCTGCGCGCCCGGTTCGACATGGTGGCGGTGACGACATCCTGGGCGCGGCTCGGCTATCCCGAGGGACTGTTCCCGGCGGACGAGATCGCGCACGGCATCCATGCCGGCGGTATCGAGACGGCGCTGATGCTGGCCCTGCGGCCGGATCTCGTCCGGACCGATCGGATTGCCGATTTCCCGCCGCGCACGCTGGCGATGATCCGCGATTTTACCCATCTGCGCGCTGGCCGCCCTGCCGCCTTCGCGTGGAAGGCTGGCGACCTCCAGGCCTCCGGCGCCATGGGCGATGCGCGGCTCGGAACCGCCGAGGCCGGCCGCGTGGCATTGGACCACGGCGCCCGGGCCTTCGTCGCGCTGCTGCGCGACGTTGACGCCTTCGAACTCGAGCTGCCGGCGTAACCGTCGTCGTGGTCCCGCCGAAGAAGCTGGTACGCTGGATTCGAACTGCCGGCGTGCGGGAGTTCCGGCCATGCGCCCTACCCTCTTGATCGCCGCCGCTTTGTTCTGCGCCGGCCTCCTTCCAGCCACGGCGGCGCAGCGCATTGTCGTTGTCGAATTGTTCACCTCGCAAAGCTGCTCATCCTGCCCTCCCGCGGAGGCGCTGATCGGCCGTCTCGCGCGCGAGACGCCTGGGGAGCGGGGCGACGTCCTGCCGCTCGCGTTCCACGTCACCTATTGGAACCATCTGAACTGGCGCGACCCCTTTGCCCTGCCGGCCGCGAGCACGCGCCAGGAGGCTTACGCGGCCCGCTTCGGCGGACCCACCTACACGCCGCAGGCGGTGATCAACGGGCGAATCGGGCTGGTCGGGTCCGACGAGGTCGGCCTGCGTGCCGCGATCGCCCGGGTCCAGGAGACCGGCCCCGGCATTCCCGTGACGCTGGGCCGCGACGGCGAGCGCGTCGTCGCGCAGATCGGGGCCGGCACCGGCGCCGGGACGGACGGCGCACGCGTCCTGCTGATCGGATACGATCCGAGCCACACCACACGTGTGCTGCGCGGCGAGAATGCCGGCCGCACCATCGAGCAGATCAACATCGTCCGCTCGCTTCAGGATCTCGGACGCTGGTCGGGTATGGCCGCGACCTTCACGTCGACCCGCCCCGAAGGCGCGAGTGCGGCCCTGCTGCTTCAGGCCGTTGACGGGCGCATCCTTGGCGCCGCGCGTCTCGCTGCGGCCCCTGCCGGGACGGTCCAGGAGGCCGTGCGATGATCCTCGCCGTTTCGGGCGGGATGGCCGGGCGCGGCTGGGCCCTGGCGTCGGGATCGGACCGCGGGGTAGATACGGCGCTGGCCGGGGGACGGAACGACGGCGGAGCCCGGATGGCGCTCGAACAGGAACTGGCAGCCCTGATGGCGGCAGCGCAGGGTGGTGACGCGGCCGCCTATCGTGCCCTGTTGAAGGCCTGCCTGCCGGTGGTCTCGGCGATCGCGCGGACGCAGGGCGTGCGCGGCGAAGCGGTGGACGATGTCGTGCAGGATGCGCTGATGACGGTCCACCGGGCTCGGGCGAGCTACGATCCCGCCCGCCCCTTCATGCCCTGGCTGCGCGCCATCACCCAGCGTCGGGCGATCGACCGGCTGCGGCACGCCGGGCGGCGTCCCAGAGAGGTCAACGATCCCCTGGCCTACGAGGCTGAAGTCGATCCGGGCCCGGCTCCCGGGCAGGGGCTCGAGGCGCGGGACCGGGCCGCCGCCCTGGCACGCGCGGTGGCGGCCCTGCCCGACGGACAGCGGCAGGCGGTGGAGCATCTCGGCCTGCGCGAGATGTCGCTCGACGAGACCGCCGCGCTCACCGGCCGGAGCAAGGGGGCCCTCAAGGTGAACCTGCACCGGGCGCTGAAGGCGCTCCGGGCCAGCCTGACGCAGGAGCGGGAGTGATGCCCGGAGAAGGGAGCAACTGGGCCGGCGTCGACCTGTCCCGTCACGAGCGGCTCGTCGAGGAGCTCGCGGGAGGGCTCGAACCTGTGCGACGGCTCCCTGCCCCGGAGGCTCGCGCGGCCCTGTGGCTCGGCGCGGCGCTGGGGGTTGGGCTGATGCTTGCCGCCTGGAACGGCACGGGTGGCTTCATGCTGCGCATGCATGTGCCGGATCTGGCCTTTGCGGCGATCGGCGCCGTGCTGACGGCGATCGCCGCTGCCTTCGCGGCCTTCGCCACCAGCGTGCCGGGCCGCTCCAGCCGCTGGGCCCTCCTGCCGCTTCCGCCCCTCGTCCTCTGGATCGGCGCGAGTGGGTTGGGCTGCCTGCGCGAATGGATCGCCCCGGGGGCCGACATACCCGGTGCGCATGCGGTCTCAGGCTGCTTCAGCTTCCTGATCTGCGTCTCAGTCCCGCTGTCGGTTCTGATCGTCGTGATGCTGCGACGCGCCTGCCCGCTGCGACCGAACCTCACGGCCGCCCTCGGCGGGCTTGCGGTGGCCGCAGCGGCGGCGGCGCTGCTGATGCCAGTCCACCCGCACGACGCCACCGCCACGGATCTTCTGATCCACGCGGCGGCGGTCACCCTCGTCATCGCGGCGAACGGATTGGCGGGCGGCAGGCTGCTGGGCCGTCAGGCCGCGACCGGCTAGGACGTTCTTGCTGAAGCGCGGATCCGCTTACAGTCTGCGGGAACCCTGGCCCCGGAGCGAAAGGATCTCCCGCGGCGGGGTCCCGCGCCTGTCGTCTCAGCTGGCACTGGGATCGAGGGCCGGCCAGTCCACGATCCGGTCCGGCAACTCGTCGTCCGAGAATTCCTCCTCGTTGCCCGAGAGCCGGCCACGAACCGAGATGCCGGCCTCGTGAACGCTCGCGGCCCGTCCGGAGACCAGCGGGTGCCACGGGTAAAGCGGCTTCCCGTCGCGCACGAGCCGGTATGCGCAAGTCGGCGGCAGCCACGCGATCGACCGCACCGCATCTGGCGTCAGGCGCACGCAATCGGGCACGCGCTTCTGCCGCCGGACATAGTCGCGGCACCGGCAGGTAAGGCCGTCGAGCAGCGTGCAGCCGATATCGGTGTGGTGGACGTCACCGGTATCCTCGTCTTCGAGCTTCATCAGGCAGCACCGGCCGCAGCCGTCGCACAGGCTCTCCCATTCGGACGGGGTCATGTCTTCGAGCGTCTTGGTCTGCCAGAATGGCTCGACCGCCCCGCGGCGCGGCGCCTCGGGCTTGGGCATCGGAAAGGTCTCTCGATCGGGGAGGCGCCTCTCTGCCCGAGCCGCAGGACCGCTGCAAGCGTGGCCGCCGCCGCACGAGCGCCGGGACGCCGGGCCCATGCGGCCGAATCGCGCTCTCGTGCGTTATGCCCAAGCTCGTCCGCGGCGATTCGCGAGACTGCGCAGAGCCTCGCACACGGGTCCGGATCCTGCTATGGACGTCGGGCGCTGCGCGGTGGCGTCGGCGCAGGTTCCCTGTCCGCGGCGCGGGCGCTCGACCATCCGCCGCCAGGATCCGCCGCAGAGGCGCTCGACAAGCCGGGTTCGACATCGTGCGCCTGCCGACGCTCACCGAAATCAAGATCCGCCTCGAACGCGCCGCGCTCGCGTTCGACGCCTGGGTCAATGCCAGCCTGTATGACAGTGGCCAGTCCACCGGGAACGCCTACGAGCGCTTTCAGCGTGTCATGAGCCGCTTCGCGGTGCGTGGCTGGAAGCGCGTCGCCCTGGACCTGACCAGCGAGGGCGTCACCATCGGGACCGGCGGCGCGGTGCTGATGCTGGCCCTGGCGCAGCCCGCCTTCCAGCTGACCAGCGAGAACTGGCTGAAGCAGCAGGACCTCGCCGTCACCTTCCTCGACCGTTACGGCACCGAGGTCGGGCGGCGCGGCATCAAGCACGACGACTCGCTCAAGCTCGACGACTTTCCCGACATCATGATCAAGGCGCTGGTCTCCACCGAGGACCGGCGCTTCTACGAGCACTGGGGCATCGATCCGATCGGCACCCTGCGGGCGCTGGTCAACAATTCGAAGGGCGGCGGCGGCACGCAGGGCGGCTCCTCGATCACGCAGCAGCTCGCCAAGAACCTGTTTCTGACGAATGAGCGCTCACTCGAAAGAAAGGTCAACGAGGCGTTCCTGGCGCTCTGGCTCGAGAGCCATCTCACCAAGAACGAGATCCTGAAGCTCTACCTCGACCGGGCCTATATGGGCGGCGGCACCTTCGGCGCGGTCGCGGCGGCGGATTACTATTTCGGCAAGCCGCTCAAGGACATCAGCCTCGCCGAGGCCGCCATGCTGGCGGGCCTGTTCAAGGCGCCGACCAAGTACGCCCCGCACGTCAACCTGCCGGCGGCCCGCGCCCGGGCGGCCGACGTGCTGCACAACATGGTGGAGGCGGGATTCGTCACCGAGGGGCAGATCCAGACGGCTTTGCGCAATCCGGCGACGCCGGTGACCCGGACCCGCGACATCACCGCCGACTACTACCTCGACTGGGCCTTCGGCGAGATTAAGGGCATGGCCGATGCCGGGAAGCTGCGCAACGACCGCGTGCTGACGGTGAAGACCCCCCTCGACCTCGCCATCCAGAAACGTGCCGACGAGGTGGTGGCGGACATCCTGCGCAAGTCCGGCGACGCCTACGACGTCGACGAGGCCGCCATGGTGATCCTCGATCCCGACGGGGCGCTCCGCGCCATGGTGGGCGGCGCCGACTACGGCGAAAGCCAGTTCAATCGCGCCACCGACGCGCTGCGCCAGCCCGGCTCGTCGTTCAAGCCCTACGTCTACTCGGCCGCGCTCGCCTCCGGTCTGTTCAAGCCCGACACGGCGGTGGTCGACAGCCCGGTCTGCATCGGCAACTGGTGCCCGCAGAATTACGGCCGCTCCTATGCCGGCCGGGTGCCGATGTGGCTCGCCGTGGCGAAGTCGATCAACACGATCCCGATCAAGATCTCCATCGCGCTGGGCAAGGCCATGGGCATCTCCCACGAGGCCCGGGCGGCCAAGGCGGGCCGCGCGAAGATCACCGAACTCGCCCACAAGATGGGTATCACCTCGAACCTGATCGACACCGTCTCGATGCCGATCGGCTCCGACGAGGTGACAGTCATCGATCAGGCGGCCGGCTACGCGGTGTTCGCCAATGGCGGGTTCCGTGCCAAGCCCTACGCGGCCATCGAGGTGAAGAACTCGTCCGGTGAAGTGATCTACCGCCACGCCGACGAGCCGCCGGACCGGGTTCTCTCGCCCCAGGTCGTGGCCGACATGAACTTCATGCTTAACAAGGTTGTCGAGGAGGGCACGGGCAAGCGGGCGCAGCTGGAGGGCGTGAAGGTCGCCGGCAAGTCCGGCACCACGAACGCCTACCGGGACGCTTGGTTCGTCGGCTACACCGGCAATTATGTCGGTGCCGTCTGGTTCGGAAACGACGACCACACCTCGACCAACAAGCTGACCGGCGGCTCGCTTCCGGCTCAGACCTGGCACGACGTGATGGAGCCGGCCCACCAGGGCATCGAGATCAAGGGCCTGCCCGGCTTGAAGGAGAGCCCTCGCGCGGCCCAGCAGCAAGCCTCCGGCGGCCCTACAGCCCCGATGGACCCCAACGCCAGCGCCTACGGCAAGCTCTCGCGCCGCTCCTTCGAGGTGATCAGCGGCCTGAACGGCTTGTTCCGGACGGTGGAACGCTCGCCCGGATCACCTTCGGGCGCGCGGTCCGGCGCCGGAGACGCGCCGAAGACCGGCCGAAAGCCGGGCGATCGGGCGGTGACGACGCCGTCCGGCCCGCTGCGCGAGGTCGCCGAGGGCGGCCGACCAGTTGGCGGCTTTACCGAGGTTCGCTGAGCGCATGAAGCTCACGATTCCCGATGCGTTCGGCCGGTCCTCCGCGTCCGTCAGAGCCCCACGCCACGGCGCGGTCCGGTTCGTCCTGCGCCTCTGGCGCAAGAGTTCGATCGCTGGCCTCGCCGTCTACGTGCTGGCGTTGGGGGCTCTTCTCGGACTCGCCAGCGCCGACTGGGCCACGAGCGGCGGCTATCCGTTCGGCGGCGTGCAGGTCGGGGCCTGGACGGCTTGGCCGCGGGCCGGCGCCGCGAACGCCGATCCCTATACGCGCGCGGTCAATGCGCGCCGGGGCGAGATCCCTCTGGCGGTCGGGGAAGGCCTGCTGCTCACGGCGGCGGTCGACGATTCCGGGCAGGCGCTCGACGCCACCTGCACCTACCGGGTCGGCGGCGCGACGCCGCCCGCCCGCGCCTGGACCGTCACGGTGGCCGGCCGTGGCGCGCGCGAACCCGGCCGCGCGCCCCTGCGCGAAGGCTTCACCTCCACGGAGGTGCTGCGCGCGGCGGATGGGCGGTTCGCGATCATGCTGGCGCCGGACGTTCAGCCGGGGAACTGGCTCCCGAGCCCACGGGCGAGCGGCCCCGTGCGTCTGGCTCTTCGCCTCTACGACACGCCGGTCGCCGCCAGCGTCGGGGCCCTCGACCGAAATTCCGTGCCGGCCATCACCCGCCTGGGATGCGCCCCGTGAGCCTGCGCTTCGTCTACGCCACGCTGATCGGCCTGGTGCTCGCGGGGATTGTCCACATCGCGGCGGTCCTGGCGATCCCCGCCTTGTCGGAAACCGACGCCGTCTCGCGTGCCCGCACCAGTGAGAACCTCGACCACCCGCAATCGATCTACACGGTTGCCACTGGTGACGACCCCTCTCCGGCCGAGGCATGGCTGCCGATCCCGGATCCGGCGGTGGCGGTGGGTGTCTGCGCCTACAATCTCGCCGACGGGCCGATGCGCGTTTCGGCCCGCACTGGGGCCCTGTCACTGTCGCTCGCCGCGCATGGCCGCCGGGGTGCCTTCTACGCGGTGACCGATCAGGCGGCGGTCCGCGGAGCCCTCGACCTCGTGATCCTCACCCGTGCCCAGTACGACGAGGCGCTCGCCGATGACGACGAGAACGACCCGAGCCGCGACGTGCGCATCGTCGCGCCCGACACGCGCGGGTTCGTTGTGGTGCGGGTGATCGCCAGCCTACCGAGCCAGCGCCCCGCCGCCAATGCCGCGGTCCAGGCCGTCTCCTGCACCACCGACACGCCTGCGGACGACACGGCGACGGGCAAGGATGCGTCCGGCAAGGGCACGGGGCGGTAGCCGGCAGGTCGGAACGGCCTCGTGTCGTCGGCCGATCTCGGACGTTGACGACCGCATCCCCTGAGGAGGGCGGATTGGATCCGGCGCGTGTTGTTCCCTCTTTGTGCTGATCCGGGATAGGTTCAGCCTTCAGACGGAGATGCGCATGTCCAGCCTGGATGCCAAACATAAAGCCTTCCTGGCGTTACACGAGCGGCCCGGTGCCTTCGTGATGCCGAACCCGTGGGACGCAGGCTCGTCGCGTATCCTGACGGCCTTGGGCTACGAGGCCCTGGCGACGACCAGCGCGGGCTTTGCCTTCTCGATCGGGCGCCGGGACTCCACTGCCGCCCTGTCTCGCGACGCGATCCTGGAGAATGCCCGCGCCATCGTGGAGGCGACCCATTTGCCCGTCTCGGCCGATCTGGAAGACGGGTTCGGCGCGGCCCCCGAAGCATGCGCGCTGACGATCATCCGGGCGTCGGAGGTCGGTTTGGTCGGCGGCTCGATCGAGGACGCCACGGGCGATTCGGCCTCGCCGATCTTCGATTTCGGCCTCGCGGTCGAGCGTGTTGCCGCCGCCGCCGAAGCAGCACGCCAGCCCCTTTCGTGCTGACTGCGCGCGCCGAGAGCTACCTGTGGGGCAAGCCCGACCTCGACGACACGATTCGCCGTCTGCAGGCGTTCGAGAAGGCGGGCGCGCACGTTCTGTACGCACCGAATCTGCCGGATCTAGACGCTATTCGGAGCGTGTGCGCCGCGGTGAGCTGCCCAGTCAACGTCGTCGCGGGCTTATCGGGGCAGCAGCACACGGTGGCTGAGTTGCAGGACGCCGGTGTGAAGCGGATCAGCGTCGGCGGGTCATTTGCGCGGGCGGCGCTCGGCGGTCTGGCGCGGGCCGCGCGGGAGGTGCTCGAACGGGGCACGTTCACCTACGCATCCGACGCGATGTCGGCACGCGAGGCGAAGTCCTACATGGCCGATGCGGCTCGATAGATTCGTTCGCGTGCCGCGCCGAACAGCCGAAAGGAGACCGGCGCTGCGCCGACTATGCTGGGCGATCCCAGGCGCTGACCATATCCGCAGGGCGGTTTCGGGAAGACCGCCCCCGGCCGCTCAGTCCTTGACCACCAGTGGCCCCGCCTGCGCAACCGGCAACGGGGGGAGGACCGGTCCGAGGCCGCATCGCGCCGCGGCATCGGGAGGAAGGAGCGGTTCGAGCAGGTTGCGGCGCGCGGCCAGCATCATGATGGAGCGCTCGGCCGAGACCGATTCCGGCGCCGGCGCCGCGGCGAACAGGTGCTCCAGGGCGAACCGATAGCGGGCTAGCCGCAGGCCGGCCTCGAAGCGCACCCAGGCGATCAGGCACCGGTTCTCGGCCACCCGCTGTACGGCATCCCGCAGGGCGGCATCGTCGAGGGTCTTGGCGAAGGGCAGGCTGCGCAGTCGTGCGGCATCCGCGTCGATGACGCGAGCGGCCAGCGCCACGAAGATCGGGATCAGCCGGGCATCGGCGGTCGCGTCGTCACTGAGTTTCCGGTAGCGGGAGACCGGGGAGCGGGACGGCTCCGCCGTCAAAGCCTCGTAATAGGCGCCGACCTCCTCGTAGCGCCATGTCGGCGGGAGCGCGTGGGCGCTGGCGAGGCCGAACACCGTGTCCTGGAACGCCGCGAAGCTGCTGGCGGGCTCGACGAAGCGCCACGCGCGGTCGCGCAGGGCCTGCTCGTCGTCGGTGAGGCCAGACTCAAGCAGCAGACGCCCGCGATCGCGGCTGCTGAAGCTGCCTGTCGTGTCGATGAGCCCATTCCAGACGCCTGTGCGCGGCCGGCCGAAATCACCGCTCTGGGTGCAGGCGGCGAGGAGCGCCAGCATCGCGCCGAAGGGGGCGAGACGCAGGGCGAGGCGCGTGCGGTCGAACGGCCGGCGATCCGGGACTGACATGGGGGAACCGTCGATGGCGTCGCGCGGCCGGAGGGATATGCGATATGCGCCGTGGCGCCCTCAGGACGCGAGGCGCTCGTAGCGGACGCCGAGGAACAGCAGGATCTCGCCGCGTCGCTCGCTGGAACGCGGTACGCGCGAGGTCGGCCGCGCCTCCGCGGCGGGAAATGGAATCAGCGTGGCGGACGTGGTCGGGGCAGCTCTGCGAGTCGGATCGGCAGCGTTCTGCGACGAACGGAGTCCACCGGTCTCCTGCGGCTTGAAAAGGGTCATGGTCTCCGGCTCCTGTCGGCGGTCCGAGCATCTGGCCCGGGCCCTTCGGAGGGCGTCGGCAAGGGCTACCGAAACAATCCAGCACGACGTAGTTAACGGAGTCTTTCCAGGGTTCGCCCGCGGAAATGGTATGCGATGGGAGTTGGCGCGCGAATTGCTGTGCCTCTCACGCCCATGGCGGGCGTTTCCTCCCTTCGACTTAAGGCCCTGTCCGACCCCGGACAGGGCCTTCTTGTTACCGGACACTCATGCTTGAGCTGCGGCCCGGTGCGACCTCCGCGCCACAATGGGGTGAAGCGTGGCCGCGACGTTCCTGCGCGGAACCCGCGGCGACCTCCAGCGCTTGCCTACCGCCCGGCCCGACCGATATGCCGGACACGGGCGAGGGCGGGGCCGCCGCGTCGGTTCTCCGCCCGATCGAGATTGAGGACACCGCTGAATGCGACTGGTTCCGGAACGATCACTGCGCTTCCCTCGCCGCGGCGGGTTGGCCACGGCGGCGCTCGCACTGCTCGCGCTGACGGCCGCCCCCGCCTATGCCCAGCGGGAGGACCAGGGTCTGCAGCTCGGCTGTGCGAACGATTATTTCCGTCTCTGCGCGGGCGTCGACCCGAACAGTCAGGATGCGGATCGCTGCATGATGCGCAACCGCAAGCGCCTGTCGCCCGAATGCCGCTCGGCGATCGGCGACTACGACAAGCGCACCGGCAGCAAGTCGCTGTCCGACGATTGAGACCGCATCCGGTCGAGATGCCCGCCGTTGGCGAGGGGCGTTTGGTATGAGCCTGACCGTCGCGGTTCAGATGGACCCGATCCAGAATATCCGGATCGCGGGCGACACAACCTTTGCCCTGCTGCTGGAGGCCCAGCGGCGGGGGCATTCCCTCGTCTACTACACGCCGGACCGGCTCTCGATGCAGGGGCGGCGCGTGACCGCGCGGGTCGAACGCCTGACCGTGCAGGATGTCGACGGGGCGCATTTCACGCTGGCGCCGCCGGAGCGGATCGACCTCGCCGAGGCCGATGTGGTGCTGATGCGCCAGGATCCGCCCTTCGACATGGCCTACATCACGGCCACCCACATGCTCGAGCGGATCCACCCGCAGACGCTCGTGGTCAACGACCCGTTCGAAGTGCGTAACGCACCCGAGAAGCTGTTCGTTCTCGACTTTCCCGAGCTGATGCCCCCGACCCTGATCAGCCGCGACAGGGCGGAGATCGAGGCCTTCCGACTTGAGCACGGCACGGTGGCGATGAAGCCGCTGCACGGGCATGGCGGCGCCGCCGTGTTCAAGGTCACCGAGAAAGACCCGAATTTCGGCTCGATGTTCGACCTGTTCGCCACCACTTTCCGGGAGGCCTGGGTCGTCCAGCGCTACCTCGACCGGGTCACGGAAGGCGACAAGCGCATCATCCTGGTCGACGGCGTCCCCATGGGCGCGGTCAACCGGGTCCCGGCGGCGAACGACATCCGCTCCAACATGGTCCGCGGCGGTGCCGCCTCTGCCTCGGAACTGACCGACCGCGAGCGCGAGATCTGCGCGACGATCGGACCGGAACTCGCGCGGCGGGGCCTGATCCTCGTGGGAATCGACGTGATCGACGGGCATCTCACCGAGATCAACGTGACCTCACCAACCGGAATCCGGGCGATTCAGCGCCTCGGGGGACCGGACCTGTCGGTGGCCGTTTGGGATGCGATCGAGGCGCGGATCGCAGCACGCAAGCGCGTGTGACAGCGCTCCGCTGACGCGGTCCATCCGCCATCGCGCGCGCAGCAAAGTGACCCAGCGCCGCGCGATGTCTGCTTGCGGTGTGTCAACGAGGAATCCTCCGCTGCGCGCACCAGGGCGGCGACTGCCCCTGGATGCCGCGCTCACGTCTCCGCGCGCGGCGTCGCGCTGAGTTCGGCCCAGTCGAACTCCTCCTCCAGCAGGTAATAGGCGTCGTCGCCGATCCGCCCCTGGCGACGCAGGGAAAGCACCGCGTCGCGGGCAGCCTCGACGGCGCGGCGCCGGGCGGCATCCGCCGGAAGGCTCTCCGGCGCCCGGCCCTCCTCGTGCGCTTCAGCCTCCGCGAGCGCCGCGCGGAACTCCGCGCGCAGGGCGTCGGCTGCCGGTTCATCCTCGGCGTCGGAAAGGCTGTCGAGGGCGGCCTGGTAGGCGGCGGCCCGGGCCCAGCCGGTCTCCCGCCCGACCGGGTCGTCGTCCTCCAGCTTCAGGCAAGCGAGGAGCGGGCGCAGGGTCAGGCCCTGCACGATGAGCGTGCCCAGCACGGTGAAGAAGGCGGTGAAGACCACGAGATCGCGGTGCGGAAACGCGGCGGGCAGCGCCAGCGCAGCCGCAACCGTGACGATGCCGCGCATGCCCGCCCAGGACAGGGCGAGACCCGGCCCGAGCCGTGCCGGCGCGCCTGCCTGCCGGAGGCCGAGCCCGCGCATGCCCGTGGTCGGCAGCACCCAGGCGAGACGGGTCACCACCACGGTGGCGAAAGTGGCACCTGCGAGGATCAGGGCCTGCCACGCATCCGGGCCGGTCAGCCGCTCCCGGATCGGATCGATCTGGATGCCGATCAGCACGAAAGCCAGGACGTTGAGCACGAACACCGCCGTGTCCCAGACCGCGTAGGAGATCACCCGGGCGCGCGGCGCCGTGATGCCCGGCGCCCGCCGGGCGACCGTCACCGCGAAGGTGACGATGGTCAGGACCCCTGACAGCTCCAGCCGCTCGGCGGCGAGCCAGATCCCGAAGGCAACGACGAACTGCATCACGATCGCGCTCGCCGGGTCCGTCACGCGCCGCGACAGCGCGACGAAGAGCAGACCGAGGACGGGGCCGACGACGAGGCTCGCCACGACGCCCAGAAGGAAGGCGGGCGCAACCTCGGCGGGGTGGAACGTGCCGGCCATCGCGCCAGCCACGCCGAGCCGGTAAATCAGCAGCGAGGCCGCATCGTTGAGCAGGCTTTCGCCGCGCAGGATCGTGGCGAGCCGGTGGGGCATCGGTGCGTGCTTGAGCACCGCCAGCGCCGCCACCGCGTCCGGCGGCGCGACCACTGCGCCGAGCACGATGCAGGCGGAGATCGGCATGTCCGGCACGACGAGCCGCGCCACGACCGCGACGGCGAGCGTCGTCACCGCGACCGCGCCGACCGCGAGCCCCAGCACCGCGCGCCAATTGTCCTTCATGTCCCGGACCGATGCGTCGAACCCGGCATCGAGCAGGACGGGCGCCAGGAACAGCGCGAGCGCGAGTTCGGGGTCGAGCCGCAGGTTCGGGACGCCGGGCACGAAGGCGAGGCCGACCCCACCCAGCGCCAGGAAGGCCGGATAGGGCGCGCCCAGCCGGCGCGCCAGACCGGCCAGAAGGACGGCGCCGAACAGGACGCCGACAACCCACTCGAAGATCAGCATGCTGCGGAAAGAACCGGGGCGCCGTCACCGTTCCCGGCAACGCCGTCGCGGGCCGGCTCAGTACTGCACGGTGGCGCGGACCCCGAGCACCGCGGCATTGCGCAGGCGGCGCCCGTCAGGCCCGGCGATGCCGGCGCCCGGATGGATGACGTATTGTGCGTCCGGCTGAACCGTGAAGCCCGGCCCGACGACGGCTTGATAGGTCGCCTCGATCACCGCCTCGGCGCGGCGCCTCGGCATCGGCATGCCCGTGTAGAGGATCGTGTCCCTGTCGGCCCGCTGCGCCTCGTCGCTGATGCGGGCGTAGGCGACGCTGAGGCCGATCGTGTCGTCGTCGCGCCCGTCGAGCAGGCCCTTGTAGGCGAGGCCGGTATCCAGGTAGGCGTCAATCAGGCTGGAGCGGGTGGGCGACCATGCGGCCCGTACGAAGAAGCCGAGACCCTCGTCGTCCTTGCCGGATTCCCGGTAGAGGGTCTGGTCGTAGATCGCGTAGAGGCCGGCATTGCCGCGCACCGGACGGCCGATCCCGCTGGCGTTCGGGTCGGCGAGCGGCACGCCGGTGATGTCGAAGCGCAGGCTGTCGAACCGGCCGAAATGCTGCCAGCCGCCGAGCGTGAGGTCGCCAGGCGGGCCCTTGGCCCCCGGAGCGATGTTGTACGCGTAGGTCGCCTCGGCGATGACCAGGGCCGGATCGCGCACGCGGAAATTCGTGCCGGTCCGATCGAGGCGCTGCGCCTCCGGATCGTCGCCCGGCCGATTGGCGCCTGCCGGATCGCCGTCATACAGCCCGACCTGCAGGGAGAAGCCGTTGCCCGGCGCGTATTTGGCCCGGATCGCCGGCGCCGCGAGCGGGTAGGCCGGGCCGCCGCTCGGCAGGTCGAGCCCGGTGATGGCCGGCCATCCGAAGGTGGAGTTCACGAACAGGGTCGCGGTCTGGCTGACGAAGAATTCGGTGTCGGCGGCCTGCTGCCCGATCCGGAGGCCGAGTTGGCCGTCCATCAGGCTCTGGTCGAGCCAGAGCACGTAGAGACGGCTCGACGGCAGCGCCTCGATGACGCTCGTGGTCAGTAGGTTGCCGACATAGTAGCGCGACAGACCGGTGCCGTGGATGACGTAGGCGTTGGCGTGGACCGTGGCGCCCTGCCAGCCCACGAGCCGGTCGAGGTCGAGATTGAGCCGCAGGTTGAGGCGATCCTCGACAATCGCGCCCTGCCGCAATCCGCCGACGGGGTTGCCGAGCACGTCGGCGATGTAGGTCAGGCTGTACTCGATGCCCCGCTCTTTCAGAAACGGGCGGATCCCCAGCGGATCGCCGAGCGGCCCGAGAGACGGCTCCACAGATCGGACATAGCCGCCGGAGGCTTGGCTGGTCGTCTCAGGCTGGGAGACCGAGATGCGGGGATCGGCGCCGGCACCCTCGAAGACGGTCGGGAAATGCTGCTGCGCTGCGGCAGGCACGGCCGACAGGCCGAGGGCGAACCAGGGTGTGAGCCTCCGGAACATTGGCCGCTTCTGGGCGACAGCACGCTTACAGCATAGCACGGAGCACCGCCTGGACACGCTTGGCCTTTGCAGGATGCGCAGGCTCGCCTAACCCTGCGCCGGTTACACCACAGGACCACTGATGCCCGAGACTCCCGTCTTCACCACTGCCGCCGTCGCCGCGCCCCATAGCCTCGCCGCCCAGGCCGGCCAGACCGTGCTGGCCCAGGGCGGCAACGCCATCGAGGCGATGGTGGCGATGGCCGCTTCCATCGCGGTGGTCTATCCGCACATGAACGGCATCGGCGGCGACGGCTTCTGGCTGGTGCGCGAGCGCGGCGGCCGGGTGCGCGGCATCGAGGCCTGCGGACCGGCCGGCCGCCTCGCTACGATGACCCGCTATCGGGAGAAGGGCTACGACGCGATCCCCGCGCGCGGTCCCGACGCCATGGTGACGGTGGCTGGCGCGGTGGGCGGCTGGCGCCTCGCCCTGGAACTGGCCCGCGCATTGGGCGGGCGCCTGCCCCTGGAGACGCTGCTTGCCGACGCGATCGGCCAGGCGCGCAACGGCGTGCCGGTCTCGCCTTCGGAGGCGCGCTACGTGCCTCAGGAACTCGACACGCTGCACGACGCCCCGAATTTCTCGAAGACGTTCCTGAAGGAGGGCAAGCCCTATCCGGCGGGGGAGACCCGCGCCCTTCCGCTTCTCGCCGCCACACTGGAGCAACTCGCCCATGCCGGCTTGAGCGACTTCTACCGCGGCGATATCGGCCGGGAGATCGCCGTCGACTTGGAGCGCCTCGGTGCGCCGGTCACCCGGGCGGATCTCGAGGCCTTCGCGGCGGCCGAGCGGGCGCCGCTCTCGATCCGGCGCCGTGACGCAACGCTCTACAACTTCCCGCCGCCGACCCAGGGACTCGCCGCGCTGCTGATCCTCGGGATCTTCGACCGGCTGAACATCGCCGAGGCCGAGAGCACGGCGCATTATCACGGGCTGATCGAGGCGACGAAGCGGGCCTTCGCGATCCGCGACCGGGTGGTCACCGATTTCTCCCGCCTGCGGCACGACCCTGCCGCTTTCCTGACAGCGGAACGGCTCGCCCGCGAGGCGGCACAGATCGAGATGGACCGCGCCGCCCGGGTGCCCCTGCCCGATCCGGGCCACGGCGACACGGTCTGGATGGGGGCGATCGACCAGGACGGCCTCTCCGTCTCGTACATCCAGTCGGTCTACTGGGAGTATGGCTCCGGCACGGTTCTACCCGCGACCGGCATCTGTTGGCAGAACCGGGGCATGTCCTTCTCGCTCGATCCGAAAGCCGTGAACCCGCTGGAGCCGGGCCGGCGGCCGTTCCACACGCTGATCCCGGCGCTGGCCTGCTTCGATGATGGCCGGGTGATGAGCTACGGCAGCATGGGCGGCGACGGGCAGCCGCAGTTCCAGGCTCAGATCTTCAGCCGCTACGCCGATTACGGGATGTCGGTGGCCAACGCGGTCGACGCGCCGCGCCTCCTCTACGGACGCACCTGGGGGGCTCCCTCGCTCAGCGTGAAGGTGGAGGACCGGTTCGATCCGGCCTGCATCGCGGCGCTCGGCCGCCTCGGACACGAGATCGAGGAACTGGGCGGACCCTATATCGACTCGCTCGGGCATGCGGGCATGCTGGTCCGCCACGCGCGTAACGGGCGGATCGAGGCGAGCCACGATCCGCGCTCGGATGGCGGCGCGCTGGGGCTCTGAGGGGCGTGTCGCCTGGGCGGCCCCTGACGACCGCTCACCCCGCCTGAACAAGCCAGCAGGCGGCACGCAGACTTACGGCCCCCCCTCGCGCGTGGCGCCGCAGAACCTCCGTCACCGCCGCTTCGGCCTGCATCCGCAGATGCGGCGCGGCCTCGCGGACGAGGTGCGAATTGGGGCCGAGGTCGAGAGAGACGTGGGTGGCCGTCGCGGTCGCCGCTGCATCGGTCTCGCCCTGCCCGAGGACGATGTCGCGGTCGAGCGCGTCGCAGGTCACGCTTGCGAACCCGGCGCCGCGCAGGAGTGCGACCAGCGGGTCGGCATCGGCGAAGCGGAACGGCCCGGGTGTGTCGGGCTGGGGTGGCGACGGGATCTCGGGCAGGAGCGGCAGAACCGCGTCCCGCGGCACGCTCACCCAGAGGTTCTCGGAGAGCGGCCGCCAGCACAGGAAGGTGAGCCGGCCGCCCGGTTTGAGCATCCGCCGCAGGTTGGCGAAGGCACGCCCTGAATCCGAAAAGAACATCACGCCGAAGCGCGAGAGGGCGTTGTCGAAGTGCCCGAGATCCGCCTGCTCCACATCGGCCTCGACGAATGCGACCGGGGCCGCGCCCGGCGCCTCCGCGGCGACGCGGCTCCGGGCGACAGCCAGCAGCGGCGCCGAGATGTCGGCTCCGGTCACAGCGCCGCCGGGCCCGATCCGGCGCGCCGCTTCCAGGGTCGTGGCCCCCGCACCGCAGCCGATATCGAGCACCCTGTCACCGGGGGCGAGGGGCGTGCGGGCGAACAGCGCCTCGGTCAGCGGGACGAACATCGCGTCGAGGACGGCTTGGCTGCGCGCCCAGCGCACGCCGACCTCGCCGTTCCAATACTCGGTCTGGGTGACACCGCCCGCCATGACGCTCCTCCCTCAGACGGTGGTCGTCGCCACCGACAGTTCGGGCTTGTGGTTCAGGGTCTGGAACACCACGCAGTAACGCTCGGTGAGCTTGAGCAGCTGCGCAAGCTTGTCCTCCGGTGCGTCGGTGTCGAGTTCGAAGAACAGGCGGATGCTGCGGAATCCCACCGGCGCCTCCTTGTCGACCCCGAGGGTACCGCGGAAATCGAGGTCGCCCTCGGCGCTGACCGTGCCGGACCGGAGCGGGATCTCCAGAGCGGTCGCCACCGCCTTGAGGGTCACTCCCGCGCAGGCGACCAGCGCCTCCAGCAGCATATCCCCCGAGCACAGCTCCGCGCCCGATCCGCCGGTGGCCGGATGAAGCCCGGCCTCCGCAATGGCGCGGCCAGTCTCGACCTTGCAGGCAATCTTGGTGTCGTCCAGCGTGCCCCTGGCCTTCAGGGTGATGACCGCCGCGTCCGGCGCGGTGCGGTACTTGTCCTTGATCGGAGCCTGGAGGGCTCGCAGCGCAGTGGCATCCATGGCGTCGTCCTCTCGAATTCGCTTCGCGCCCGCTTCTCTGCGGCGGGCCGGCCGGAGCGCTCCGGCTCCGTCGAGGCTCCGGTATAGGTGCGCGGGGTGCGGACGGAAAGCGGCCCTCAGGCCCGCCCGGTGAGGGCGGCAACCGCCTCGGCCATGGCGTCGACCTGGGCCTCGTCGTGGGCGGCCGAGAAGGCCACCCGCAGCCGTGCGGTCCCGGCCGGCACCGTCGGTGGGCGGATCGCCACCACCAGGAAGCCGGCCGCCTCCAGCGCGGCCGAGATGTCGAGCGCCGCCTGCGCCTCGCCGACCAGGACCGGCACGACGGCGCTCTCGGCTTCCGGCAGCCCCAGGCGGGCGGTGAAACGCCGGGCGAGCGCGACGGGCCGGGCCCGCCGGGCGGGCTCCGCCTCCAGGATCGCGAGGGCCTCCAGGGCGGCTGCGGCAGAGGCCGGAGGCAGGCCCGTCGTGTAGACGAAGCTGCGGGCGCGGCTCGTCATCAGATCGATCACGGGGCGCGACGCGCAGAGATAGCCGCCATACGAGCCGAGCGCCTTCGACAGGGTCCCCATCTCCAGCGGCGCCCGCGGGCCGTCCTCGACCACGCCGATGCCGTGGGCGTCGTCCACGAGCGTCCAGGCGTCGAAGGTCTCCGCGATGCCGAGGATGTCGCCGAGCGGCGCACGGTCGCCGTCCATGCTGAACACCCGCTCGGTCAGAACGAGGGCGCGGCCGTGATGGGACCGGTGCTCGGCGAGCTGCGCCGCAAGGTCGCCGGAATCGTTGTGGCGGAACGTCATAACCCGCGCGCCCGACAGTCGCGCGCCGGCCCACATGCAGGCATGGGACAGCTCGTCCAGCAGGACGAGGTCGCCGCGCCCGGCCAGGGCCGGGGTGATGCCGAGATTGGCGAGATAGCCGCTGCCGAAGACCAGGGCCGCCTCCAGGCCCTTGTGTCGCGCCAGACGTTCCTCCAGCGCGCCGAGATACGGGTGATCACCGGTCACGAGCCGCGACCCGCCCGCCCCCGCGCCGTGCGCAGCCGCGGCAGCCTGCGCAGCGGCGATCACGCGGGGATGGTGGGAGAGGCCGAGATAATCGTTGCAGGAGAACGAGACGAGCGCCCTGCCCTGTCGGGTCGCCGCGGCGTCCGGGCCGCGCTCGGTCGGCCTCAGCCGACGGCGCAGGCTGCCGGTCTCCAAGGCGTCGAGTTTTCCGCGGGCGAAGGCGTCGAGGCTGTCCATCAGGCCGGGGATGGGAGCTGCCGCGGCGGCAAAGTCAAGCGGCTCGCGCCGGACGCTTGACCCCCGTCCATGGTCCCACCATGCCGGACGCATGACCCGCGACGCGCCCGCCCGCCATCTCTGGCGGCCCTACACGCAGATGCGCCTCGCCCCGCCGCCCCTGGAGGCGGTGGCGACGCGCGGCACCCGCATCGTGCTCGCCGACGGCCGCGAACTCGTGGACGGTATCGCCTCCTGGTGGACGGCCGTGCACGGCTACAATCACCCGCACATTGCCCAGGCCGTGGCCGACCAGCTCGCGCGCATGCCGCACGTGATGTTCGGCGGCCTCACCCATGAGCCGGCCGAGCGGCTGGCGGCCCGGCTCGCCGTCCTGCTTCCGGGCGACCTCGATCACGTCTTCCTGAGCGATTCGGGTTCGGTCGCCGTGGAGGTTGCGCTCAAGATGGCGGCGCAGATGTGGATCAACCGCGGGGTGAGCGGTCGGACGAAGGTCCTGGCATTCCGCGGCGGCTATCATGGCGACACGATGGGGGCGATGTCGGTCTGTGATCCCGAGGAGGGGATGCATCGCCGCTTCGGTGCCTACCTGCCCACCCAAATCTTCTCCGACCTCCCGCGCGGCGCAGTCGAGACTGCGGCCCTGGACGCCGCCCTCGCGGCCCATCGCGACACCCTGGCCGCCGTGATCGTCGAACCGCTGGTCCAGGGCGCGGGCGGTATGCGGATGCATCCGCCGGAGGTGCTGGCGACCGTCGCGAGGCTCGCGCGCCGCCACGGCTTGCCGCTCATCGCCGACGAGATCTTCACCGGCTTCGGGCGCACCGGCAGCCTGTTCGCCTGCGAGCAGGCGGGGATTGTGCCCGACATCCTGTGCCTGTCGAAGGCGCTCACCGGTGGCACGATGGCGCTTGCCGCCACGGTCGCCCGCACGGAGGTGTTCGCGGCGTTCTGGTCCGAGGATCCGGCAGCGGCGCTGATGCACGGCCCGACCTTCATGGCCAATCCGCTGGCCTGCGCGGCGGCCAATGCCAGCCTCGACCTGTTCGAGGCGGAACCGCGCCTGACTCAGGCCCGCGCCATCGCGGACCGCCTTGCGGAGGGGCTGGAACCCCTGCGTCGGGTGCCCGGCGTGGCGGATGTTCGGGTTCTCGGTGCCATCGGAGCGGTGCAGTTCGCGCGGATGCCCGATCTGGCTGTCCTCAAGGCGAAACTGCTCGCCCAGGGCGTCTGGGTCCGGCCATTCGGCGACATCGTCTATCTCACGCCCGCCCTCACGATCGACGCGGCGGATCTCGACCGGCTGATCCAGGCGGTCGCCGCCACGGTGACCGCGCTGGCGCCGGCATCGACATGATGCCGGCGCCTTCCACATTCCCGTGACCAGCGCCCGCGCTGGCCTGCAACCCGAGGCCGTTTCTGCCGTTGGGCCTAGGGCTGGAGACGCGTGCGGCGGCCCGCGCGGCCGGACGCTGCCGGAGGGAGTACACAGTGGCGAGCGAGCAGACGGGTGCGAGCGGCGATCGGCCGGTGATCCTCCTCGTCGAGGACGAGGCACTGACGATCATGGACCTCGGGGACGTGTTGGAGGAAGGCGGTTACGACACCGTTCAATGCGCCTCGGCCGAGCGGGCGCTGAGCATTCTGCAGGCGCGCCCTGACATCTGCGGTCTGGTCACAGATGTGCAGCTCTCGGGAAAGACCGACGGGTTCGACCTCGCAAGCTCCGTGGCCGAGGCACGGCCGCAATTGCCGATCCTGATCGTGTCCGGGCGTGCGGCGCCAGACCCGGCCCGCATGCCCGAGCATGCCGAGTTCATTGCCCGGCCCTGCACCGGTGAGGACATTCTGGATCGACTTCAGCGCCTCATGCACTGCTGAGCGCATCTCTCAACAAGCCCCGTCATCGCACCGTCACCGGTCCGCGCCACAGGGTGCTGGGCGGCCGCTTGATGGGGGTGGACGGTGCAGATTCAGGATCGTCCGGCGGCCGCCGGCACAAATTCGGGCGCGTCGGTGGGCGACAAGCACAAGCGCGATCATCAGGACGAGGCCGCTTCCGTGCTCGGCCTCCCGTCGAAGAAACTGAGGCCGCCGGGCGTCCGCAGCGTCGGCTGGGCCCTTGTCCAGGCGGCGCGCCTGCATCGGGCCCGGACCGGCGACCGGCTCGCCAAGCTCGGCCTGTTCGCCGGGCAGGAGCAGGTCGTCCAGGCGCTGGCCTCGGCCGGCACGATGACGATGGGCGATCTCGCCGCGCTGCTGCGCGTGCGGCCGCCCACTGCCTCCAAGACCGTGACGCGGCTCGCGGCCCTCGGCATCGTCGAGCGTCGGGCCGAATCGGGCGACGGCCGCGTGGTCCGGGTCCAGCTCACCGAGGCCGGCATGGCCAAGGCCGAGGCCATCGAGCGGATCCAGGAAGAGGTGGAGGCCGAGTTGCTCGACCACCTCGACAAGACCGATCGGCGCCGCCTCCGGAAGCTTCTGCGCAAGGCTGCCCGTGGTCTGGCCGAGGCGGCGGGCGCCTCCGGTCAGACGACCGAGGCGGATGCCGAGATCGAGGCTGAGGACGAAGCCGAGGCGCTGGCGACCTGATCGGTGGATTCAGGCCGCGCGCTGCCAGGCCGGGAACGGATCCGGGAGCCCGCGATAGGGCTCAGGATCGAATGGCGCTTGATCCGCGCCGGTCTCGATCAGGCAGGCATCGAGCGCCGCGGTGAGCCCGGCCTCGTCCATGCCGGTGCCGATGAAGACCAACTCCTGGCGTCGGTCGCCCCAGACTTCGCTCCAGACCTCCTGCAGCCGCTCCCGAAACTCGGGCGCCTCCGGCCAGCGCCGCCGCGGCACCGCCGACCACCAGAAGCCCATCGCGGAGACCCGAGCCACGGCGCCCGCCAGGGAGAACGCGCCGACCCAGTCCGGCCGCGTCGCCAGCCAGAAATGGCCCTTCGCCCGGATCAGGCCCGGCCAAGTGGCCTTGACGAAGGCGTTGAAGCGCTCCGGGTCGAAGGGGCGCCGGGCGCGGTAGACGAACGAGGAGATGCCGTATTCCTCGGTCTCCGGCACGTGTTCGTGGGCGCCGTACAGCGCCTTGAACCAGAGCGGGTGCTGCTCGGCGCGCGCCTCGTCGAACAGTCCGGTATCGAGGATCTCGGATAGCGGCGCCCGCCCGTGGTCGGTTTCCAGGATGCGCGCATCGGCGTTCAGGCCGCGCACGACCGAGCGGACCAGGGCCAGATGCTCGGCGGAGACATCCTGCGCCTTGTTGATCGCAACCACGTCGGCAAACTCGATCTGCTCCACCAGCAGGTCCACCAGCGTGCGGGTGTCCTCCGTGCCCGCCGCCTCGCTCCGCTCGCGCAGGAAGGCCGCCGAGCCGTAATCCTTGAGCAGGTTCACCGCGTCGACCACCGTGACCATGGTGTCGAGCCGGGCGAGGTCCGACAGGGAGCGGCCCGCCTCGTCCCGGAATGAGAAGGTCGACGCGATCGGCAGCGGCTCGGCGATGCCGGTCCCCTCAATTAGCAGGTAGTCGAACCGTCCGGTCTCCGACAACCTGCGGACCTCGGCGAGCAGGTCGTCGCGCAGGGTGCAGCAGATGCAGCCATTGGTCATCTCGACGAGCGTCTCGTCGGTCCGGGACAGGTCGGCGCCCCCGGCGCGGACCAGATCCGCGTCGATGTTCACCTCGCTCATGTCGTTGACGATCACCGCGACGCGGCGGCCGTCGCGATTGGTGAGCACGTGGTTGAGCAGGGTCGTCTTCCCGGCTCCGAGGAAGCCGGACAGGACGGTCACGGGAAGGCGGGTGTCGCGCTGAGTCATGACGCGATCAAAGTGTTATAACGTTTCAAAGTCAACCGGCGTCGTGAGCTTGTGCAGGCGCGCCCCCCGGATCGCTGTTGCAACGATGTAACGTTTCTCGACCGTGTCCGACACCGGCCGGATTAACGCTTGCACCGGACCGAGGCACCGCAACAATGAAACGATATAACACTGTGTGAGTCTCGATGCTTCCCTCGCGCCGCTTCGGCTTCCTCGCCAGCACGGTCCTGTCCTCGACCGTCTGCGCCGGCCTCCTCACGCCCTCCGCCGCGCGGGCGCAGCAGGCCGTCGCCCTCGACGAGATCAGCGTCACCAGCCCGAGCCCGATCCAGCCGTCGCGCGGCGCGGTCGCGGCGGATGCGGCGGTGCCGATCGGCGTCCTGCCGGTGGCGACCAACACGTTCACGCCGGTCACCGTGGTGACCCAGGACCAGATCGCGCGCGACCAGCCGCGTACCCTGGGTGACGCCCTGTTCGACCGGCCGGGCATTTCGGGAACGTCCTACGCGCCGGGCGCGGCCTCGCGACCGATCATCCGTGGCCTCGACAATGCCCGGGTGCGGATCCAGGAGAACGGCATCGTCAATGGCGGCGTGTCCGACCTCGGCGAGGATCACGCGGTGCCGGTGAACCCGCTGGTCGCCGACCGGATCGAGGTGATCCGCGGCCCCGCGACCCTGCGCTATGGCTCCGGCGCCATCGGCAGCGTCGTCTCGGCCGACAACAACCGGGTGCCGACCTTCATCCCGGCGAACGGAGTGCAGGGCCAGGTCACCAGCGGCTTCTCCAGCGTGGATAACGGCCGGCTCGGGGCCGCCACGGTGGATGCGGGCGGCGATGGCATCGCGGTCCACGCCGACGGCTTCAAGACCGCGAACGACAGCTACGCGATCCCGGGGGGGATCCAGCGCAATTCCTACAACGAGTCGCAGGGCGGTGCGGTCGGCATCTCGGCGATTGGCGACCGCGGCTTCGTGGGCATCTCCTTCAGCCACTATGACGCGGTCTACGCAATTCCCGGCGGCGTCGCCGAGCAGGATCGCACCCGCCTGACGCCCAACCAGGACCGCATCCTGTCGCGGGGCGAGTACCGCCCGCTCGACGGCCCCTTCGAGGTGATCCGCTACTGGGCGGGCTACTCGGTCTACCGCCACAACGAGGTCGGGATCGGCGAGGACGGGATCGAGGGCGTCCAGGCGATCTTCAAGAACCGCGAGGCCGAGGGGCGTCTGGAGCTCCAGCACGTCCCGGTCTTTACCGAGTTCGGCAAGCTCACCGGCGCGCTCGGATTCCAATCGGACCGGCGCGTGATCAACACACAGCTCGAATCCTTCCTGCCGAAGACGGAGTCGCGCGCGAACGCGGTCTACCTCTTCGAGGAGCTGGAACTGCGCCCGGGCACGCGGCTGCAGGTGGCCGGCCGCTACGAGGTAGACCGGCTGTCGAGCACGGCGGCCCAGTTCCCCGCCGACTACGTGCCGGTCGACGGCCAGGAGCCGTTCCAGTACGCGCGAACCCGGCGCTTCGCCCCGAAGAGCGCCAGCATCGGCGCCCTGCAGGACCTGCCCTACGGCTTCGTGGCGAGCCTCACCGGCTCCTATGTCGAGCGCGGGCCCACGGGTTACGAGCTGTTCTCGCAGGGTCCGCACGACGCCACCGCGACCTTCGAGATCGGCAACCCGAACCTGAAGAAGGAGCGCGCCCGGACCGTCGAGGCCAGCATCCGGCGGGCCGAGGGGCCGTTCCGCCTCGACGCCACCGGCTACTTCACGCGCTATACCGGCTTCATCTACCGCAACTACACGGGCCTGACCTGCGACGACGATTTCGCGTCCTGCGGCCTCGGCACCGACAACCGGCAGATCGTCTACCAGCAGCAGAACGCAACCTTCTACGGCGCCGAGATCATCGGCCAGTACGACCTCGTTCCGGTTGGCAACGGCTTCGCTGGAATCGAGGCGCAGTTCGACTTCGTGCGCGCCCAATTCGACAACGGCGCGAACGTGCCGCGCATCCCGCCCTACCGGCTCGGCGGCGGCGTCTATCTGCGGGCCGATGGGTGGTTCGCGCGGGTGAACCTGCTCCACGCCTTCAGCCACGACGCCACGGCCGTGTACGAGACGCCGACCCCTGGCTACGACGACCTGCGCGCCGAGCTGAGTTACACCAAGGCCGTCGATCCCGCGGTCTACGGGGCGAGCGCGATCACCCTCGGTGTCCAGGGCCGCAACCTCCTGAACGACGACATCCGCAACTCGACCTCGTTCAAGAAGGACGAGATCCTGTTGCCGGGCCGGAATGTGCGGCTGTTCCTGACGGCGCGGTTCTGAGAACCGCTCTCCACCATGCGCCATCGTCCATGCGAGCGCGGCGAAGCCATCCGGGGCGACGCCTCCCGTCCGGGTGCCGTGCCGACCTGGGTCCCTCGCTGTGCTCGTGAGGACGAAACGGGTGTGATCCGCCGCGGCGGCAACCAGGGTCCCTAGGCTGAAAGGGTCCGGCGCAGCCTGCGCCAGCCCGCGACGAGCCCCGTCACGGCGATCCCCGCGGCCAAGAGGTTCAGGATCCACTGGGCCGCATCGTGCAACCGGCGGCTGCCGGTCAGCCCCGGCAGGTCGAGGCGGTGTGCGCCGTCGAAGAGCCAGCGGTTGATCCGGCCGGACAAGTCCAGGCGCTGGAGGATCGCCCCGTCCCTCGGGTCGACGTGGAGCCAGATGGCGGCCGGGTCGTCGAAGCGCAGGCGCAGGACCGGCAGCGGGCGCGGGTCGGCCCCGTGCGGGTACCAGTAGGTATCGAAGCCCGCGAGGGGCTCCACCGCGCGCAAGGCCCCGCCGGGCACGGCCCGGGCGGCCGCCGACGTGATCGCGTCGACCGTGAGAGGGAGGCCATCCGCCGCGCGGCGGCCCTGGGTTCCGGCTAAGCCATCGGTGACGATCCACCAGGATCCGCCGATGGCGACGAAGCGCAGCCCCCGTGTTCCGGGCTCGGCGAAGCCGCGCAGGGTTGCTGCATCGAGGCCGAGGGGGGGCGGCGCGCCGGCATAGGCTGCGCGGATCTCGGCGGGGGCGGCGTTGGAGGAAAACCAGCGATACGGATTCATCGAGATCCAGCCGCTGACGATGAACGTGCTCAGCCCGATCCCGCCCGCGAGGCCGAACAGGTGGTGCCATCGGGCGATCCCGCGATAGGGCGTGACGGACCCGCCCGCGTAGCGACGCCGGAGCCGCAGACGCCAGATCCCGACCACGAGGCCGCTCAACGCCCCCAGGGCGGCGAAGCCCGAGAGCCACAGCAGGATCGTCCGCCACAGCTCCGGCCGCGCGCGCAGCGGTGTGAGATAGATCCAGTGTGTCACGGCGCCGACCCAGTTCCAGGCCCGCTCGAACTGGGTCGTGTCGAGGGCTATCTCGCCGGTGACCTGCGAGACGTAGAGTTCGGTCCCCGCCGGATCACCGAGAGCGACCTTGAGGAAGGGGCGAAGCGGGTCATACCGGGCCGTGACGGTCCACTGGTCGCGCTCGACCGGTTCGACCCGCCCATCTGGCAAACCCTCGGTCGCGAGTCGCAGCGCGCCTTCGGGCGTCAGCGGGCCGAGCCGCGCGCCGGTTCGCGCCGAGACCGTCGCCCGGTTGCCGTCGCGGCCGGCGATCCGGTAGACGGCCTCCCCGCCCCGCATTTCCAGGTTGAAGGCGGCCGGCAGGCCGACGGCTCCGCCGGCCCGGAGCGCGTCATCCGGCGCGACCGCGACCTGATCCCAGGCGATCGGGGTGAGCCGCGCGAGGCGCTCAGTCTCGGTGAGCGTCGGGAACGGCACGTAGAGCATCACCAGCCCGGAGCCGATCCACAAGGCGAAGAACAGCCCCGCGACGATGCCGGCCCAGCGGTGGAACAGGAGCAGCCAGCGCCGTCCCGCCTTACCGAGCCGAAGCCGCAGGCTCACCACGTCACCGTGTAGGCAACCTCCACCGAGCGCGGGCGCCCGAGCAGCCAGTTGGTGCCGGCCCCGTTCACGGCGTTGCCGCTGATCGCGTAGACCTTGTCGAACAGGTTGTAGACCCGCAGCGACAGGCGCGAATCCGCCGTGACCTGATGGTCCAGGACCACGTTGACGAGATTGTAGGCCGGGCGCCGCGCCGTGTTGCCGAAGTCGCTGTAGACCTGCCCGACATTCTGCAGCCCGATGCGTGCGGTCCAGTCGCGTGTGACGTCCCAGGTCAGCCAGAGATTGGCCACGCGCTCGGGCACGTCGATCGGCTGGTTGCCGGCATACGAGACCGTGGCGCCGCCCACCGTCTGGTCGAACCGGTCGTAGCGCGCGTGGAGGAGCGCGAGGTTGCCGTCGAGGCGCCAGCCGGGCGCGAACCGCCAGCCGAGCGCCAGCTCGAACCCTTGGGAGGACTGGCTTCCCACCTGCGTGGACAGCGTCGGCTGGCCGGGGATCGCCGAGATCAGGTTGTCCTTGACGATCCGGTAGCCCGCGACGGTCCATTCCAGGGCACCGTCGAAGGCCAGACCCTTGGCGCCGATCTCGACCTGATCTCCGGTCGCGAGCTTAAAGCCGGCCAGCGACTGCGACAGCGTGATCAGGCTGTTCACCGGGTCGGTGGCGAAGCTGTACTGGGTGTAGAGCGCGCTGTCCGGCGTCGGGTTGTATACGAGGCCGAACCGGTAGCCCAGCGCCCGGTAGGTCTTCTCGAACCGCGATCCCGTCTGCAGATCCTCCCGGTTCAGCGTGGGCACGTCGAGGCGCACGCCGGTGAGGAACGAGAGCTTGTCCGACAGGATCACCCGGTCCTCGGCGAAGACCGAGGCCTGGCTCGTCTGCGTGGCGTAGGCCGGACGGGCCCGCCCGTTCTGCGGGAAAAAGCCCGGATCGTAGCCGACGAGCGGCACGCTCGTGGTCTGGTCGAAGTAGAAGTTGTTGGTGTGGCGGAAGTCGATGTGATTGACGTCAAACCCGGCCACGAACTGGTTCGGCAGACCGAACAGGCTGCCCCGGAACGTCGCGTCGAGCCGGTCCCCGACCTGTTCCTGGCTGTGGTAGATCTCCAGGTAGTCGCCCCGGTCAACCAGCCCGGTGCCGCGGTTGTAGGAATATTGCTCGACATCGAGCCAGTGGCGCCGGCTGGTCAGCCGGTACGCGGTGTTCCGGATCGTGATGTCGGCCGAGGGCGACCACTCGGTCTTGAGCTGAGTCCAGTTGTCGGCCCAGGTAATCTTCGCGTCGCGGACGTTGTAATTGTTGAACCGGATCAGCTCCGGGATGCGCCCTTCGACGAGCGGCGTGCCCCAGTAGCGGGCGGGCTCCTGGTAGCCCAGATCGTGGCTCACGGTGAACGCGAGGTCGGCGCTCGGACGAAACAGCAGGGCGGCGGACACCGCGAGATTGCGGAAATCGCCCTCCGGCCGGATCCAGCCATCGGCCCGGTTGCCGCTGACGTTCAGGCGGTACGCGAAGGTGTCGCCGAACTCGGCCTGCCCGATCGCCCCGCCGGAATCGAACGCGAGCCGCGCCACGCCGTCGGTGCCCACCACCGCGCGGGCGGCGTTGATCGGAACGAAGACCGGCTTCTTCGGGACCACGTTGATGACGCCGCCGATGGCGCCGTCGCCGTAGAGCACCGAGGATGGCCCGCGCAAAACCTCAATCCGCTCGACGTTCCACGTGTCGAACGGGAAGGTCACGGTGTTGGCGCCGACGTAGAAGCGGGTGCCGTCGTAGAGCTGCTGGATCGAGTTCGGCCCGGCGAAGCCGCGGGACGTGAACGCGCCGTTGCCGTTGCCGGGCGCCGCGATGGTGGTGATGCCTGTGGCGTCCTGGGTCACGGCCTCGGCGATCGTGTCCTGACCGCGCAGCCGCGCGGTCTCGCCCGACACGATGTCGAGGCTGCCCGGCGTCTCCAGCGGCGTCAGGCCGAGGCGGCTCGCGGTCCGGTCGGGGGTGCGCAGGTTGAGGCCGTTCGGCGGGAGGCGGCTCGGGTCGCCGCCCGCGCCCGCGACGGACAGTTCATCCAGGGTCACGGCCTCCTGGGCGGCGGTCGGACTGGCGAGGAACGCGAGCAGCACGCCGCAGAGCGGGGCCCGCCCGCCGAGGCGGGAGCGATGGGTCTGTGGAGACATGGGAGAAGCGGTCCGTGCACGGCGCGCGCCGGCCCCCGCGTCCTAAATGCATTGTAATAACATTACAATACCCGCTGTCCGAAGGCCTCAGCCTGCTGGGGCGCGCCACGGCGTCCCGAGGCAGGAATCGGGGGGCTTGAGATGGCGGAGACGGGCATGGGGAACGACGTCGCGGGCGCGCTTGCTGTGGCACGTCACCGCGAACGAGGCCTCGGCGACCGCCTCCCCTCGGGACTGGCGGCGCCTCGACACCCGCCAGGACACCCCGCCCGGCGCGTTTCGCGTGTGACCACGGCTGACGGCAGGTCTCCTGGCTCGCGGGTCGCCGCCCTCGCACCGTCTTCCCGGGGTGACCCAGTGACGTGGTGGTGAAGGGCTCGCCGCTTACAGTTGCGGGGGCAGCCGCGGCTTCGGGGCGAACCCCTCATCGCGTTCCCTTTTGATCCCCGAGGGGAACCGTCGAGGCAGAGCTTGGCCGTAGTGTGACCGGGCGTCAACCGTGTGTCTGGTCGTTGCCGTGGATCGACGCGCGGCGCGCCGACCCGTTGCGGCTTTGCCGACGACGGGCTAGCCGGTGCGAAATGACGGTCTGGCGGCCCCCGGCGGAGATTCGCGTCAAGGCGCTGGGCCTGCCCAGGCGCGGCAACAGCCTGCTGGTCGCCGAGGTCCGTGCGGATGACGGGCGGCTGAAGGGCGTCCGACCCCTCGGTGGCAGCGTCGCGTTCGGCGAGAGTGCCGAGGACGCCCTGATCCGCGAGTTCAAGGAGGAGCTCGGCGTCACCGTCTCGGTGCTCGGCGGCCCGCGCGTCATGGAGAACATCTTCACGCACGAGGGGCAGGTCGGGCACGAGGTGCTGTTTCTGTTCCCGGTCGCCCTGCCGCCGGGTTGGTTCGACGGGCAGGAGCGCTTCGACTTCCACGAGGATTGCGGCACCGCCTGCGTGGCGCGGTGGTGCGATCTGGACGGGCTCGACGTGGCGGGCGGTCCGGATCTCTTCCCCGCCGGCCTGAAGGCCCGGCTCCGCGACGCGTGGGACGCGCAGCCTTGACGGACCGAACCGGCCCGGCGCCTTTGCCGCTCGGCGCCGGCGATGCTACAGCCGGGCAATCCCATCGGTCCGGACGTCCGCGACGCCGCGGCCCATGCGCCCGGACGCTCCGTCCGACGCGAAGACGGGTGCCGGCGGAAGCATGACGACACGACCTCCCAAAAGCGGCGGGCCGAAGGGGCGCAAGCCTCAGGCCGGCAAGTTCCAGGCTGGCAGACCCCCGGCCGGCAAGTTCCAGGCCGACGGCCGTGCCCGCACGGGCCCGCGCACCAGCGCCCGCGACGCCGCCGAGCGCGCGGCGCGCAATCGCGGCGACGACGCCGGCGCGCGCGATCCCTGGGGAGGGCAGGTCGCCGCGGCCCCCGCGCCGGCTCGGCCCCCGAAGCCGCGCCGCGACGCCGCCGCACCGCGGGGCCCCGCGGTGGCCAAGCCCGGCAGCCGGCCTCCGGCCAAGCGCGCGGCGGCCACAGCCCCTGCTCCCGCTCCCGGTCCGACCCGGCGCGAGCAGCGCGCCGCCGCCTCCGCGACCCTCGCCTCCGGCGTGCAGACCCTAACGGTCGAGCCGGACGAGGCTGGGATGCGGATCGACCGCTTCCTCACCGCCCGCTTCCCGCTTTTGCCCTTCACCCGCGTGCAGACCATCGTGCGCAAGGGCGAATTGCGGGTCGACGGCAAGCGCGCCAAGCCGAACGACCGGCTGGAGCCGGGCATGAGCGTGCGCGTGCCGCCGCTGCGCCTCGACCAGCCCACCGAGCGCCCGCGCAGCGCCGCCCGCGAGCAGGATGACGCCGAATTCATCCGCTCGCTGATCCTCTACGAGGATGCCGACATGATGATCCTCAATAAGCCCTTCGGCCTCGCGGTCCAGGGCGGCTCGGGGACGGTCCGGCACGTGGACGGCCTGCTCGCCGCTCTCACGGGTCCGGACGGCCAGAAGCCGCGCCTCGTCCACCGGCTCGACAAGGATACGGCCGGCTGCCTGATCATTGCCAAGACCCGGCTCGCCGCCGCGACGCTGGCCAAGAGCTTCCGCTCGAGGGCGGCGCGAAAGATCTACTGGGCGCTCACCGCGGGCGTGCCGCGGGTCCGGCAGGGGCGCGTCTCGACCTACCTCGCCAAGGAGGAGCCCACCGACGCCGATGCGCGGATGCGCGTCGCCAAGCATGGCGACGAGGGCGCGAGCCACGCACTCACCTATTACGCGATGGTCGATCAGGCCGCGCAGAAGCTGTCCTGGCTGTCATTCAAGCCGGTCACCGGCCGCACGCACCAGCTGCGCGCCCACGCGGCCCATATCGGCCACCCGATCGTGGGCGACCCGAAATATTTCTCGGTGGAGAACTGGGAGCTGCCGGGCGGCATCCAGAACCGCCTCCACCTGCTCGCCCGGCGGATCGTCATCCCGCATCCGCGCACCGGCAAGCCGGTGGACGTGAGCGCGCCGCTCCCACCCCACATGGCCCAGAGCTGGAACCTCCTGGGCTTCGACGCCGCGCGCTACGACCCGATCGTCGAAGCGCCGGAGGTCTGAGCCCGCAGCCAGGGCACGACCGCGTCGGCAAGGGCATGTGGGGCTTCCAGCGGCAGCATGTGGCCAGACCCGTCGATCACCGTCAGCGTTGCGCCCGGGATTCCGTCGCGAAGCTCCTGCGCCTCGTCGAGGCTGCGCAAGGCGTCCTGAGCTGCCGCCACGACCAGGGTTGGGCAGCCGATCGCGCCGAGGCGGTCGCCGTCGGATTCCCGGGCCTGCCCGGCTTGGCGGAGGAAGACGGGTCCGCCGAGCCGGTCGCCCATCTGCCGAATGCGCGAGACCAGAGCGGTGTCGCCGGTCCGGCCCGGATGCACCGATTGGAGGATCGCGGCCCGGCTGAGGCCCCTGTAGCCCTGCTGCCGGATTTGGGCGATCGCGGCCGCCTTTCGGCGCGCCTGGGCTTGCGTGTCGGCGCGCGACGAGGTTGCGACGAGGACGAGCGCCTGCACCCGTTCAGGCACGAGCCGCGCGACCGCGCGGGCGACATAGCCGCCCATCGAGAAGCCGACCAGACCGAATCGCGCAGGAGCGGCCGCCGCCACCCTGCCCGCCATGGCGGGAATGGTGGCATCCTGGCTCAGATCGCCGTGCGTCAGCGGTCCGACCTGCGCCAGCCGCTCCGCCATGTCTGACCAGAGGTCGGCATCGGTCATGAAGCCGGGCAGCAGCACGAGGTTCATTGCCGGATCATCCTTCATGCCTTCGGATCGCCACCGCGAGCCCCGCCGCGCCGCGGCCTCTTCCATGGAAGGTGGCACGCCCTCCGAGACTCCTGTGTCGCGCATGCCTTGGCAATCGGCTGCGCCGCCTCATATGCTGCCCCGCGCCCCGCAGATCCGCGGCGGGGCCTGTTTCCGGCGGTTCGAGACCCTGACACATGAAGCTCGCGACGCTGGCCTGCCTCGCCGCCCTGTGCCTCACCGGGCCGATCGCGCATGCTGCACCGGGCGAGGCAGCCAAGCCGGCGCCGGCGACCAACGGCGTGCATCCGGCCGAGGCGGCGCCGCCGCATTCGGCCGCGACGCCCGGGGCGAGCGCGGCGCCCGCGCAGGCTGGTCCGCGTCCGGCCAACAGCGCCCGCGCGGAGCGCCGGCGGCGATCTTACGCGGCCTGCAACCGCGCCTCGCATCAGCGCGGCCTGCGCGGCGGCAAGCGCCGGCGGTTCCTGATCCGCTGCCGCCTCGGCTACGAACGGACCCGTGTTCCCGGCGGGCAGCCCGCAGCCGCGGCGCCGGCACAGCCGGGCCGGAAGCCGTGACGGTGGCCGATCTTTCCCGCTTCGCGCCGTCAGGGCGGGCTTTCGCGCGTCGCCGGCGATGAAACTCGTCGTCTTCGATGTCGATGGCACCCTCGTCGACAGCCAGCACCTGATCGTGGCGGCCCAGGAAGTGGCCTTCGCGGAGAACGGTCTGTCCGCTCCGGGGCGGCGCGAGGCCCTGTCCGTTGTGGGTCTGTCACTGCCGCAGGCTTTCCGACGTCTGGTCGGCGAGGACGGCCCGGTTGCGGAACTCTCGGAGAGCTACAAGCAGGCCTACAACCGCCTGCGGCTCGACCCGGCTCACGAGGAGCCCCTGTTCCCCGGGATGGCCGATCTGCTGGCCCGGCTGCATGACCGTTCGGACGTGCTGATCGGCCTCGCCACGGGGAAGTCGCGACGCGGGGTCGATCGGCTGATCGCGCATTATGGCTGGGCGGACTGGTTCGCCACCACTCAGAGCGCCGACGACGCGCCGTCCAAGCCGGATCCGACCATGCTGCAGCAGGCGATCAGCGAGGCCGGCTGCGAGGCCGGGACCACCGTGATGGTCGGTGACACCACGTTCGACATCGCCATGGGCGTGGCGGCCGGCGCCACGGCCATCGGGGTTGCCTGGGGCTACCATCCTCCGGATGCGCTCTACGAGGCCGGCGCGGTGACGGTTGTCCCGAGTGCCGCGGCGCTGGAGGCGCTACTTCTCGAGGGTCTTGCAACGGGCGCCTGATCGCGAAAGGCTCGCGCGCCGGGCCGGAAGCGCCTATCTCGCGTCCATGAGCGATCAGACGACAGACTGGCTCGGCGAACCGAGCGATAGGGAGCGGCCGGATCCGGTGCGCGCGGCGCGCGGCCACGCCAAGCCGGCCCTGCCCCGGCGCTTCTACACAGAGGCCGGCTTCTCCGAGGGCGCCGACGGATTTCGGCTGACCCTGGACGGACGTCCGGCCAACACACCCGCGCGGAACCCGCTGCAGCTCCCGAGTCGGGCCCTGGCCGAGCGCGTCGCGGCGGAATGGGCGGCCCAGGACGCCGCGATCGATCCGGCGCGGATGCCCCTGACTCGGCTCGCCAACACGGCGATCGACGGGGTCACGCCCCGGATGGCCGCCGTCGCTGCCGATCTCTGCGCCTATGCGGGCACCGATCTCGTGGCCTATCGCGCCGGAGATCCGGATCGCCTCGTGGCGGCGCAGGCGGCGGCCTGGGATCCCATCCTCGCCTGGGCTCGGGACGAGTTCGGCGCGCGGGTGATCCTTAGTGAGGGTGTCATGCATGTCGCGCAGCCGGCCGACACGATCCAGGCTCTGTCCGCGGCGGTGACCGGGGTCACCGACCCGTTCCAGCTCACCGGCCTGCACACACTCACGACGCTGACCGGCTCACTGTTGATCGCGCTGGCGGTGCTCCGGGGGCGCCTGACGCCGGCGGAGGCCTGGGCCGCGGCCCATGTCGACGAGACCTTCCAGGCCGCTGTCTGGGGGCGCGACGCCGAGGCGGAAGCCCGCCTCGAGACGCGTCGGACGGAGTTCGAGGCGGCTGCCGCGTTCGTCGGTGCCGGCGGCTGATGCCAAGCCCCTGTCCCGGGGCAGTCGCGCAGATGCAATTGCGCAACAATCCCGCATTCGCGGCGCTCAACCTGGGTCGGTGGCTGACAAAGACCGGACACTGTTTTAATCTCGGCACACATTGTGTTCGAGTCGACGATGCGTGCCGACCAGACTGCCGGGTGTAGATTCGAAGATGAGCTGGCTGGTTTGATCGCGTCGATTCAGTCTTCCCGGGATATCGGCAAGCGATACGCGCTCTTCGATGCTCTTTCGAACCTCGAACGTCGAGCTCAGTGTGCCCGCGCGCCCGAAGCGACCTTGCGCAAGATTGCCGAGATCCGCTTCCTGACGGGTATCCTGCGCGAGGCGGTGCGTCCGTTCCCGATCGCGCCCCTGCGGACGGTGCTGCGCGCGCGTGAACGGGTCGACACGATGCGCGTCTCCCCCGCCGCAGCTGCGGATCTCGACGCCGTCTGACGGCGGCGTGGCTCAGGCGTGCGTGGCCAAGACAGCCTGGATCTTCGCCTCCAGGGCGGCGGGCTTCGTCCCGGGCGCGAAGCGGGCGACGACCCGGCCGTCGCGTCCCACCAGAAACTTGGTGAAGTTCCACTTCACCGCCCGCGTCCCGAACAGCCCGGCGCGGGCGCGGGTGAGATAGGTGTAGAGCGGATCGGCCCCCGACCCGTTCACCGCGATCTTGGCGAGCACCGGAAAGCTGACATCGTAACGCAGCGCGCAGAAATTCGCGATCTCGGCGGCGTCACCCGGCTCCTGGGCGCCGAACTGGTTGCAGGGGAAGCCCAGGATCGTGAGGCCCGCATCCCGGTATCGGCGCCAGAGCGCCTCCAGACCCTCATATTGCGGGGTGAAGCCGCAGCGAGAGGCCGTGTTCACGATGAGCAGAACCCGTCCGCGATGCTGGGCGAGCGGGTACGGGGTCCCATCGGCCGCGGAGACGCTGAAATCGTGAACCGTCGTCATGGCCGATCAGTCGGGCAAACCGACCTAATCTGCAAGGCTCACCCCTCGCGGCATTGCGACTGCGAAGCCGGCCGAATGTCTATCCCGGTATATGGCCAAGCGCCCACGGGTCACGTCAGCGGGTGACACTCGCGGCAACGATCCTCGGCACGGCCGCGCGTGGGGGGTAACCGCATCCCCCGCCTGGACCCGACCGGGATCTGTGGATGGAGCGCTATCAGCTCAACGTCCACGACGGATCCACGATCTCGGACGCGGCGGGCACCGATCTGCCGGACTGGCAATCCGCTTAACTGGAGACCGTCCGGCGCGCCGGTGAAATCCTGAAGTGGGATGCTCAGCGCCTCGCCCTGGGTGAGGATTGGCGGATCGAGGTCGCCGATCAGACGGGGCTGATCCTGTTCCAGCTGACGTTCCGCGTCGTGGAGACGCCGGTTATGCAGAGAAGTTCCGGGATGGAGCGCTGAGCCGGGTCGGCGAGGGGTTCTGAGCGCTGTCGGGACCCTACGAGCGATCGGTTCAGGCCGGGACTTTCCGGACGTCGAAGCTCGGGCCTTGGGGCGTCATGCGGTCGGTTGTGACGATGCGTTCGTCGGCGCCCACGACTCCGAGACTGACATCGCGGTCCGGCAGGATGACGGTGGTACTCTTGTTGACGTGGACCAGCACGTGCCGCCGCAGCGGCACCGAGGCCACGGCCCAGCGCTTGAGCTGCCCGTAATAGGGTTCGCGCCGCCATGTGCCCGCCTGTCCGGGATCGACCTGCACGTTCATGTTGCGGGTGATCGGGTCGAGACTCAGCACCATCTTGGCACGATCGGGTTTCCATTCCGGCCCGAGCCAACCCTCGGTCATCCAGAGGCAGTGGAATGCCCGGCAATGATCGGGCCGCGTGGCATGGATGGCGCAGCCCTGGCCGGCCCGGGTGTGGCGGCACCATTGGCCCGCCACGCTCTCGACGGCGGGCACGTCGTAGACCTTGCAGCAGAGCGTGCAGGCACCGCAGGCGCGGCCGGGGGCGGGCTGCGCGACGAAGGCTTCGGGATTGAGCATGGTTTGTGCGTCGCGAGAGGCAGTCGCTTCCGGCATGCGTCCGGCAACGGCCGGCCGCGGATCCTTCGGGCTACCTGCCGGGGCATCGGGTCGGTAGTGTGGCGACGGTGACCCTCGCACGAGGACCTTGCGAACCATGCTCTCGAACCTCGCGACCCGCGACGTCGAAACCCTCCTCCATCCCTACACCAACTTGTCGATGCACCGACAGACGGGCCCGCTGGTCCTGGAGCGCGGCGAGGGCGTGCACGTCTTCGACACCGAGGGGCGTCCCTACATCGAGGGCATGTCGGGCCTGTGGTGCACGGCTCTCGGCTACTCGAACGCCGAACTCGTGGAGGCGGCGCAGGTGCAACTGGCGCGCCTGCCCTTCACGCACCTGTTCTCCGGCCGCAGCCACGATCCGGGCATCGAACTTGCCGAGACGCTCAAGGAGCTGATGCCGGTCCCGACCTCGAAGATCTTCTTTACCTCGTCGGGTTCGGAGGCCAACGACACGCAGGTCAAGCTGACTTGGTACTATAACAACGCCCTGGGCCGACCGAAGAAGAAGAAAATCATCGCCCGTCAGAAGGGCTATCACGGCGTGACGGTAGCCAGCGCCTCTATGACCGGGCTTGCGGCGAATCACGCCGACTGGGACCTGCCGCTACCGGGCTTCCTGCACGTCTCTGCAGCCCACCATTACCGGGGCGCGGAGCCCGGGGAGAGTGAGGAAGCCTACTCAGCCCGACTCGCTGCCGAGTTGGAGGAGACGATCCTGCGCGAGGGCCCGGAGACGGTGGCGGCCTTCATCGCCGAGCCGGTGATGGGTGCGGGCGGCGCGATCGTGCCGCCGCGGGGCTATTTTTCAGCAATCCAGGCCGTGCTGGCGAAGTACGATGTCCGCTTCATCGCCGATGAGGTGATCTGCGGCTTCGGCCGGCTCGGCACATGGTTCGGAAGCGAGGCGCTCGGTGCCCGGCCGGACTCCATCTCCTTCGCCAAGGCGCTCACCTCGGCCTACATGCCGCTCGGCGGCGTCAGTATCGACGCGCCGCTCTACGACGCGCTGGTGGGCCAGAGCGAGAAGATCGGTACCTTCGGTCACGGCACCACCTATTCCGGCCATCCGGTCGCCGCCGCGGTGGCGCTGAAAGCGATCGAGATCTATCGGCGCGATCGAGTGATCGAGGGTGCGGCCGAGAAGGCGCCGCATTTCCAGCGTCGGCTCTCGGCCCTCGCCGGGCATGACATCGTGGGCGAGGCCGGAGGGATCGGGCTGATCGGCGGCCTGGAGATCGTCGCCGACAAGGCCACGAAGCGGCAATACGACCCGAAGAAGGGGGTCGCCGCCCGCTGCGTCGCCTTCGCACAGGCCGAAGGGCTGATCGTGCGGGCGCTTGCCGGTGACCGCGTCGCCGTATGCCCGCCGCTGATCATTGCGCCCGACGAGATCGACGCCCTGTTCGACCGGCTTGGCCGGGCTCTGGACCGTACCCGCGACTGGATCCGCGCCGAGGGTCTGCAAGCGATGCCGGGGTGAGGGTCATCGGCCCCGCGCGTCGTGGAGAGGGCGTGAAACGGCGCCCTTCCAGGGCGCAGCAGGCGAGCCCGGAATCCAAAACCACTGTCATTGCAGAGCTTGGCACGTCGGCGGACCCGGATTCCGGGCTCCGCTGCGCGGCCGCGGAAAGACAGGCCCGGGCATGGCAATTCGCGTCAAGACGCCGGCTGCCCCAATAGACCTCCGCGCTGAGCGCAATCACCTCGCTCACCGGGGAACGGCTGCCCTCATACCGCGTCGCGCTGGGACTCCGGCTGGGCGGGGGCCTGAAGCCCGGCCGAGGTCAGCGGCGTGATCCGCAGCGTCGTGATCCGATTCTTCGCCTTCCGCAGCACTTGGAAGCGAAAGCCGTGGAAGTTGAAGGCCGTCCCCTGATCGGGGATGGTCCGGGCCTCGTGGATCACCAAGCCGGCGATCGTGGTCGCCTCCTCGTCGGGCAGGTTCCAGTCCATCGCCCGGTTCAGGTCGCGGATCGGCACGCCGCCGTCGACATTCACCGATCCGTCCCCCTGGGGCCGAACGCCCGAGACCGTGACGTCGTGCTCGTCGGCGATGTCGCCGACGATCTCCTCCAGGATATCCTCCAGGGTGACGAGGCCCATGACCTCGCCGTACTCGTCGACCACGAGGGCGAAGTGGGTCTTCTTGGTCAGGAAGGCCTTGAGCTGCGCGCGCAGCGACGTCGTGCCCGGCACGAACCAGGTCTCCAGGGCCAGCGCCTCGACCTTGAGGCCGGACGCGTCGCCGCCCGCGGCGTCGAGCGCCCGTAGAAGATCCTTGGCATGGAGGACGCCGACGATGTTCTCCGGCGTGCCGCGCCAGAGGGGCATCCGCGTGTAGGGCGAGGACAGAACGGCGCGGACAATGTCTTCGGAGGGCTGGTCGGCGTCGATCGCCCGCATCTTGGTGCGGTGGACCATGACGTCGGAGACCGACAGGTCCGACAGGTCGAGCAGGCCGCCCAGCATATCGCGCTCGGCCTTGGCAACGCCGCCTTCCCGGTGCATCAGCGCCACCTGCCCACGCAGCTCCTCAGCTGCGGTGAGGATCGACTGGTGCTCGCCGATCGTGATGCCAAACGGCTTCAGCATCAGCCGCACCAAATGCTCGATGGCGATAGCTAGCGGGCCCATCAGCGCTACCGCGAAGGCCACCGGCCGTGCGGTGAGCAGTGCCGCCTTGTCGGGCTTGGAGATGGCGAGCGTCTTCGGCAGGACCTCAGCGAAGACGATGACCAGCACCGACATGCCGACCGTGGCATAGATCACGCCACTCTTGCCGAACAGCGCGGTGAGCACGCTCGTGGTGAAGGCCGAGGCGCCGATCGCCACGATGTTGTAGCCGATCAGCATCGCGCCGATGAAGCGCTCGCGAATCGCCAGGATACGGTTGACGATCGCGGCCCGGGGATCCCCCGCCTGTTCGAGGGCGTGCATCCGGGCCCGCGAGGCGGCCGTGAACGCGGTCTCCGCGCCAGCGAAGAACGCTGAGAGAAGCAACGAGATCGCCACGATGCTCGCGGCGAACCACAGGTCGATATGGGTTTCCATCGGGTCCGTCAGGCACGCCGCGCGCGGCTTGTCGGCCGCCCATATAGCGTCTCCCGCGACTTATTGCGCGCCGATCGGGCGCACCGTCCACGTCGCCCAGTAGACGGGCCTTCCATAGAGGCTCGACGTTTCGCGGCCTGAAGCGGCCGGGGCGAGCCGGTCGAGCCACGTCAGGAACCCGGCCTTGTTCGGGTAGATCGCGGGAGTGTCGAGGTTGCCCTCCGCATCCGTCATCCAGAAATGCGCGCTCCGGTCGTACCGGCCGCTGCCGTTGCCTCCCGAGCGCAGCCCGAGATAGGCGGAGGAGCGGCCTGCTTCCACCGGATCGGCATAGAGCTTGAGGGCGCCGATCCCGTCGAGGCTCAGATCGGCCGTGTACTGGAGGCAGATGTCCGCCACCGGACCGCCCGGAGCGTTGGCGGGGCGCTGGCACGTGTAGGAGACCGCCCAGCGCGGCATACCCTTGGCCCGCGCCACCCGGACGAGGGTCCCGGGCGGCAGCGGCCCGGCGAGCTTGCGCGCTGTCGACCAGACCTTCGGCCCCGACAGGTCCTGCGCGGTGCGCAGGAACAGCCCGGTGCGGCGCTTCTCGGGGGCGAGGCCGCAATCCTCGGGCAGCACGTCGGTGTAGATGTAGTGATAGGTGCGGTCGACGACGCTGATCGAGCCGGCGAGTCCGTGGGTCTCGAAGGCCGGCGCCGTGCAGGCCGACGTGACCGGCTTGCCCGCCTCGTCGACCACCGCGGCGGGGACGGGCGGGTCGCTGCGGCGCCCGCGACCCGCGCCGGCCTCGAACGGCGTCCAGGCCAGCCCGTAGCCGTCGGCGGTGCGGGTCCGGATCTCGAACGTCTGGAAATCGAGGGTGCGCGCCTGAATCTGGACGCGGCGCCGGACGTCGGCCGGACCGGTCGCAGGCTCGTCTCGCTCCGCCCGCCGACGCCGGCCGCGGCGCTCGGTGTCGGCCTCGTCGCCGGCCGTGACGCCGACGCGCTCCTGCCCGAGCAGGAAGACGTAGCTGTAGGCCTCGCCGGCCCACGTCCGGCCCGTCACGGCGATCGGGTCGCGCGGGCCTATGCCCTCGGCGGACGGCGTTGGCTCCGACCAGCCGCGGGTCCGCGCACGCTCTTCCGGCAGATCGACCCAGAACCGGTCGGCCGATGGCGGCAGCGTCGTGGCCAGGGCCTCGAAGGTCCGGCCCGTGCGCAGGGCACCGCCGTCCCTGCTGTCCGTGGCGCGCCGCTCCGGACAGGGCTCGTCCCGCCGCGAGGCCACGGGGGTCTGGCCCTGGAACACGGCCTGGAGCGGACCGGGTGACTCGGAGCGGGCAAGCCGCAGGATCTGCACGCCGCGCACGAAGGCGCAGGGGGCCGGCGCGATCAGGACGCCCTCGGCCTCCGAACCTTCGCGGCAGATCTCGAGGGCGCCGCCGCCGGTCAGGAAGCAGCTCGGCGCGCTGCCCTCGTAGCTCGCAGATCGGGCTTTGGCGGACACTGGCCCGAGCAGCGTGGAACCGGACAGCGCGCAGAGCCCCGCGAGGGCCAGGACGTGCCGTCGCCGCCCGGCCGAACACCGGGACTTTACGTCGCGTGCACACGAGATGATGGTATCGGAGAGGGACGTCTTGAAAATCTTTATAGAAATCACGTCTATCGCCGAGGTTGATCCGGTGATCGAATTAGTCTCGCAGCCTCTATCCCAGGGTCGTTCAGGCGGGAAGTGGCGCGGACCACGCAAGCGGGCTTCGAAGGGGAAGAGGCGAACCCGGCGCCCGCTCGTCCGTTGTCGCGGCTTGAGGGCCCCGCTTGCCCGACCCTGTCAGCGTCCGGAGATCAGCGTATGGATATCGCCGTCGAAACCGTCACCGACATCGTCATGCGGCTGCGCGCCATCGAGGTGAAGGAGGGTAACACCGACCCGGATTCGGGCTCGAACCCGATCGACGACGGTGCCACCGATGTCCTGATCTCCGGCACCGACGATGCCACCGAATCCGAGGTCCGCAGCGTCATTGCTGGCCTCGACGACGATTCCCGGGCCGAGCTGCTCGCCCTCCTCTATGTCGGGCGCGGCGACATGGAGCCGGAGGAATGGAGCGAGGCGGTACGTTTCGCCCGCGAGCGGGAGGCTGCCGGCGAGGGCGCAGTGCGGGAGCTGCTTGGCAGCCCCGATGCCGGGGATCTCTTGGAGGAAGGCCTCGATGCGATGGGACTGAGCCCTGAGCTGCCGCAGGCCTGAGCGTCCGAGCGGCGTCTGATCCCATGACCTTGCGCGTGCGGAGGGGCGCCATCAAGGCGCTGCGGGTCCTCACCCGGCCGGTCCGTCGCGCGCAGGGGCATGGCGGCAAGGGCCGGGGCGGACTCGTGGTCGAGCCCTATCGAGGCTACGGGTCCCGGGACGAGCTGTTCCTGATCGGCCGGGTCTTCCGGCAATCGCCGGGGATCCCTGGCGAGGATCCCGAATCCCTACGGGCGCAGTGGCGCGACCTACGCCGCCGCATCGCCCGGCGGACAGTCGCCGGAGCGGCCGTGACTGCCCGGTTTGGCGACGACGCCGTCCGGGTCGAGACAGATCAGGACGGCTATTTCCGCGTGCACCTGCATCCGCGCACCCCCCCGGCCGAGTCCGGCGACTGGCACGCGGTCGATCTCCTCCTCGACGCCGAACCGCCGATCCCCGCCGAGGGCGCGGTGTTCATCCCGCCCGATCGCTGCCGCTGCGTCGTGGTCAGCGACATCGACGACACCGTCATGCGCACCGGCGTCGCCAACAAGCTGAAGATGCTCTGGCGCCTGTTCGTGGAGGATGCCGAGAGCCGTGTCGCCTTCCCGGGCGTCGCGGCCCTGTATCGCGCCCTCCATGCGGGCGCCGGCGGCGACGAGGGCAACCCGATGCTCTACGTCTCCCGCGCCCCCTGGGGTCTCTACGAGATGCTATCGGAATTCTTCCAGCGCCACGGCATCCCGGCGGGGCCGGTGCTGTTCCTGCGGGAATGGGGCCTGTCCTGGACCCATCCGCTGCCGCGGCGGGCCACCGACCACAAGCAGGCGCTGATCAAGCACATGCTCGCCCTCTATCGCGACCTGCCCTTCGTGCTGATCGGCGATAGCGGCCAGCATGACCCAGAAGTCTACGCGCAGATCGTCGAGGAGAATCCCGGGCGGGTGCTGGCTGTCTATATCCGCAACGTGTCCCGCGGCTCCGCCCGGGTCGAGGAGATCGTCCGCCTCGCCGGTGCCGTGGCCCGGGCCGGATCGAGCCTCGTGCTCGCCGCCGACAGCGTCGCCATGGCCGAGCACGCGGCCGCCATCGGGCTGATCGCCCCGGATGCAGTGGCCGGCGTCGCCGAGGAGCATGCCGCCGCGGCCGAAACCGGACCGCGCCGGGAGACCGCCCGGATCACGCCGGAACCCGCGGGCGTCGCCGACGCGGCGGAGGATCCGATCGCGCCGGAGGCGATCGCCGAGGCGCTCGCCGGCGATGGCAGCGTGCCGGCGACCCTGGTGGTCGAGCCGGGGACGCCGGCCGCGCTCCCGCGGCACGGCCCGTGAAGGCGCGGCCGCGATCGTAACCTGGCCCGCTGTCGCGGCCCGCCGGGTCCAATAGGTTTCGGACGAGTGCAGCCGGCACCCGCCGAGACGAGGCGCGGAATGGGCTTCCGCAGGAGGAGCCGAGATGCGCCTGAGCCTGTCCGCTCTGCTGATGATCGCCTGCGGCACCCAGGCCGCCTTCGGGCAGGCCGGCCCGCGGAGAGGGCCGTGCCCCGCTTCGCGCAGTTGGACGCCGAGATGCAGGCGGCCAACGCCCCCGAGGCCGCGGACGCTGCCGGCCAAGGTCGTTCCGGTGCCCGGCACGACCAGCCCGGAATTCCGCTCGGCGGTGGCGGCGCCCTACCGTGTGCCGGCCTGGAGCGCGAACCCGCCGGACGCCGCGGCTTGGAAGGCGCTGGTCGACCGGCTGGCCGCCGCGGGGGGCGCCACCTCCCCGCCCTGCGTGAGAAGTTCGGCTTCACCAGCGAGGCGGCGGTGATCGGCGGCGTGAAGTCTAACGTGATTCAGCCGCGACAGATGCCGGAGGCCAACCGCAACCGGTCGCTCCTGCACATCCGAGGGGGCGGCTACGTCTACAATCCCGGCGAATCCGGCACCCTGGAGGCTATCGTGACGGCCGGACTCGGCGGCTACAGCTGATCGTGTTCGATTACCGCATGCCGCCGGATGCCCCCTACCCGGCTGCCATTGACGACGCGACCGCGGTGTGGCGGGCCATGAAGACTAGGCAGAAGCCCCAGAACGTGGCGGTTCGGCACTTGTACGGGTGGCGGCATGACCCTGTCCCAGATGCTCCGGGCGAAGGCCGGGGGCTGGCTTTGCAGGCGCCCATTGGCCTCGGCACGCCCTGGTCCGACATGACTGAGACGGGCGACGGCTACCGGACCAACGAATGGCTGGACAACGTTCTCTCAGCTATTCCGGCTACCTCACGCCGGCCGCCAAGCTCTACGCTGCCGGTCGGGACCTGAAGGACCCGCAGCTCTCGCTGATCGACGGCGACTACACCAGCCTGCCGCCCACAATCCTGATCACCGGCACCCGCGACCTGTTCCTGTCCAACACGGTGCGCACACACCGTAAGCTGCGCGCTGCAGGGATCGACGCGCCGCTCCGGGTGTTCGAGGGCATCTCCCACGCCCGGTATCTGCTCACGCCGGACGCACCCGAGACCAGGGAGGTATTCGGAGAGATGGCACGGTTCTTCGACGGGCATTTGGGTCACTGAGGCCCTGCGCGTGGGGCTTGTGCGGGGCTTGTCCTCACGAAATGGTGCAATGCAGCAATTCGTGAGGAAGGGTTCACATCCGGCTCGCGATGCCTAGGTTCGGGCGCTCCCGTGCCGGTCCACGCTCTGCGAGCCCCTTGGAGCCCATCCGTGCAAACCTATACCCTCGCCATCGCCGACGGCGTCCTGTTCGCCTGCTTGCCCGACGAGGCCGACATCACGGCCGCGATCACTGACGCGACCGCCACCAATTACGGGTTCGGCCTCAACCTCGATATCGTCCGCGGCGCGACCTTGACCGACGCGACCGGTCCCGAGGACGAGGTCGTCTGGCAGGAAAGCCCCGACAGCGAACTGCTCGATTCCCAGGGCCGGCGCTATCGCTACGCCGTCCGGCGCCCGTGCTGAGCGCAATCCGCTGAGCCCCTGACGCGGACCCGACCTGTGGTGCTACGTTCCATTCATGCGGCTGGGAGCCTGTCGCGTTTGGAACGGATGTTTCGCCCCGGGGCAGGATCATCCTCACAGGGAACACCGTTCCCATCATGACAGGTTCGCCTTCGGCGACTCGGATTGACGGGGCGATGACGTTTATGGCCCCAACACCCTGATGCGGACAGGGGTGCGCAACGCGGGACAGCAGAGCGCGCTCGCCCGGTTCCTCGTCCTGTACGCCGCGCTCTACGGCGCCTATGGCGGCCTGTCGCCGATCCTGCCGGGATTCCTGGCCGCGCGCGGTCTGACGCCGGGCGAGATCGGCGTTCTGCTCGCCGCGGCGGGTGTTCTGCGCCTCGGGGTCGGACCCCTGGCCGGCGCCTTCGCCGACCGCCATCGGGCCGGCCGCTCCGTCCTGGCCGCGAGCCTCGCAGTGGCAGGGCTAAGCGCCCTGGCGCATCTGCCCGGGGAAGGGCTGGCCCAACTGATCGGGCCGGCCCTCCTCTACGCGGCCGGAACTGCGGCGCCGGCGCCGCTCGCCGACGCGCTGGCCTTGGCAGCCGCACGGGGCGGTGCGGCATTCCAGTACGGCTGGGTCCGCGGCGCGGGCTCGGCCGCTTTCATCCTCGGCACTGCCGCTACAGGCTGGCTGATCGGCCTCTTCGGCCTCGCCGCCGCCCTGGTCGCGAGCGGCAGCCTGTTTCTCGCCGCCGGCGTCGCGGCTCTGGCGCTGCCCGCCGCCTCAGGCGGAGCGGTCCGGGCCGAGGCACCGTGGCACGGCTTCGCCACCCTGATCGCGCTGCCGCGCTTCCGCCGCACGGTCCTGGCCGCCGCGCTGGTGATCGGCGCGCACGCAATGCACGACGGCTTCGCCATGATCCTGTGGCGCTCGGCCGGGATCGCGGCGGGCATGGCCGGCCTGCTCTGGTCGGTTTCGGTGGCCGCCGAGGTTCTGGTGTTCCTGCTGGTCGGCCCGCCGCTGCTGCGGCGTATCGGCCCCGCGGCCGGCATCGGGGTGGCGGCCTGTGCGGGGGCGGTTCGCTGGGCGGTGCTAGGCTCCACGACGGCGCTCCCGTGGCTCGCCGCCGTCGAGGCCCTCCACGGGCTGAGCTTCGCTCTCCTGCACCTCGCCTGCCTGGAGCTGATCGAAGAGACCGCGCCCGCTGATCTCCGGGCGACCGCTCTGGCTCTCTACGGGACCCTCGGCCTCGGCCTGTCCGGCGTGGCCGCGACCCTGGCGTCCGGGACGCTATACGGGTCCTTCGGGGCTTCCGCCTTCTGGGCGATGGCCGCCCTGAGCCTCGCGGCCCTGCCGCTGGTGCCGGGGCTGCGGGAGCGCTGAAGCGGCGGGTTCTTTTCCCGCGCCTATGGTACGGACCCGGAACGGACCCGCCCGAAAAGCCCCGCATGCCCCTCGTCGCCGAGATCCTGATCCCGCTCGCCCTCGATACGCCGTACAGCTACGTGGCGCCGGCCGGGCTCGACCTCGCCGCCGGCGATGTGGTCCAGGTGCCCCTCGGCCCGCGCGAGATCGTCGGGGTCGTCTGGGGCGTGACCGAGACCGCCGGCGGCTCCAACCTGCGGCCCGTGACCGGCCGGCTGCCCTACCCGCCGCTCTCCGAGCCTCTGCGCAGCCTCGTCGACTGGATCGCCCGCTACACATTGGCGCCGAAGGGCTCAGCGCTGGCTATGGTCTTGCGCCTTCCCGACGAGGCGGCGGCCGGCGAGACCGCCCGGGTCGCCGTGCGCGTCACCGACAAGCCCCCGGCCCGGCCGACCCCGGCCCGCACGAAGGTCCTGACGGTCGCCGCCGACGGCGCGCTGCGCGGCAAGAGCGCACTCGCCAAGGAGGCCGGCGTCTCGCTCTCGGTGGTTGATGGGCTCATCGACGACGGCGCCCTGGAGACCGTGGCGGTGGCGCCCCAGCCGGTCGCGCCGCGGCCCGACCCGGACTTCCCGCGGGCGCCGCTCTCGCCCGCCCAGGCCGAGGCGGTGGCGGCCCTGGTAGCCCCCTTCCCGTGGGACGGATCGCAGGAACAGGAAGCCGATCTCAGGCCGGTTCTGCTGGAGGGCGTCACCGGCTCGGGCAAGACCGAGGTCTATTTCGAGGCGGTGGCGGCCTGCATCCGCGCCGAGCGTCAGGCGCTGATCCTGATGCCCGAGATCGCCCTGACGGCGCAGTTCCTCGACCGGTTCGCGGCTCGGTTCGGAGTCAGGCCGGCCGCGTGGCATTCCGGGATTGGCGGCAAGCGGCGCGAGCGCCTGCGAGCGGCGGTGGCCGAGGGCGAGGCCCTGGTCGTGGTCGGCGCGCGCTCCGCCCTGTTCCTCCCCTTCGCGCGGCTCGGCCTGATCGTGGTCGATGAGGAGCACGAGACCGCCTACAAGCAGGAGGACGGCGTTCACTACCACGCCCGCGACATGGCGGTGGTGCGCGGGCGCCTGGAGGCCTGCCCGGTCGTGCTGACCTCGGCCACGCCCGCCATCGAGACCCGCGTCAATGCCGCGCGGGGGCGCTACCGGCACGTCCTGCTCCCAGAGCGCTTCGGCGGGCGGGCCCTGCCCGACATCGCAGCGATCGACATGCGCCTCGACCAGCCCGAGCGCGGTCGCTTCCTGAGCCCGCCGCTGGTCAACGCCGTGAAGAGTACCCTGGAGCGCGGCGAGCAGGCGCTGCTCTTCCTCAACCGCCGGGGCTACGCGCCACTGACCCTCTGCCGCGCCTGCGGCCACCGCTACCAGTGCAAGAACTGCTCGACCTGGCTCGTGGAGCACCGGTTCCGACGGGCGCTGGTCTGCCACCAATGTGGCTACGCGGAGCGCAGGCCGGAAGCCTGCACCGAGTGCGGTACCTTCGACAATCTCACCGCCTGCGGGCCCGGCGTCGAGCGCATCGCCGAGGAGGCCGCCGAGCTGTTCCCGGACCGTCGTATCGTGGTCCTGTCGAGCGACTTCCCCGGTGGCGCGGAGCGTCTGCGGCAGGAACTCGAAGCGGTGGCGGCCGGCGCCTGCGACGTCGTGATCGGCACGCAGCTCGTGGCCAAGGGCCACAATTTCCCGTTCCTGACCCTGGTGGGCGTCCTCGACGCCGATATCGGCCTGACTTCGGGCGATCCCCGGGCGGCGGAGCGCACCTTTCAGCTGCTCCAGCAGGTGACCGGCCGGGCTGGCCGCGGCGAGAAGCCCGGGCGCGCCCTCGTCCAGACCTACCAGCCGGACCATCCGGTGATCGCGGCCCTGCTCTCGGGCGATGCTGAACGCTTCTACGCTGAGGAGATCCAGGCCCGGGAGGCGGCTGGACTCCCGCCCTTCGGGCGACTCGCGGCCCTGATCGTCTCGGCGAGCGAGCGCGAGGTTGCAGAGGCACACGGGCAGGCCCTCGCCCGCGCCGCCGAGCCCCCGGAGGGCGTGATGGTGCTGGGGCCTGCCGAGGCGCCGCTGGCCCTGGTGCGTGGCCGCTACCGCTTCCGCCTCCTCGTGAAGACCGAGCGCAATGTCGACCTCCAAGCCTATCTGCGCGCTTGGATCGCCCGGGGCCCGAAGGTGCGCGGCAACGTCCGGGTCGCCATCGATGTCGACCCGCAGAGCTTTTTGTAGGACACTTCGCAGACTTCCCGGCAACGTGGACGCCGGTTCACCGTCGGAAAGTACGCCCGAGCCAGGGTTCGAAGCCATACCGCATCGCGACGGGATCGGGTATGGCTCAGGTCACGGGCGGCGGACCCTGGCCGGTTTCCGGCCACGGGACGGATGCGGTTCCCGAAGGAGCGATCAGTGCTGACCTACACCAAGACGCCGGATTCGAACGTTGCCGAGATCGTGGTCGACGGCAAGATCACCGACGAGGAGATGAGCGCGGCGATGACCGCGATGAAGGCAGACCTCGACAAGGGCGGCAAGATCAAGCTGCTCGAGGATATCCGCGCCTTCGAGGGCATGGAGCCGGCGGCCTTCTTCAAGGACCCGCGCTTCGGCTTCTCGATGATGAAGAGCGTCAGCCATGTCGCCCTGGTGACGGACGCCCCCTGGCTGAAGGCGCTGGCCGAGACCTTCAACTTCGTTTCGCCGACCCAGATCAAGGTGTTCGAGCGCGCCCGCATCGACGAGGCGCGCACTTGGCTCGCTGCGGCGGCCTGAGGAGCTTCAATCGGCCTGCGCGGTACGGGTGTCGCTGCGCCGCGCGGTCCAGTGCCCGGAGCAGAGGGACGAAACCTTCCAAGTGCCGGCGCCGCTGCCGGCCTGGAGCCGCCCGGTCCCGGTGCCGCTCGCCGTTCCGTTGCTGACGATGAGCCCGACGCTGCCGTCGGCTCCGACATGGCCGTTGACCCGAGCCCCTGCGGCGGCCGAGGTGAGCTGAACCTGACCCTCCCGGATCGTGAGCGCGTAGGAATAGCGGGCACTGCACAGGCCGCTTTCCGTCACCAGCTCTACCGACCAGCGCCCGTTATGCGCGCTCGGCGCCGCGTGGGCGGGCACGCACATCGGAAGAGATAGGCCGGCGGCGAGGGCCGCAGCCGAGGTCAGCTTGATCATTCGGGGCAATCTTTCAGCGAATCGGTCGCCGCGCAGGACGGCGTGTGCGGTCAGAATCATCGGTCGGGGATGACTCGACGCTGAACGATAGAAGCGGCAAGAGTATGACCGCACCGCTCCCGTTCAAGACAGGTTACGGGCGGCGATCGCTTCAGGAATAGTCAAGCTTGATGTCGGCGATGCTGTTCCCGATCTGCCGGCCGGGATCCAGTGCTGCCCCTTGTCGCTGAGGGACCGGAACGAGGCGCAGGTCTCGAGGCCAAGTTCCCGGGCTGCAATGCGTTCTCGGAAGCGCAGTCGTGGGGTTGATCCCTAGCGTTCCGAGCCCCGCCTCCGTTCATGGCGGAGCGAAGCGATCCAGCATGCCACGCCCAAACGGCACGCGAGGCCCAGAGCCACTTCGCTCGCGATGATGGGAGCTAGCGAAGCGACGGGGTTGCTCTCAATCCGTCAGCTGACGAGCTTCCTCCGGAAGCATGATCGGGATTCCGTCACGGATCGGGTAGGCGAGCTTCGCCGAGCGGCTGATCAGCTCCTGCCGAGCCGAGTCGTATTCCAGGGTGCCCTTGGTCAGCGGGCAAACCAGTATCTCCAAGAGCTTCGGATCGACGCGGGTCGCCTCGACGGTGGGGGTGAGGTCGTTGGACATCGATTGCGCAACCTATTGCATCGGCGACTCGGGACCCGAGCCGCGAACCAGTTCCATCTGCGTGACCGCGATCAGGATCTCGGCCCGCGTCTTCAGGTCGGGAGCCTCTAGCATCGCCTGCTTCTCGCGCACGCCGAACGGGCTCATCATGCACAGGGCGTTGACCAGCGCCTCGTCGGGCGCCTCGTCGATCCCGGCCCAGTCCACCTTGAGGTCGTTCGACTCCACGAAATCGCGCAGCGCCTTAAGGACGCCGTCACGGTCGACTTGCTCCTCGCCCGCCCGCGGCTCGAAGTCCACCGCGAACTCATCGTAGGAGACATGGCAGCGACGATAGGGGCCGACCGAGGCCAGCTCGCTCTCGACCCGGAACCGGGTGATTCCCGTGAGGGAGATCAGGTACCGGCCGTCGCCGGTCTCGGCATACTGGGTCACGCGACCCGCGCAGCCGACGCGGTAGAGCTTCGGGTTCGCCCCGCTCGAACCCTCGGGATCGGGCTGGATCATCCCGATGATCCGGTCCGTGCGCATGGCATCGTCGACCATGGCGAGGTAGCGCGGCTCGAAGATGTTCAGCGGCATCTGCCCCCGCGGCAGCAGCAGCGCGCCTGACAGCGGGAAGACTGGGATGACGGCGGGGCAATCCGCAGGTCCCTTGTAGCTCGCATGGGTGCTCATGGCGCCTCCCGGGGGGGCCGATTGGTGAGCCGGCGCCTCACGAGAACAGAAGCGCAGAGAGCTTGCGCCGCCCGCGGATCGTGTCGGGATCCATCACACCCCAGGCCTCGAAGAACTGCAGCAGCTGCTTGCGCGCCCCGTCCTCGTTCCAGTCCTTGTCGCGCTTGCGCAACTCGATCAGGTGATCGACGGCCTGGCCGCGTTCGCCTTTTGCCGCGAGCCCCAGCGCGAGGTCGAACCGGGCCTGATGGGCATCCGGATTGGCCTCGACCTCCCTCTGCAAGCCGACAAGATCGCCTAGCGCGGCGGCCTGCTCGGCGAGTTCGAGGGCGGCGCGAATACCGACGAGGGCCGGGTCGCCGGCCTTTGCCTCCGGAACCATCGCCAGGACGCGTTTGGCGTTCTCGATCTCGCCCGCGTCGAGCTGCATCTTGGCGAGGCCAGCCAGCGCCGTGACGTTGTCGGGCTGCTGCTCCAGGACCGCCGCATAGATCTCGGCGGCGCCGGCAAGGTCACCTTCCTCGATCAGGGCGGCGGCATCGGCGAGGGCCGCCTCGAGCGGATCCTGCTGAGGGCCGGCCACACGCCCGATCAACTCCTTGATCTGGCTCTCAGGAACCGCGCCCATGAAGCCGTCGACCGGCTGTCCCTTCTGGAAGACGATAACCGCCGGGATTGACTGGATGCCGAGCTGACCCGCGATCGAGGGATGCTCGTCGATGTTCATCTTCGCCAAGACGACCGCGCCCGCCGCCTCCCGGACCACTTTCTCCAGAACCGGCGTGAGCTGCTTGCACGGGCCGCACCAGGGCGCCCAGAAATCGACCAGAACCGGCCGGTGCATCGACTCGGCGATAACATCCTGACGGAAGCTCGCGGTGGTCGTGTCCTTGATGAGGGGGCCGGTGTCGCCGGCCGGGGCACCGCCCGCAGCGAGGGTGTCGTTGAGCATCGGTCTGGCTTCGGAACCTTTTTCGTGGAGCCCCTTAAATGGGGCTTCCGCTTCGATCTGACCAGTCCAAAGGCTGGTGGCCTCAACGGGTCGGCGCGGTACTCGGGGCACCGGTCGCCGCTTTGGCGGCGGTCACGAACGTGCCCGCGAAGGGACGCCCGTCGGCCGCGTTGGCCTCGCAGGTAATCGCGGTGCGGCCGGGTTCGGGGGTGGAGAAGCGGCAGGCTCCGATCGCGAGGATCGGGCCGCCGTCGTTACCTGTCGTGACGACGTTGATCGGCTGCAGCGGATCGGTCTCCTCGGTGGCTTCCTGCTGGGCGCCGTTTCCACTGAAGCTAAGGGTCTGGCCGCCCGTCGTGGTGAAGTCGAAGCTTGTGCGGTTGCGGCTCACCGCATTCGTGAGGACGTTGCTGCAGGAGCTGCTCAGATCCTGCGTGGCGATCACGAGCTTCTCGCAGGACCCTTCCAGCCGCAGGGCCGCCTGGGCGTGCGCTCCGGAGGGCAGGCTGACGAGGGCGCAGAGCAGCGCGAGGCGCAGGCTGTTGGTCATGGCGTGTCGGGCATCCTCCGGTTGAGAGCCGAACTAGGCGCGACGCGTCCGCAGTCGAGGGCGACGACACATAGTCGGGCCGCAGATGGGTCAGCAACATGCTGACCGAACCCTCTCCGTCTGTCAGGGCGCAGCGCGCGCTGAGATGCGGAGAATCCAGATCCGCGACAACCGCGCTACGCCGAAAACCTCAGGGCGCGATCGTGCGGGGCGGCGAAGTTCAGATCCGGTCCGATGGGCACGATCCCGGTCGGATTGATGGTCGAGTGACTCTCGTAATAATGCCGCTTGATGTGTGTCAGATCGACGGTCGGTGCGACACCGGGTAGCGCGTAGAGATCACGCAGGTAGTTCGAGAGGTTCGGATAGTCGGCGATCCGGCGCTTGTTGCACTTGAAGTGCCCGACATAGACCGCATCGAACCGCACCAGCGTGGTGAACAGCCGGATATCGGCCTCGGTCAGACGCTCTCCGCACAGATAGCGGCTGCGATCAAGCTGCGCCTCCAGCGCGTCGAGTTCCGCAAACAGGGCCTCGAAGGCGTCGGCGTAGGCCTCCTGCGTCGTCGCGAAGCCCGCCTTGTAGACGCCGTTGTTCACCCGATCGTAGACCCGGGCATTTACAGTTTCGATCTCGGCACGCAGGTCCGGCGGGTAGAGGTCGGGTCCCGCGCCCCCGAAGGCGTCGTTCAGCATCCGCAGGATTTCGGCGGATTCGTTCGATACGATGGTGGCGCGCTGCCGGTCCCAGAGCAACGGCACGGTGACGCGACCGCTGTAGGCGGGATCCGCCGCCACGTAGACCTCGTAGAGGCGCCGTGCGCCGTGGATCGGATCGGGCGTCGCACCTGGCGTGTCACGGAAGACCCAGCCCTCCGCGCCCATATGCGGATCGACCACCGAGACGGAGATCGAATTCTGCAGCCCCTTCAGGGCGCGTCCGATCAGGGTGCGATGCGCCCAGGGGCAGGCCAGGGATACGTAGAGATGGTAGCGCCCCGCCTCGGCCAGGAAGCCGCCCTCGCCAGAGGGACCGGGTGATCCGTCGGCGGTGACCCAGTTGCGGAAGGCCGAAGCCTTGCGCTCGAAGCGGCCGCCTGTCGCGGCAGTGTCGTACCACTGGTCGCGCCAGATCCCGTCCACGAGGAGGCCCATTGTCGTCTCCGGTTCCATGAGCGATCCGACGGAGATGGGCCTCGCCTCGCGCGTGTGAAGACGCACAGGCCACGCCCTGAGGATCACCGGATGCGCGGCCCCATACCGGTTCCCGCCTGACCGCGAATTCCGCGCAAGGCTGGTTTGCGCTGACCTGTCTGTTGCAGTGCGGCAAACTTCGCCATCTCTGGCGGCATCCACCGATCGCCGTGCGCGTGCCGCAGCTGCCCGATCCGGTGGGAGATCGATGGAGGTGAAGTAATGTCGTTCGCGCTGGTGCCCGTCGCCGAGGCGGCCCTGTTCACGTTCGGGTGCCTGGTGATCCATGCCCTGCGGCGCCATGCCGACGTGGTCACGGCGACGCTCGCGTGCCTCGCGACGCTCCTCGTCCTGATGATCGGCATCGCCTGCGCGCCGGAATCCTTCGCCAAGTATCAGGCGGCCAGCGTCACCGATTTCGCCCGCCTGGACCCAGCGATCTACTGAGGCACCGCTCCGCGACCAACGGCGCCGAGGCCGCCGGCCCGGAGCTTTGCGAGGCGGCCGCCGGTCCCGCGCTGGCCGGCGACGGCCACGTCGAAATCGTCCTTCGGGAGTTTGGCGAGGAAGCGCTCGGCCAGCTCGAACAGCAGGATGTCGGCGCGCACGCGCTCGATATAGGCCCAGTCGAGATTCGACGACCAGACGAAGTGAACCTCGCTGAAGCTCTCGGCGAGCAGCCCGGTCAGCAGGAACGGGTCGAAATGGGAGCAGGAATCACCGAACAGGACGAGGCGGCGCGGATCGGCTGCCGGTGACGGGTTCCGGTAGACGACATGCGCGCCGACATGCACCTCGCGATCGCGCCCTTCTGCCTCGTAGGCGGCAAGCAGCGGCCCGGTCTCGACCCGCGTCGCATCGCGCAGCAGCATGAACCGCTCCAGGCGCTCCCGCGGCCGCTCGGGCAGCTTCTCGCCGAGATCCATGATCTGGTCTGAGACGATGCCCGGACGCGCGCCGATATCGGCGGGCGGGATCGCCCCGAGCGCCCGCATGATCTCGCGATAGGCCAGCAGGCAGCCCTGCGCCGTCCAGTGGGTGTCGGTACGAAGATAGAGCGGCGCCGGGCCGTTGCGGGCGGCGCGGAGCGGGGCGAGGAGATCGAGATAGGCCGGATGCCGGGCGAGGCTCCGGGCCAGACGCCGGGTCGAGGCCTTGCCCGGCGCGTAGCGTAGGCCGTCGGTCTTGTCGTCGTAGACCGACAGCTTCTCCGGTACGATCACGTGGAGGCAGCGGATGCCGAGGCCCTCGGCTCTCCGCGCGCGGTTCTTGATCAGCCGCGTCCAGCCGCGCAGTAGCAGCCAGTGCCGCAGACCGCCGCGATACCGGTCCATGACCCGGTTGGTCCCCCCGACGAGGAATAACCAGCCATCGCGACCGACATGGACGCTCTCCCTGCCTGCAGACATGTCGGTGCTTTAGCCGCACCGCGACCGGCCGACTAGGCCGGACCCGGCGCCACTCACCACGCGTTCGTCAGGCATGCCGCCCTCGCCTGCCCCGGCCGTCCAGATCCATCATCACCCGGAGCCCGTCCGCCCGACTCGCCTTTGGCACCCGCGCCGGGTGTTGGTGATGCCGGCCGCCCTGGAGCATGCTCATGGGCGGGCCATGCTGGCGCGTGCCGAAGCGCTGGGCCTGCCCGTGGAACGCCTGTCCTCCAACCGGCTGCCGAGCCCGCGCGAACCGGATCCCCGCCGGGCCTATGCGGCCGCCAAGGCGACTCTCGCCCTGACGGTCGCGCCGCCGACCAAGCTGCGGCTGCAGCCGATTCCGCCTTCGGCCGACTGGCGCTTCGACCTGGCCGAGGGCTGCCCGGCCCATTGCCAGTATTGCTATCTGGCGGGCTCCCTCCAGGGGCCGCCGCTGACCCGCGCCTACGCCAATCTCGCGGCGATCCTGGGCAACCTCGGGGAATATGCCGGGCGCGGCGCGGTGACCTCGGCCTCCGCTGAGCGGGTGAACGAGGGGACCACCTTCGAGGCGTCCTGCTACACCGATCCCCTCGGCATCGAGCACCTCACCGGCTCGCTCTCGGCGGCGATCCGGCATTTCGGTGCCTGGAACGCGCCGGTGCAGCTGCGCTTCACCACCAAGTTTGCCGCGATCGGACCGCTCCTCGACCTGCCGCACAACCGGCGCACGCGCATTCGCTTCTCGGTCAACCCGCGGTCGGCCGCGCATTACGAGGGCGGCACCGATCCCCTCGACGCGCGGCTCGCCGCCCTGGGCGAGGCGGCCCGAGCCGGCTATCCGGTCGGCCTGACCATCGCGCCGATCCTGCCGGTCCCGGACTGGGAGGCAGCCTATGCCGGGCTGATCCGCGCCGCCGCCGATGCGCTGGCCGGCGTGCCCGACCTCGACCTTACCGCCGAACTCATCACCCACCGCTTCACGCCCGGCTCAAAGGCGGTCCTGCGCGGCTGGTATCCCGGCTCGGACCTGCCCCTCGACGAGGCCGAGCGCGTCGAGAAGCGCACCAAGTTCGGCTCGGTGAAGCACGTCTTCCCAAAGCCGCTCATGCAGGCGATGCGCGCTCATCTCACCGCCTGCCTCGCCCGCGACCTGCCCGCAGCGCGAGTCCTGTACTGGACCTGAGCGCCCGCGGGCGCCATTTCGGCCCGATGATCGACGCGGCCCCCCTGATCCTGACGCTCGCCTTCGACGAACCGACCTTCGCGCGGTTCGATGGCGAGCGCCGCCGGTACTTCCCCGAAGTCCTGAATCACATCCCGGCCCACGCGACGCTGTTCCACCATCTCCCGGGCGACCGGGAGCGGGGCGTGATCGAAACCATCACCGCCCTCGCCCGCACGGTTCCGCCGCCGGAGGTCGCCGTGACCGGCCTCCGCTTCACCGGCCGAGGCGTCGCCTATGTGCTTGAATCCGACGCGCTGGTGCGCTTCCGGGCCCTTCTCGCGCAGAAATTCGCGTCACATCTCACGGCCCAGGATGGTCAGGGCTGGCGTCCTCACGTCACGGTGCAGAACAAGGTATCCCCGGACAAGGCCAGGGCGCTGCACGCCGACCTGTCGGCGGGGTTCGCGCCATTTCGGTTTATCGCGCCGGCGACGCTTCTCTGGCGCTATCGCGGCGGTCCCTGGGATGCCGCGGCCTGCCTGCCCTTCGGAGAGAACACCTGATGGCTTTTGTCGCATATCGAGGTTTCGCGTCATGAGGGCGCCGGGCAACCTGCGGCAGAACCGGCTGATCGAGCCCGCCCTGGCGGTGTGGCTGCGGTTGCGCCTGAACGAGGTCGGCCCCCTCGTCGCCCTGCTCTGCCTGAGCATACTCGGCTACGGGTTCTTCTACCTCGCCCATGAGGTCGGTGAGGGATCTACGGCGGCCCTCGACCGCCGGATCTTGCTCGCCCTGCGTAACCCTGCCGATCTCGCCGACCCGATCGGGCCGCCCTGGCTCGAGGAATCGATGCGCGACATCACCGGGCTCGGCAGCGTCTTCACGGTGCTGTTCCTGACCTGCGCGGTGGCGAGCTATCTCTGCGTGTCTGGCCGTCGGCGCATCGGCCTCTACGTCCTGGTCGCGGTGGGCAGCGGCGAACTGGTTTCGACCGTGCTGAAGTTCTTCTATCACCGGCCGCGGCCGGACCTCGTGCCCCACGGCATGGAGGTGTTCACGGCGAGCTTCCCCAGCGGCCACGCGACCATGTCGGCCATCGCTTATCTGACCCTTGCGACCCTGATCGCCCGGGTCGAACGCAACCGGCGCGCCAAGGCGCTGGTCCTGGCCCTCGGCGTCAGCGTGACGCTGCTGGTCGGCCTCAGCCGCATCTATCTCGGCGTGCACTGGCCGAGCGACGTGCTGGCCGGCTGGTGCATCGGCGCGGCCTGGGCGTCCTTGTGCTGGTTCGTCGCCCTGCAACTGCAACGGCACGGCGAGGTCGAGGCGCCGGACCCGCCGCCGCCCGCATGAACCCGGAGTCAAGGGAAACGCGCGGTTAAAACGGTCGGCCGCGTACCAACCGGAATGGATGGCGGTTGTCCCGTCATCCGAAACCATCCGGATCAACCGATCGTGGTCGACCGGCGCCGCACTGCCCGACGACAAGTGTGCCTCGGCGGCTGGCTGCGTGTTGCAGCCCTTCTGCCGGAACTCGGCTGCACAATCCGCGACGTGTCCCTGGACTGGCCGCAGATCCGCGTGTCCGCCAGAGCCATCATGCCGGATTGCGTCGAGCTGTTCAGGTCCCGCCGCGGCGAGACCTGGCGCGCCTTTGACTTGGCGGGCGGATGAGACGCTCGGCCTAGGCTTTGCCGACACCCTCGCAGCCACGGAGCCTGAGGTGATCGCGCGTCGGCTCATCGCCGGTTAGGCAGAGGTGGCGCGTCTGCGCGCCGCGCTCCTTGACGGAAACAGCCCGGACCCGGGCCGCGTTCACTGAGGGCGTGGTTCCGCTCTCGGCGGTTTCCGGCCCACGCGGCGGCGCCCCGGGCGCAGACCCTTCGATCCGGCAATACGGCGAGGCACATGGCGGACGACACCCGGCTCTCACGACGCAATCTTCTCGCGACCGGGGGCGCCCTGGCCGGCGCCGCGATGGCCGGCGGCGCGCAGGCCGCCCCGCCGGCCCCGTCCGTTCCGGCTGATACCGGCGCCGTGCAGGGTGGTCGGGTGATGTTCCCGAACTGGCGCGGCTCCGGGGACAGGCCGCCCGCCCCCAGCCCGGCGCCGCAGCCGCCGGGCCAGCGGGTCGGCTACTGCGTGGTCGGTCTCGGACGCCTGAGCCTCGATGAAATCCTGCCAGCCTTCGGCGAGACCAGGCGCGCCCGCCTCGCCGCGGTGATGTCGGGTTCCCCCGAAAAGGCGAAGCTCGTGGCCCGGCAATACGGGCTGCCGGATGATTCCGTCTACGGCTATGACGAATGGGATCGGCTGAAGGCCAATCCGAACGTCAAGGCAGTCTACATCGTCACGCCGAACGGCGTGCACCGGGACAACGTCGTGGCGGCCGCGGCGGTAGGCAAGCAGGTCCTCTGCGAGAAGCCGATGGCGGTGACCTCGGACGAGTGCCGCGAGATGATCGCCGCCTGCGCGAAGGCCGGCGTCAAGCTGATGATCGCCTACCGGTGCCAGTACGAGCCTCACAACCGGGCCGTGATCAAGCTCGCCCGCTCGGGCGAGTTCGGCCGGCCCCGGCTGATCCAGGCCTTCAACGGCCAGACTACGGCATTGCCAGAGCAGTGGCGCCTGCGGAAGGCGCTGGCGGGCGGCGGCTCTCTGCCGGATATCGGGCTCTACTGCCTGAACACGACCCGCGCGATCCTGGGCGAGGAGCCCATCCTGATCCAAGCCCAGATTCATTCGCCGCCGGACGATCCCAAGTACCGCGAGGTCGAGGAGACGGTGAGCTTCACGCTGCACTTCCCGTCCGGCGTGATCGCGCAGTGCCTGTCGAGCTACGGTGTCTACGAGGCGCGGAGCCTGACCCTGCACACCGGGACCGCCTCTATCGATCTCCAGAACGCCTTCGCCTACCAGGGCCAGCGCCTGACCATCGGACACCGCGATGGCAAGAACGCCGCCCGGGACGAGAAAGTCCTCAGTCCCAGGAACCAGTTTGCCCTGGAGCTGGATCATTTCGCGCGGTGCGTCCAGGAGAATCTGCAGCCCCGCACCCCCGGTGAGGAGGGGCTGCAGGATCAGGTTCTCATGGAGGCGATCTACGAGTCCGCCCGGACCGGCGCGCCGGTCAAGGTCGGGCCGCCTCCCGGCGCCGGCGCCGGACTGGATGCCACCCGCGGGCCGGAGCCGGAGGAGCCGGGCTGAGATGCCTCAGAACGGCAGCAGGATGTCGACGAGCTGCTGGCCGTAGCGCGGCTGCTGAACGTCGGTGATCTGGCCCCGGCCGCCATAGGCGATCCGGGCCTGGGCGATCTTGGTCGAGTCGATCGTGTTGTCGGATTCGATGTCCTCCGGCCGCACCACGCCGGCGACGATCATCTCGCGGACCTCGAAATTCACCCGGATCTCCTGCTTGCCCTCGACCACGAGGTTGCCGTTGGGCAGGACCTGGGTGACCACCGCGGCGACGTTGGTGGTGACTGTCTCGGCGCGCTGGACCGAGCCGGCCCCGTCATTGGCGGTCGCCGAGGTGGCGGAGAGCAGCGCCGTGCTGCCGACGCCGAAGGATTTGCCCACCGCGTTGTTCTCCAGTCCGAGGGCGTTCGGCAGGCCGAAGCTCTCGGTGTTGGCCCGTGAGCGCTTGGTCTCGTTGCTGATATTCGCCTGATCGGTGACATTGACCTTCACGGTCAGGAGGTCGCCGAGCCGGGCGGCGCGCTGGTCCTTGAAGAAGGCGCGCGAGCCGGTGCGCCAGAGCGAGTTCGGGGCATATGAGACCGGCTGCACGTCCGGCATCGGCATCCGCACCGGCTTGTAGCCCGGCTGGCTGGTCGGATCCTCGATCGCCGACAGCGCCGGGGTCGCGCCGATCTGCGAGAGGCGGTCGGCAGTGTTGCAGGCACCGAGCGCGCCGGCAATCACAGCGGCGGCGAGCGGGTTCAGGACGATGCGACGGGCCATCGGGGCGATCACTCTTCGACGCGTGCAGGGCGGGCGGTCAGCGCAGGGAGGCGGTCGCCCGGACGGGGGCGGCGCCGGCGGCCTGCTGAGCCGCGGGGCTGGGGCTTACCGAGACCCGGCCGGGGCCGATCACGGTGGCCTGCAGGATCTTCTTGGAGGCGACGTTGACGACGTTGACGACGGCACCCATGCGGCCGGAATCGTTGGAAAGGCCGCGCATCGACAGGCTGATGCTCGGCGTCTCGTAAACGATGGTCACGTTCTCGCCGCGCGCGACCAGTTCGGGCGGGGCGGTGTCGGTGACCCGCAGCACGGTGCCGGCCGAGAGCGTGTTCTGGGCGATCTCTCCGAGGATCGTCGTGGCGCTCCCCTGTGCGTCCGGGGCGACGGCGTCGCGCGGACGCCGCTCCAGGGCGACATCACCTTCCTTCACCGGCTCGCCGCGGTTAAGGTTCCGGGTGAGCACGGCTACCTCGCGCAGCTCCACGACCACGCCGGAGACACGCAGGGAGGCCTGCCGCTCGCCGAGACTGACCAGGCCCGCGACGCGGCGCGTCCGCGGATCGTAGGTCAGGTCCAGGGCCGCGGCCTGACCTTCGAGGTCCATCGGTGCCAGCAGGGTCGGGCCGTCCCCGTCGAAGCGGACCGCGACGGTGCGGGGGTTGAGCCCGTAGCCGGTCTCGAGACTAAGCTTGAGTGCCGCTTCGATCTCCGGCGGCCCGAGGCGGCGGGCGGCGCGCTGCACGGCGATCTGCATCCTTCCGCCGGTCTCCAGGCCGTTGAGCCCCAGGGCTGCCGCCGCGTCGAGGATGCGGCGGGTCTGGATCGTCCCCGTTGCTCCGAGCGCCGGCGAGCGGAACAGCGGACGCGTGGCCAGGCGCTCCGGTGCGCCCTCCACCAGATCGGCCAGCGTCAGGACGTCGCCGCGGGCGGTGACGTCGCCGCGCAGCCTCAGCTCGTCCGCCCGCGCCATGGCGGGGATCGCCAGGGCGCCGAGGACCGCGAAGGTGAGGAAGGCCAGCACCGCGCGCAGGATGACGGCGGAGCCGAGGGGCATCACCCGCGGCGGGACGCGTCGGACGATCGGACTGATGTCGGTTCCCTTCGCCGCGCCTATGCGGGGCAGGTCGAGGGTCTCGAAATCGGGATGATCGGAATGCATGCCGGCATACATGTTCAGGGGCCTGAAGCGGGTGCGGGTCGCGCGGTTAGCTGCGGAACATCTGCGTCGTGGTGGAGAGCATCTGGTCGGCCGCGGTGACGACCTTCGAGTTCATCTCGTAGGCGCGCTGCGCGGCGATCAGGGAGGAGATCTCCGTGACGGCGTTCACGTTCGCCTCTTCCAGGTAGCTCTGCTGGAGGTTGCCGAAGCCGTCGGCGCCCGGCAGGCCGCTGATCGCCTGTCCGGAGGCCGCGGTCTCGACGAACAGGTTGTCGCCGATCGACTCGAGGCCGACCTTGTTGACGAAGCGCGACAGCTGGAACTGGCCCAGCGCCTGCGGCGCTGTCTGGCCAGGAATGGTCGCCTGCACGGTGCCCGTGGCACTGATCGTTACCGACGTCGCGTTCTGCGGCACGGTGATCGCCGGATCGAGCAGGTAGCCGTCGCGGGTGACGAGCTGGCCCGAGGCCGAGAGGTCGAAGGAGCCGTCTCGGGAATAGGCGGTTCGTCCGTCCGGCAGCGTCACCCGGAAGAAGCCCTCGCCGCGGATCGCGACATCGTAATCCTTCTCGGTGGAGGAGAGCGTGCCCTGTGACATCACGCGGGCCGTCGAGGTCGTCTTCACGCCCGAGCCGAGGGCGAGGCCCGCCGGGAGCTGGGTGTTCTGCTGCGAGGTCGAGGCGCCGGCCCGGCGCAGGTTCTGGTAGAGCAGGTCTTGGAAATGAACCTGCTGGCGCTTGTAGCCGGTGGTGCGCAAATTCGCGATGTTGTTGGAGATGACCTGGACGTTGAGTTCCTGGGCCGCCATGCCGGTGGCGGCGGAGTAGAGCGCGCGCATCGATCCAGCTCCTTACGCGACGTCGGCGAGGCGGCGGATCGCCGTGCCCCGCAGGTCGTCGAGGCGCGAGATCATGCTCGACACCATGGCGTAGGACCGGTTCACGTCCATCAGCCGGGTCATCTCAATCACCGGGCGGACGTTGGAGCGCTCCAGCGACTCGGGCTCCAGGCGCCCATCGATCCCGGCCGGGCGCGCGGGCTCCGGCGAGGCGTAGAGGTTCATCCCCTCATTGGTCAGCCGCTGCGGGTTGGGGAAGGTGACGAGCTTGATCCGCCCGCGGATGCCGAGATTGGTCGACACGGTTCCGTCGGGCCCGATGGCGAGGCCGGTCTCCTGCGGATTGATGGCGATCGGGCCGCCCTCGCCCACGACCTTGTAGCCGTCGCTGGTGACGAGCGTGCCCTGCGCGTCGATTTCGAGCGCGCCGTTGCGGGTGTAGCGCTCGCCCTGCGGCGACTGAACAGCGATGAACGCCGAGCCCTTGATCGCCACGTTGAGCGGATTGCCGGTTTGCTCGATCGGACCCTGTCCGAGATCGAGGGTGGTGCCCTGGTCGATCACGTAGGAGAGGCGCCGGTCAGGCCGGGCGAACGAATCCGCGCTGGCGACCGGCATCAGGTATTCCTGAAAGCGGGTGTTGCGAGCCTTGAACCCGGTGGTCGAGACGTTCGCCATGTTGTTCGCGATCACGTCCAGCTCGCGCTGGAGCGCCATCTGGCTCGACACGCCGACGAAGAGGGCATTCTGCATCGTGGACTCTGGGACTCGCGGGCCGCGGAGGCGGCAACGATCCATTCAGCATCCGCTGTGCCAAAGCCCGCCGTCTGGGATTATCGGGGTTTTACAATGGCTTAACTGCGATGAGCCGCCGTCAGCGCCTGCGCCGAGGCTGCGCCGCGGCAAACCTGGCCCGGCAGGAATTGCCTGCTTAACGGCACGTTAACCGTGATGCTCCGATATCCAGGTGTACCTGGCGCGCAGTCTCCTGCGAGAGAGCATTATTCCATGGCCAAGAAGCCCAAGAAGGCCTCCGCCGAGGAAGGCGAGGCCGCAGACGGCACCCCGAAGAGCAAGAAGAAGCTCATGATCATGGTGGCCGTCGCGGTTCTGGTCTTGATCGGGGGCGGCGGCGCGGGCGCGTACATGATGATGGGCCACGGCGACGGTAAGGAGGCCGCGCAGGGCGGTGGCCATGGTGGCGGTCACGGCGGCGACAGCAAGGCTGTCGGCCCGGACACCAAGAAGCCTGTGGTCTTCGTCGATGTGCGAGAGATGCTTCTCAATCTCAGTCCGGAATCGCCGCAGGACAAGGCCCGGTTTGCAAAGGTCCGCATCGCCCTGGAGCTGAAGGACGCGAAGGTCGAGGAGGAAGTGAAGCCGCTGATGCCGCGGGTGGAGGATGCGCTGCAGGTCTACATGCGCGAGCTGCGCGCCAGCGACATCACCAACTCGGTAGGCCTGTTCCGGCTGCGCGAAGAGCTGCTGCGGCGGGTCAACATCGCTCTGTATCCCGCTAAGGTCGACGCGGTGCTCTTCAAGGACGTGATCGTCCAATGAGCGGGCCTGCACCCGCGTCCGTTCCTTCGAAAGCCGCGCCGCGCCGGGCCCTGATCGAGCAAGCCTGATGGAACCCGAGGACGAACTTCCCGAGGACGACTGGTCGGCAGCCCTTTTGGAGCAGGGCGCCGAGGGCGGTGACACGTCGCTCGCCGAGGAATGGGGCGCGGCGCTCGCCGAGCAGGGCACCACGCGCAACGCGGGCGACGTCGCCGCCGAATGGGCGACGATGATCGAGGACGGGGAGAGCGACAACCTCCCCGAACTCGCCGGCAACGACCGGGTGCTGAACCAGGACGAGATCGACGGCGTCCTCGGCTTCTCCATGCGCGAACTCTCGGCCTCTGGGGCCGGGGGCGTGCAGGCCATCGTCGATTCGGGCGTCGTCCAGTACGAACGCCTGCCGATGCTGGAGATCGTCTTCGACCGGATGATCCGGTTGCTGTCGACCTCCCTGCGCAACCTGTTCCAGGACAACGTCGAGGTGACCCTCGACAACATCACCTCGGTGCGCTTCGGCGACTATCTCAACGCGATCCCGCTGCCGACGCTTCTGGGCGTGTTCCGGGCCGAGCAATGGGAGAATTCCGGCCTCGTCACGGTCGATTCGAACCTTGCCTACGCGACCTTCGACCTGCTGCTCGGTGGCAAGCGCGGCGGCTCGTCGAGCCGCCTCGACGGGCGCCCGTTCACCGCCATCGAGATGACCCTGGTGCGCCGCCTCGTGGAGATCGTGCTCGGCGACCTGGAGATGTCGTTCCAGCCGCTCTCACCCGTGACCTTCGGCATCGACCGGATCGAGACCAACCCGCGCTTCGCCACCATCACGCGGCCCGGCAACGCCGCAATCCTGATCAGCCTGCGCCTCGACGTCGACGGGCGCGGCGGCATGCTGCAGATCCTGTTTCCCTATGCGACGATCGAGCCGATCCGCGAGCTGCTCACCCAGAGCTTCATGGGCGAGAAGCTCGGCCGCGATCATGTCTGGGAAGGCCATCTCGCCACCGAGATCTGGCAGGCCGACGTGACCATGGAGGCGGTGCTGCACGAGATGATGCTGCCGCTCAAGCAGGTCATGAGCCTGAAGGTCGGCGAGACGCTGATGTTCGACGCCAAGCCCTCGGACCTCATCACCGTGCGCTGCGGCGACTGGGCGCTGACCCAGGGGCGGATCGGCCGGGTCGACGGGCACATCGCCGTCCAGGTCACGCGGCCGCTCCGCCGCTCGCGCACGACGATCCAGGCCTACGAGGCCTCGATGAACAACCGCTCGGACAGCTAGCGCCGATGAAGGTCCCGTCATGAGTCTCTTCGTCACCCTCGCGGCCGACATCTTGGTCGCCGTCCTCCTGGCGGCGACCATCGTCACGTCCCTCCGCCTCTCGCGCCGCATCGGCCAGATGAAGAGCGACGAGGCCGCTCTCCGCCAGACCATCGGGGACCTGATGGTCGCGACTGGCACGGCCGAGCGGGCCATCGCCGGCCTGCGGGCGACGATCGACGAGGGCGACCGCACCTTGAACGCGAGCCTGGAGAGCGCGACGGTCCGCGCCGCCGAGCTGCGGCTGCAGGTCGAGGCCGGCGAGGGTGTGATCGCCCGCATCGGCGCCATCGTGGCGCAGATGCGGGCCGTGCCGGTCCGGCCCGAGCCCGCGCCGGAGCCTAGGTCCGCGCCGCAGGCGGTCCCCGAGCCGACGCGCGCGCCGGAGATCCCGGCCGAGCGCCGGCCGGAGCACGCCGGTCCGAACGGGGAGCGCCTCGGGTTGGCGGCCGCGGCGGCCCTCGCGATGAGCGAGCGCGCCCTCGCCCGCGTCCGGGCACGCGCCGCGTGACCGGGGTCAAGGCTCCGAAGCTCCCGCCGCCGAAGCCGGATCCCGAGGCGAAGATGCGCCGCGCCGCGACACCGCTGCGGCGCTCGCGCCTCAAGCCCGTCCGGAAGTTTCGGCTGCGCCTCGTCGATGCCGTGGCGCTCGCGGCAGGCGGGCTGCTCGTGCTCAAGCTCCTAAGCTTGCTGCAGGCCGGCCTGCCGGAGAGTGGTGCGCTGCCGGAGTACGGGCGCGCAGTCGTCCGGGCGCGCACCGGCTTCGAGCCCTATGATCCGGTGACGACCGGATCGGTGGGCGCCAAGGAGGCGCCGGCCCCTGCGTCGGACCAGCCACCCGAAGCGGCCCCATTGCAACCCGCCCCTCCCGCGGCAGGGGCCTCGAACTCTCCCACTGAGCGCCTGCTCCTGGAGAAGCTCGGCGCCCGCCGCGACGCCCTGCGCCAGAAGAGTGACGAGCTGGAGCTGCGCGAGAAGGTGCTGGGCGAGGCCGAGCGCAAGCTCGAGACTGGCCTCGGCGACCTCAAGAAGGCCGAGGACAAGGTCGACGCCGTCGCGAAGGCGAAGGAGGAGGCCGAGAAGCAGGGCTTGAAGAACATCGTCACGATGTACGAGTCGATGAAGCCCAAGGACGCCGCCCGGGTGTTCGACCGGCTCGGGCTCGACGTGCTGGTGCCGATCGTGCTGGCCATGAACCCGCGCAAGATGTCCGAAGTTCTGGCGGTGATGCAGCCCGAGACCGCCGAGCGGCTGACCGTAGCGCTCGCCAACCGCGCCCGCGGCGCCGCAGGGCCGCAAGCACAGGCGGGAACGGGCCTCCCGGCCAACGAGCTGCCGGCGATCGATCCCGGGCAGTCGGCCCGGTAGGCTTGCGGCGCGGCGCAGACCTGCCGTGCGCCGCGCCGGAGCCCGCCGAGAAATCCGTTTGGCCGGCCGCGTCCGGCATCCGCATTATAGTCCGAGGCCGGGCGCGCTATAAGGGGCTCATGTCAGAGGCCGATCCCCAGCCCCTCCTCGCCGTCGAGGACCTGTCCGTGGCGTTCCGCGGACGGGAGGGTGAGACTGCGGCGGTCGACGGCATCACCTTCGCCATCCGCCGGGGCGAGACGCTGGCGCTGGTGGGCGAATCGGGATCCGGCAAGTCGGTGACCGCGCTGGCGATCCTGCGCCTGCTCGATGGATCGGCCCGTCAGGATGGCCGGATCCTGTTCAAGGGCCGCGACCTCGCGAGGCTGCCCGAGAGGGCGATGCGCGACGTGCGCGGCGCCGACATCACCATGGTGTTCCAGGAGCCCATGACTTCGCTGAACCCGCTCCACACGATCGAGCGGCAGATCGGCGAGGTGCTTGGCCTGCACCGCGGCCTCACCGGGAAGGTGGCCCGCCGGCGGATCCTGGAGCTTCTGGAACTCGTGGGTCTGCGCGATGCGGAGCGGCGCATGGGCGCCTACCCGCACGAGCTCTCCGGCGGCCAGCGGCAACGCGTGATGATCGCCATGGCGCTCGCCTGCGAGCCTGACCTTCTGGTCGCCGACGAGCCGACCACGGCCCTCGACGTGACCGTGCAGGCGCAGATCCTGGCGCTGCTCGCCGACCTGCAGAAGCGCCTCGGCATGGCAATGCTGTTCATCACCCACGATCTCGGCATCGTCGAGCGGATCGCCGACCGCGTCTGCGTGATGCTGAAGGGCAGGATCGTCGAGACGGGCGCGACCAAGACCGTCTTCGCGGATCCGCAGCACGAGTACACGCGCCGCCTGATCGCCTCCGAGCCGAAGGGCCGGGCTAACCCCGTTCCCGCCGACGCCGCGCCGCTCCTGGAAGCCGGCCCCCTGAAGGTCTGGTTCCCGCTGAAATCGGGTCTGCTCCGGCGCGTCACCGGCCATGTCAGGGCCGTGGACGGTGTCTCCCTGCGGGTCCGGACCGGCGAGACCATCGGCGTCGTCGGCGAGTCCGGATCGGGCAAGACGACCCTCGGCCTCGCCCTGCTGCGCCTCACGGGCTCAGAAGGCCCAATTGTCTTCCTCGGGAAGGCGATCGACGGCTACGGCGTGGCACAGATGCGCCCGCTGCGGAAGGACATGCAGGTGGTCTTCCAGGATCCCTACGGGTCCCTCTCGCCCCGCATGTCGGTGGCCGACATCGTCGCCGAGGGATTGGTGGTGCAGGGGACCGCACGCTCCCGGGCGGAGCGCCGGGCCGTGGTCGCCAAGGCGCTGACCGATGTCGGGCTCGATCCGGCCGCCATGGACCGCTACCCGCACGAATTCTCCGGCGGCCAGCGTCAGCGCATCGCCATCGCCCGGGCCATGGTGCTCAATCCCCGCTTCGTCGTCCTCGACGAGCCGACCTCGGCCCTTGACCGTTCGGTGCAGGCGCAGATCGTGACTCTGCTCCGCGACCTCCAGCGCGAGCGGGGCCTCGCCTACCTGTTCATCAGCCACGACCTGAAGGTGGTGCGGGCGCTGGCCAACTACGTGATCGTCATGCAGAACGGGCAGGTGGTCGAGGAGGGGGCCGCGGAGACGATCTTCGCGAACCCGGAGACGCCCTACACCCGCGCCCTGTTCAAGGCCGCCTTCGCCCTCGAGAGCGACGCGCCTGCCGAGCTGGAATCCGCCTGACCGTGGCACGCGCGCTCCTCATCGTGCTGGATTCCGTTGGTATCGGCGGCGCTCCGGATGCGGACAGCTACGGCGATGCCGGATCCGACACGCTCGGGCACATCGCCGAACGTTGCGCGGAGGGCGGCGGCGACCGGGCGGGTCTGCGCGCGGGTCCCCTGCGCCTCCCCCATCTCGCCGCCCTCGGTCTTGGACTGGCCGCCGCCGGGGCCTCCGGCCGCATTCCGGCGAATCTCGCGCCCGACGGCGTGCCGACCGGCGCCTACGGCCACGCGGTGGAGAGAGCCGCCGGAAAGGATACGCCCTCCGGCCACTGGGAGATCGCTGGTCTGCCCCTGACAAAGCCCTGGGGTCATTTCCCCGATACGCGGCCGGCCTTCCCGCCGGACCTGACCCGCGCGCTCATCGCCGAGGGCGGCCTCCCGGGCATCCTGGGCGATTGCCACGCGCCCGGCGTCGCGATCATCGACGCGCTGGGCGCCGAGCACGTCCGGACCGGTCAGCCGATCTGCTACACTTCGGCCGACAGCGTATTCCAGATCGCCGCCCACGAGGAGGCTTTCGGGCTGGAACGCCTCTACGACCTATGCCGTGTGGCGCGCCGCCTGTGCGACCCCTACCGCGTCTGCCGGGTGATCGCGCGGCCGTTCGTGGGTTCGCCTGAGGCGGGCTTCCGCCGGACTGGCAACCGCAAGGATTTCGCCGTCGCCCCGCCTGGGCGCACGCTGCTCGACCGGGCCGAGGCGGCCGGCCGCGCGGTCGTGAGCGTCGGCAAGATCGGCGACATCTTCGCCCACCGCGCCACCGGCCGCGAGATCAAGCCGGGCCCGAACGCGGCCTGTCTGACGGCGGGGCTCGAGGCGTTGGCGGCGCTGCCGGAGGGCGGCCTGATCTTCGTCAACCTGGTGGATTTCGACACGGAGCATGGCCACCGCCGCGACGTGCCGGGCTACGCCGCGGAACTGGAGGCGTTCGACGCCCGGATCCCCGAGATCCTGGCGGCGCTGGCGCCGGGCGACCTCGCCGTGATCACGGCCGACCACGGCAACGATCCGACCTGGACCGGGACCGACCACACCCGGGAGCAGGTCCCGATCCTGGCCTTCGGCCCCGGCCTGGCCGCCCGGTCGATCGGGCGGCGGGAGACCTTCGCGGATATCGGCGCGACCGTGGCGGCGCATCTCGGCCTGGAGCGGGACGGGGCCGGAACACCGTTCCTGTAGGGAGGACACGACGTGCGGGACGACGACGACCGGCCGCGCAAGGCCGTGGTCCATGAGATCGGGCAGGCCCTCGACACGCTCTCGCTCGGGGATATCGACGAGCGCGTCGCGCTCCTGCGCGCCGAAATTGCCAGGCTCGAGGCAGCGCGTGCCGCCAAGCAGGCGGCGCAGGGCGCGGCCGACGCCTTCTTCAAGCGGGGCTAAGGTTTGGACCGGAGCGAAACCCTCGCCGCCCTGCGGCGCGGCGATCTCGGCGGCGCGCGGGAATTGCGGTTACCCGACGGACTGACCGAGGTGCCGCGCGAGGTCTTCGCCCTCGCCGACACGCTGGAGGTGCTCGATCTCGGCCGGGGCAGCCTCGCCGACCTGCCGGATGATCTCGGCTGCCTGCACCGCCTGCGCGTGCTGTTCTGCTCCGGCAACCCGTTCCCGCGTCTACCGCCGGTGCTCGGCGCCTGCCCCGCGCTGAGCCAGCTAGGCTTCCGCGGCTGCGGCATCCGCGAGGTCCCGGCGGACGCGCTGCCGCGCGACCTGCGCTGGCTGACGCTGACCGACAACGAGATCACGGAGCTGCCCGCAACCCTCGGCGAGCGGTCGCTCCTGCAGAAGCTGATGCTGGCGGGCAACCGGCTCACTGCGCTACCCGATAGTCTTTCAGGGGCGAACAGTCTCGAGCTGATCCGGCTCGCCTGCAACCGTCTCGCGGCGCTCCCGCCGTGGCTCGCGCGCCTGCCCCGCCTCGCCTGGATTGCCTATGCCGGCAACCCTGCCGAGCCGGTGACGGTGCCGGTGCCGTCCCCCGCCGTGCCGTGGGCCGACCTCGCCCTCGGCGACCTGCTCGGCGAGGGCGCCTCTGGGCGGGTCTACCGGGCGCGCTGGCAGGATCCGGCCGGCGGGCAGGACGTGGCCCTGAAGCTGTTCAAGGGCGTGATGACCAGCGACGGCCTGCCTGAGCGGGAGATGGAGGCCTGCCTCGCCGCCGGGACGCACCCGGCCCTCACAGGCGCGCTCGGCCGGCTCGACGGCCATCCCGATGGCGCCCGCGGCCTGCTGCTTCGGCTCCTTCCGGCGCACTGGCGCGTGCTGGCCGGGCCGCCGAGCCTCTCGAGCTGCAGCCGCGACGTCTACGACCCGGATCTGCGCCTCGACGGCGACGCGGTGCTGCGGATCGCCCGCGCCGTGGCCGAGGCGGTGGCGCACCTGCACGGCCGGGACCTGCTGCACGGCGACGTCTACGCCCACAACACGCTCTGGGATGCTGGAACCGGCGCGGCCGTGCTCAGCGATTTCGGGGCGGCCTCGGCCCTGCCGGACGGGCCGCTCGGCGCGGCGCTGGCGCGGATCGAGGTCCGCGCCGTCGGCATCCTGATCGGCGAATTGCTCGACCGCTGCGCGGCGCCGCCGGACAGTCTGCGCGCCCTGGCGCAGGCCTGCACGGAGCCGGATCCCGACCGGCGACCGGGACTCGGGGCGGTGATCGCCGAGATCGGGCGGCTCCAGGCCTGAGCGCCGCGCAGCGTCGACCGGTGCCGGGACCGGTCCGGCATCCTCAGCCCGGCTCAATCCGGGATGTCGCCCTGCCCGCGCGCGACCACGGCGAACAGGTCGCCGAGGGCCGCGAGGCTCGCGGCCTGCAGCTGGGCCGCCGGCACCACGCCGCCGTCCGGTCCGGGCAGGTCGCGCGTCGCCGTGGCGGCCGCCACGACGGTGGGGCGAAACCCGAGGTTGAAGGCGCTTCGGGCCGTGGAGTTGACGCACATATGCGTCATGAAGCCCGCCAGGACCACGTCCTTCACGCCGGCCTGCTCAAGCCGCGCCTGGAGGTCGGTGCCCACGAAGGAACTCGGATAGGCCTTGGTGATGACTGGCTCGTCGCCCTGTGGCGCCACCTCCGGGCTGATCTGGCCGATCGGCGCGGTCAGGTCGTAGGGTGTGCCCGGTCCGGCATCGTGGCGGACATGGATCACCGGGATCCCGGCTTCGCGGGCCCGTCTCAGAAGCTCCGCCGCCTCCCGGAGCGCGGGCTCGACCCCGTCGAGCCGCATCACGCCCTCTCGATAGGTCTGCTGCAGGTCGATCATCAGGAGCGCCGAGCCCTTGAGCGGGGCCGGCGCGGGGCTCAGGCCGGACAGGCCGCGCAGCGTTGCCAGATCGGACATCGGCGGATCTCCCATTGGGCCGCCTTGGTAGCGGCTCTCCGAAGCCGGGACGCTACGACAGGGCGGCCCAGTCGCGCCAGTGCGCAAAGGTGCAACCCGCGGCGGTGGAGCAGGATGTTCCCCCAGGAAGGTTCAGGGCGCGGATTGATCCGCACCCGCAGGTCGCTACATGCCCGACGTGATCGCCCTGCCCCTGCGCCTCGGCGCGCTGCTCCTCGCCCTCGCCTGCGCGCATCCGGCTGCGGCTGCCCCGTCCGAAGGGGCGACCGAGACCGTCGAGCAGGCATTGTGCCGGCTCATCGACGATGCCGCCAAGGCCCGCGGCCTGCCGGTGCCGTTCCTGACGCGCCTGATCTGGCGCGAGAGCAGTTTTCGCGTGGGCGTCGTGAGCCCGGCCGGCGCGCAGGGCGTCGCGCAGTTCATGCCCGGGACGGCCCGCGAGCGCGGCCTCCTCGACCCGTTCGACCCCGAGCAGGCAATCCCGCACGCCGCTCATCTGCTGGCCGATCTGAAGACCCAGTTCGGCAATCTGGGCCTTGCCGCCGCGGCCTATAACGGCGGCGCCGCGCGGGTCAGCAAGTGGCTCGCCGGGGACGGCGGCCTGCCCGCCGAGACCCGGGCCTACGTGGCCGCTATCACCGGCCTGCCGGTGGATGATTGGCGGACCGCTCCCGCCAAGGCGGTCGAATATCCGGAGGGCAGCACGCCCGCCAAGCCCGAGGAAAAGGACGCGAAGGACGCCAAGCCGGAACTGCCGAAGACCTGCCTGCAGGTGACCGCCAGTCTGCGTATTCCATCCCGCGGCGACCGCTTCGCCCTCGGCCTCAACGAGGGGCCGGCCGCACCCTGGGGTATCCAGCTCGCCGGCAATTTCTCCAAGGCGCTGGCGCTCCAGAGCTTCAACCGCGCGCGGAGCGCCTATGTGGGGGTGATCGGCGAGGTGCGGCCGATGATCATCGGCACGCGCCTGCGCAACCGCGGAACCCGCGCCTTCTACCGGATCCGCATCCCCGCACAGAGCCGGCAGGCGGCCGACGACCTGTGCGGCCGTATCCGCAAGGTCGGCGGCGCCTGCGTCGTGCTGCGGACCTGATTTTTTACGATCCGCCCCGAGACCGTCATCAATCCGCCCCGAGGGCAGTGCGGTATAGCCCGGTCGGGACAACCGGATGGGAAATGACACGTCTCCTCATCGCGTTCGCTAGCCTTCTCTGCCTCGGGCTCGCCGCGTTCGGCTTCACTGCCGCCTCGCCGCTCGCCCTGTTCGACGCGATCGGCCCGCGTGATCCGGGGGGGCGCCTCGCCGCGAAGGATCAGGCCTTCGGAGAGGGGCCGCGGCGGCAGCTCGACGTCTACGTACCGACTGCGGCCGCCGAAAACGCGCCGGTCCTGGTGTTCTTCTATGGCGGATCCTGGCAGAGCGGCTCCAAGGACGACTACGCCTTCGTCGGCCATGCGCTCGCCGCGCAAGGCTTCGTCACGGTGCTTCCCGATTATCGCCTCTTCCCGGAGGCGCCATTCCCCGGCTTCCTGGAGGACGGCGCGGCCGCCATCGCCTGGGTGCGCGACAACATCGCGGCTTATGGCGGCGATCCGCGCCGCATCGTGCTCGCCGGCCATTCCGCCGGCGCCTATAACGCGGTGATGCTCGGCCTAGACCCGCGCTACGTGATCGCGGCCGGCGTCGATCCCAAGGTGATCAAGGCCGTGGCGGGCCTGTCCGGCCCTTACGACTTCCTACCGTTCGATCAGGACACCACCATCAAGGTGTTCGGGAACGCACCCGATGCGGTGGCCACGCAGCCGGTCACCTTCGCGGGCCCGCTGTCGCCGCCCGCCTTCCTGGCGACCGGGGACGCCGACACGATGGTGAAGCCGCGGCACACGGTCAGCCTCGCCGCCAAGCTGCGGGCCGAGCACGTCCCGGTCCAGGAGCGAATCTATTCGGGGCTCGATCACAAGGACACGCTCCTCGCGTTGTCCGTCACTTTCCGCGCGAAGGCGCCCGAACTCGCCGAGATGGCGTCCTTCCTGATGCGGCAATCGGCCGGCCGCGCCCAGTACACGATGCGGCGCTGAGCAGCCCGAGCGGGCGTCAAGGTTATCGCGCGATCATCGTGCCCAGCGCCTGATTTCCCATCGCCCCGGCCCCGCGGGCCGCTAAAATGCTTTCGGCCGCGCGACGCGGCTCTCGCGGTGGGACGGTATGGCTTCTGCGCACGCGGCGATCGGGATCCCGGCCGACGGGCGGCAGCGTGGTGCGGCGGGTCGCGACGTGCCGGACGTGCTGCGCGTGCTCCTGAACGGGGCCGTCTTCGTCCTGCTCTGGAACCACGTCTGGCTGAAGGACCTGTCGGACCGATCGATGCTCGCGGCCTCCGAGGAGGGCAGCCTGCTGACGCAGATCCTGTTTCTCGCTGCCGGTGCCGCGATGGCGGCGGCAATCCATCGGATCGGCTTCCGCCACCTCGGGCCCCTGGTGACCCGCCCCCTGGTACTGTGCGCCCTCTGGCTCGGCGCCACAGCGCTGCTCTCCATAGAGCCGAGCCTGTCGTTGCGGCGGCTGGCGCTCTTCGCCATCGCCGCGATGCTCTCGGCGGGCGTGCTGATTGTCGCCCGCTCACCGCGGCAGCTGGCGCTGACCATGGCGGGATCCGCCCTGGTGATCGTGCTCGCCTCCTACCTCGCGGTCGCCTTCGTGCCGAACCTAGCGGTCCACTCGGCCTTCGACGTCAACTCCGATCCGAGCCATCCGGGCCTCTGGCGAGGGATCTTCCCGCAGAAGAACGAGGCCGGCGCCGCCATGGTGATCCTGGTGATCGTGGGCCTCTACGTCTCCAACGTCGCGAGCCGCGTCCTCGGCTGGGCGATCGTGCTCCTGGCGGCTGGCTTCCTGCTGGCGAGCGGCTCCAAGACCGCGATCCTGCTCCTGCCGGTGATCCTCGCCGTGACCGGCCTGTGCCAGGTCCTGACCGGCGGGTTCCTGCGCCGTCTGCTGCTCCTCGGCCCAGTGATCGGGTTTTCGCTGATCTCGATCGGCTCGGTGCTCGCGCCGCCGATTCAGGAGGCGGTCGGGTCGCTGCTCACCGACGCGACCTTCACGGGCCGCAGCGAGATCTGGCAGTTCGCCATCGACAACATCATGATCCGGCCCTGGCGCGGCTGGGGGATTGGCGCGTTCTGGATGACCGAGCGCACGATGTATGGCGGTTCCGAGGAGCTGACCTGGGTCAACACCGTCGATCACGCCCACAATGCCTATCTCGATACGGCCCTGATCGGCGGCCTTCCATTCCTCGCCCTGACCGTGCTGGCTTTCGTGCTCGCGCCGGTGCGCGACCTTCAGCGCGTGGCCGGCGGGACGCGTCTCGACGCGGAGACCATGCTGTTCCTGAGGCTGTGGTTCCTCGGGCTTGTCTCGGCGTCCTTCGAGACCGTGCTGTACAACGGCAACAACGCCACCTGCTGCATGTTCATGATGGCGGTGTTCGGCCTGCGCCTGCGCACGCGCTACGCCATCGCGGCCAGCTGAGGCGGCTCCATCCCGCCATGATCCGCTCCTCTCAGCGTTGCGCCGTCCCGGCGCGGAGTGCCGTCGGCGAGAGGCAAGCCCGCATATTTGATTTTCGGCGCAGGGCGGGGCGAAGCGCCCGACCGCGCCCACAGCCGCACCGCCACTCTGTGGCCTCCCGTCAGAGCGACACGTCAAACTGCCGATCCAGGCAAGTCATCCGATTGATTTCCGCAGGTGCTCCAAAGTAAATATATTATCCCAACTTGTCGGCCGTCTGTCGCGATATCTTAACCGTTCGCGCAGCCTCTCAGACGAGAAAGGAAAGCAGAAAGGTCTGTTCTTCTAGCTTGGCTGGGGCGAGCCGATGCTCGAAGCGGGTGGAGAAGCTACGCGCCGCTCGGTCGCATGAAGGCTCGCTGTCGCCAAATGTCAGAAATCCTGCGCCACGAGCGGTTTGAGGAAGAGCGCTTGGCCGCGCTCTACGAACTCAACCTCCTTGACACGCCACCAAGCGAGAGCTTCGACCGCATCACGCGGATGGCCAGTCAGATCTTCAACCTGCCGATATCCGCGGTGTCGCTGACGGATCGCGACCGACAATGGTTCAAATCACGCATCGGCGTCGACCATTGCTCGATCCCCCGCGATAGGGCGCCGTGTGCCCAGGTGGTCGAGAGTTCGGACGTCCTGGTGATCCCCGACTTAGCGCAGGATGCCTGTTACGCCGAAAGCACGCTTGGCCGTTCTGGTATCCGCTTCTACGCCGGCGCACCGCTCGTTACGCGCGACGGTTACAGCCTCGGCGCCCTCTGCGTTCTGGGCACTGAGCCGCGTGCGGCCGCTGCCTCCGAGGTGACCGCTCTCAAGGACTTGGCCGCGATGGTCATGGCGCAAATCGAGCTGCAGCATGCCTTCGGCCGAGTCGACCCGCTGAGCGGCCTACCCAGCCGGAACCAGTTCTTGGATGATCTCGCCGACCTCGCCGCCGAGCATCCGGACGTCGCCCGGATTGCCGTACTCGTCGACCTCGCCCGTCCCGAGCAAATCGCCGCCTATGCTCGCGTCATGGGGCCGAGCCGCATTGACGATCTGGTGCGGGAGGCAGCCCGGGAGATGAGACGGCTCGTGGGTCCGGAGCGCAGGCTCTACCACACGGCAGCCACGCAATTCGCCTTCCTGGCCGCCCCGGGCGTCCGGCAGGAGGATTACGTCCAGCGTCTCGCGGAGGAGCATCGGCAGGCGCGAGAGCGCTCCATGACCGGCATGCTCCTGACCAGCGCCATCGGCGTGAGTGTGTTCAAGCCCGCCTCGACAACGCCGCAGGATGTCCTGCGCGCGCTCTACAGTGCGGTCCAGGACGCGCGTTCCTCGTCCGACCTGATCAGCGTGTACTCGGCCATCGCTGACGAAGCCTATCAGCGCCGGTACCAGCTGCTCCAGGATTTCGGCCCGGCCCTCCTTGCCGACGACCAATTGCGGCTCGTGTTCCAGCCGCGTATCGACCTGTCCACCGGGGAATGCGCCGGCGCGGAAGCGCTTCTCCGCTGGAACCATCCGGTTCTGGGCACCGTGTCCCCCGGTGAATTCGTCCCCGTCATCGAGCACTCGCCCCATGCGCAGGCCATGACGGCCTTCGTCCTGGACCGGGCGCTCGACCAGGCGCGTCGCTGGGATGAGGCCGGGCACGGGCTTGTGATATTGGTCAACATCTCGGCCGCTAACCTGCACGAGCCGGGCTTCGCGAGCGCGGTCAAGGCCGCCCTCCGGCATCACCGCCTCGCACCTGAGCGGCTGGAACTGGAGGTGACCGAGAGCGCGATCATGCAGGATGCCGGCCAAGCGCGTCATCAACTCGACGCGATCGCTGCTGCAGGCATCCACTTGGCTATCGACGACTTCGGGACCGGCTACAGTAGCTTGGCATACCTTCAAGATATCCCAGCCCAAGTTGTGAAGATCGATCGGAGTTTCGTCCGCAAGCTGGTAGAGGGCAAGAGAGAACAGTCGCTCGTCCGCTCGATGATCGGGCTTTCGCACGACCTCAACTATCGCGTGGTCGCGGAGGGCGTGGAGACCATAGAGGCCGCCGACGAGCTCGCGGCGATGCGCTGCGATGAGGCGCAAGGCTACTTATACGCGCGTCCACTCGAGATTAGCCAGTTTGAGGTTTGGCTTCAGGAGTACGCGCGGCGCCCCGGGCGCGCCGGGCGCGCTTCTGCACCGCACGTCTGAGACAGGGTGCGTGACAGCAGGCTTGCCTGCTTCAACCAGGATCGCCGGCGGTCGTGCGCAGCCTGTCATTTACTGAAGGTCTGACCCCCTCCATGTGAAACGGGGGCGGGCATACTGAAAACCACGCCGCTCGGGTCATCGCGATGGTTGCCCAGAATCGGGCGTGGATCATCGGGAACACGCCACGATCCCGGGCCGCGCTGGCATCGACAGCCGCACGGGCCTCTTAGGACCGCCGGAGGCTGCGCCCGGCTCTGTCCGCCGAAGCGGGATCAGAGACCGGGATCCTCCGGTGGCACCAATCGCGGGCGCCGATCGTCGCCGATTGCCACGAAGGTGAAGGTCGCCTCGGTCACCTTCATGGTGGCCTCGCTTGCCCGCTCGCGCCGCCAGACCTCGACCTGGATGCGCAGGGAGGACCGTCCGACCTTCAGGAGCCACGCGTAGAGGCTCACCTCGTCGCCCACGAAGACCGGATGGTGGAACGTGATCGCATCGACCGCGATTGTGGCGCAACGTCCCCGCGCCCGGCGGGCCGCGACGTTGCCGGCCGCGAGATCCATCTGCGCCATCAGCCAGCCGCCGAAGATGTCGCCGGCCGGGTTCGTGTCAGCAGGCATCGCGATGGTGCGGATCACCGGCGGCCCGCGGTCCGTCGGCTGGGCCACAGTGCCGACCCCGATGCCCTCGCCGCAATCCGCCATGACCAGCCGTCCCCCGAACCGGCAGGACACATCCGGCCAAGCTCGGCTGCGGTCAATCGGGCAGCGCGAAGACCAGCAGTGCGTCGCCGGTGCCGAATCCGGACGCCTTGGTGAAGGACGCGCCGCCTGCCGCCACCGCGAGGTACTGCTTGCCGTCGAGCGCGTAGGTCATCGCAGGGCCGCTGATGCCGGCTCCACACTGGAACCGCCAGAGCACCCGGCCGTCCCCGGCATCGTGAGCGTCGAAGTGACCGTCCTCCTCACCGGAGAAGACGAGGCCGCCGCCAGTCGCCAGCGTTCCCCCCGAGAGGCGGCTCGCCGACCGGACCGACCACGCGATCGTCCCGCCGTTCACGAGGTCGACGGCGGTGAGGGTGCTGAAGGACGGCTCGCCTTTGGCCTCGCCCGTTTCGGTGTAGCGGATCTCCGGACGCCCGGCGGCCGCCGGCACGGTCTTCACCGTGTAGGCCGTCGCTCCGTGGCGGACCTGCACGTAGGCGCGCCGGCCGTCATAGGCGGTGGGTGGCCATGAGACTGCGCCGAGCGGCCCCGGCGCCACCACGGTGCCCTGCGCGGTCGGTGGTGCGAACAGGTTCTTCTGGTCGATGAGCGGTGCCGAGCGCTCGATGAGCGTTCCGGTGGCGCGGTCGTGGACGTAGATCCACCCGGTCTTGCTCGCCGAGGCGACGGCCTGCGCGCCGCCGGGCATGTCGAGCAGGAAGGGCGGCGCGGCGACGTCGTAGCCCCACTCGTCGTGTGGCACCTGCTGATAGTACCAGCGCAGCGTGCCGGTCCTCACGTCGAGGGCGACGAGGCACATCGTGTAGAGATTGTCCCCCGGCCGCGACAGGCCGAAATTCTGCGGTGCCGGGTTGCCGGTCCCGAGGAAGATCAGACCGAGACCGGGATCGTAGGCTGGCGTCATCCAGAGCGATCCGCCGCCCACACGCCAAGCGTCACGGTTGGCGTGTGCCGCCGCCTTCTCGGCGGCGATGTCGCGGTGGAGCGGCGTGCCATCGGCGGTTTTCACCACAAAGCCGCCCTCCCAGCCCTCCGACGGTGTAACGTACCAACGCCAGCGCTCTTCGCCGGTCTGCGCGTCGTAGGCTGCGAGCCAGCCGCGCCGTCCGTAGCCCCCCTCGATGCCGACCACCGATCCGCCGTCGAGCCCGCCGGCCTCGTCCTCAATGTGGAGACCGTAGCCCGCTCCGGTGACGCCGACGATCACCAGGCCGTCGGCGACCAGCGGCGGCATCTTGAAGCCGAGACGGCTCGAACCCTGCACCGGCTTGCCGCCGAGCGTCGCGGCGAGGCCCGAGGCGGTCTCGGTCTCGCCGTCCTCCGGGCGCACCGCCTCCTTGTCCCAGACGATCCGGCCGTTCTTTGCGTCGAGGGCGATCAACCGCCCGTCCATGGTCGCCTCGAAGACGAGGCCGCCCGACACCGCGAGCCCGCGATTCGAGGGCGGTCCGAAGATCTTCTCGGTGCGCGGCTTGTGCGTGTAGGTCCAGAGCGGCTTGCCGGTGCGCGCGTCGAGCGCCGCGACGTTGTTCTGTGTCGTCGAGACGTAGAGGGTACCGTCCACCATCACCGGCTGGGCCTGGAAGTAGCCGGTGATCCCGGTCTGGAAGATCCAGGCGGGCCGCAGCCGCCCGACATTGTCGCGGTTGATCTGGGTCAGGTCGGAGAAGTTGCGATTGCTCGAATCATGCCCGAAAGCTGGCCAGGACGTCTCGGCGCCGAAGACCGAGCCGAGGGAACCGGGTCCTGCAAGGCAGGCCAGCAGGGCGGCCCCAATCCATCGCGACAAAGCTGTGCTCCCGTCTGCGGCGACCGTCGCGCTCAAATAGGCCTGTTCCTGATACGAGGGCCTATGCCCGCCGCTGCTTAGCCCCATCGAGCTGCGCCGGCGTCGCCTCGGCGCCCATTGCCCGGGCCATGTCGGCGGCGCTCTGGCCGGAGGCGTCGCGTCGCTCCGGGTCGGCGCCATGCTGGAGGAGAAGGTCGACCATCTCGGTGCGGTCGAACATGGCCGCGGTCATCAGGGCCGTGCGGGTGCCGTCGCCAGTCCCGTCCACCGCGGCACCGTGCCGGAGCAGGAGCTGCGCGATGGAGAGATCGTTCTTGAAGGCCGCACCGGCGAGCGGCGTCTGACCGCGGTCATTCGCAAGTTCCGGGTCGCCGCCGGCTTCCAGGATTATCCGGGTCGCCTCCGCCTGGCCGTTATAGGCGGCCAGCATCAGCAGGCTGTCGCCCTTGTCGTTGCGCAGATTCGCCGGCAGCCCCTGCCCGAACAACGCGGCGAGTTCCTCCGCGTGGCCCATCCGCGCGTACTGGAAGACCCGCGCCGCGAAGGCCAGGGTCTCGTCGTCGAGGGTCGGGGGCGTCTTTGTCTCTGAGGCCATCGCGTGCTCGTCTCTCGTCGCGGCTGATCTGGGCCGCTGCGGCATCCACGTCCAGCGGTGGCGGGAACAGTTTTGGCGTGCGGCTCGTTCCAGCCGCCAATCCGGGCCCGAAGGTCCGGCGCTTCCGGAGCGCGACGATGCCCCGACCGTTTGAGCCCTACGCTGACGCGCTGCGCACCGCCCGCGAGATCGTGCGCGAGCAGGCGGGCGCCATCGTCGAGGCGGCGGTCCGTGCGGATTCCCAGGCTTATGATGAGGCGTGCAACGTCCTCGTCGTCCGGATCGCCCAGGCCATCGTCGATGCCGGCGAGGCCGGGACGGCGCATCGCCTGGCCCGGGGCGACGCGGCCGCCTGAATTCCGCCGCCAGTCAGCCCCGCCGCCGTCCGCCGCCGCCCTTGTACTTGGGCTTCTGCCCGCCGAGTCCCTGCGTCGAGCGTGGCTTCGGCCGCTCCTGCCAGACCGGTGCGAGGCCGCCCACCGGCAGTTCCCGGTCCGTGCCGGGGCCCATATTGTCGAGGTCCGGCTTGGCGATCCGGCTGCCGCCCCCCCCGCGTGGCGCCTTTCGTCCGAACTTGCCGGCCTCGCGCTCCACGTCGCTCTGCCGGGCCATGGGATCGTCCGAGACCAAGAGTTCGGTCGCCTGAAGGCGTTTCAGCTCGTCGCGCAGCCGCGCCGCCTCCTCGAAGTCGAGGTCGGCGGCCGCCGCCCGCATGCGCTTCTCCAGATCCGCCATGACGGCCTTCAGGTTGTGGCCGACCGTGATCGCGTCCTTGGCCAGCCCGGTATCGACCTGGACATGATCGCGCTCGAACACGCTGCTGAGGATGTCGGCGATGCCGCGCTTCACGCTCTGAGGCGTGATTCCGTGCTCTTCGTTGTAGGCGAGCTGCTTGGTGCGCCGGCGCTCGGTCTCGGCCATCGCCCGCTCCATCGAGCCGGTGATGGTGTCCGCGTACAGGATGCAGCGCGCGTCGGCGTTGCGGGCTGCGCGGCCGATGGTCTGGATTAGCGAGGTCTCCGACCGGAGGAACCCCTCCTTGTCGGCGTCCAGGATCGCCACAAGGGCGCATTCCGGGATGTCGAGGCCCTCGCGCAGCAAATTGATGCCGATCAGCACGTCGAAGGCCCCGAGCCGCAGGTCGCGGATGATCTCGATGCGCTCCAGCGTGTCGATGTCGGAGTGCATGTAGCGCACCCGCACGCTGTTCTCGTGCAGGTACTCGGTGAGATCCTCGGCCATGCGCTTGGTGAGCGTGGTCACGAGCGTCCGGTAGCCGGCCTGCGCCACGGCGCGGACCTCGCCCAGCAGGTCGTCGACCTGGCTTCGGGCCGGGCGGATCTCGATCACCGGATCGACGAGGCCGGTGGGCCGGATGACCTGCTCGGCGAAGACGCCACCGGTCTGCTCCATCTCCCATTTGCCAGGCGTCGCCGAGACGTGGACCGTCTGCGGCCGCATCGCATCCCACTCCTCGAAGCGGAGCGGCCGGTTGTCGAGGCAGGAGGGCAGCCGGAACCCGTACTCGGCCAGCGTCGCCTTGCGACGGAAGTCGCCCCGATACATGCCGCCGATCTGCGGCACCGTGACGTGGCTCTCATCGGTGAAAACCAGGGCGTTGTCGGGCAAGTACTCGAACAGGGTCGGCGGCGGCTCGCCGGGCTTCCGACCGGTGAGATAACGGGAATAGTTCTCGATGCCGTTGCAGGCGCCGGTGGCCTCGATCATCTCGATGTCGAAGGTACAGCGCTGGTCGATGCGCTGCGCCTCGATCAGCCGGCCCATCTTGGTCAGCTCCTCGATCCGGGCGTTCAACTCGTGCTTGATGCCCTTGATCGCCTGCTGCAGCGTCGGGCGCGGCGTGACGTAGTGCGAATTGGCGTAGACCTTCACGAACTTCAGCTCGGAAATGGTCTTGCCGGTGAGCGGATCGAACTCGACGATGCTCTCGACCTCGTCGCCGAACAGGCCGATGCGCCAGCCGCGATCCTCCAAGTGGGCGGGCCACAGCTCGATCGAATCGCCCCGCACCCGGAACGTGCCGCGGGCGAAATCAGACTGGATGCGCTTGTATTGGAGCGCGACGAGATCGGCGATGAGCTGGCGCTGCTCGATCCGCTCGCCCAGACTCACCGTGAACGACATGGCCGTATAGGTCTCGACTGAGCCAATACCGTAGATGCACGAGACCGACGCCACGATGATCACGTCGTCCCGCTCCAGCAGGGCGCGGGTCGCGGAGTGGCGCATCCGGTCGATCTGCTCGTTGATCGAGGATTCCTTCTCGATGAACGTGTCCGAGCGCGGCACGTAGGCTTCGGGCTGGTAGTAATCGTAGTAGGAAACGAAATACTCGACGGCGTTTTCGGGGAAGAAGGCCTTGAATTCGCCATAAAGCTGGGCGGCGAGCGTCTTATTGGGCGCGAGGATCAGGGCGGGGCGTTGCGTCTCCTCGATGATCTTGGCCATCGTGAAGGTCTTGCCCGAGCCGGTGACGCCGAGCAGAACCTGGTCGCGCTCCATCGCCTGCACGCCGCCGACCAGTTCGGCGATGGCCCTCGGCTGGTCGCCAGCCGGCTTGAACTCGGATTTCAGCGTAAACCGGACGCCGCCCTCGGATTTCTGCGGGCGCTCCGGCCGGTGCGGGACCCAGGTCTTGCCGTCCTTGAACAGCGGGTTGCCCTCGACGAGCAGGCGCTCCAGGGCGCTCACCGTTGCCGAGGCGCCGCCGTCGCCGCCGGGATCCGGCAGGTCGGCGCCCTCCGGCACCGGGCCGTCCTCGGGCGGCGTCAGGCCGAGCGCCTGCGCCAGACGCGGATCGACATCAGCCGCGCCGCCGAGCGCGTAGCCGGCCTGGGGGGCCTCTGAGAAGCCGTCGCGGGCAATCTCGGCCCGGCGCGTGGCGGCCTTGGTATCTACCTTGCCGGCGCGCGCCTTCGGCTTGCCCGGCCGCGCGGGCGGCTCAGAGGGCGGCTCGACGGGCGCCAGCCGGTTGCGATTGAGCGCCGGGTTCAGGAGCTCCGCCAGATAAGTGTCCAGCGGCTTCAGCTCGGGCTTCGACGCCTTGGCGGACGTGGCCGTGACGGAGGCGGCGCGCGGTTTCTTCGGTGCGGGCATGTGCACAATATGGGCCCGGACCGCGCTCCGAGAAACCCTGTGGGGATGCGGTTTGACGGCTTTCGTTGACGGCTGGCCGCGCCGCGGACCGGTGGTGGGACGACGCGCCTTTCCACTAAAGGCGGTGTGGCGAATACAACCGCTAGGTAGAATTTACCCGGGAGCGAACTCGACCGCGGCCCCGGTTGCTGAGAAGATCGGCATACGCGGCGCGGGAAATCGGCTTGCCGTGAGCCGACGCGGTCGATACTTTGCGCTGCAAAGCATGCTGCAGCCGGGGGCTTTTGGCACATGCAGGACCTGGACAAGGCGCTGGCCGACATCGTGGCGATCCGCTCGCAGATCGCCCGCGACACGGCGTTCCGCGGGGTGGGGGCGGCGACGGTGGCGGGCACCGGCGGCTTGGCGCTGGCCTGTGCGGCGGGCCAAGCCCTGTGGCTTGGCGATCCGGCGGTGCGAACAGGCCTGTTCTTCGGTCTCTGGATCGCGGCCGCCCTCGCGGCCTTCGCGATGATCGGCGTCGAGGCGGTCCGGCGCAGCCGGCGCCTGCATTCCGGCCTCGCCGATGCGATGGTGTGGAATGCCATAGAGGTGTTCCTGCCGGCGGCGGGTGCGGGGGCCTGCCTCGCCCTCGTCATCGCGCGTTTCGCTCCCGGCGAGGTCTGGATGCTGCCGGGTCTCTGGCAGGTGCTAGTCGGCCTTGGCCTGTTCGCCTCAGCGCGAATCCTGCCACGAGGGGTGCAGGGCGTCGGTGCCTGGTATCTGCTTGCCGGGCTCGCGGTGCTGGCAATGTCGGCCGAGACGCGCGGCCTGTCCCCCTGGACGATGGGCCTGCCCTTCCTCCTCGGTCAAACCTGGCTGGCGGGGATCATCCATCGCGGGGCCCGGGCCTTCGATGACAATCGCTGACCGTTCCGACGGGCGCTTTTCCTACGAGGGGCTCGACAGGATCATCCACGAGCGGGCACGCCTGAGCGTGCTGACCTCGTTGGTGGCGCATCCGAAGGGATTGCCCTTCCCGGATCTCAAGCGCCTGTGCGGGCTCACCGACGGCAACTTGAGCCGCCATCTCGCCGTGCTGAGCGAGGCCGATCTAGTGAGCCTCGAGAAGGGCTTTGCGCACAACCGGCCGCAGACGGTCTGCCGCCTGACCTCCGTCGGACGCCAACGCTTCATTGGCTATCTCGGCGTGCTCGAGCAGGTGGTGCGCGACGCCGCGGTGGCCGCCGAGCGCGGGTCCGAATCCGGTGTCCGCGGCCTCGATCCGGCCACGAAAACGGCGTGAGGACGCCCCGCCTGGCCGGGAATATTAACTCCGTTTCGATAGAGCTCAACGCCACGCCCATGCCGGGAGACTTTACGATGCAAAGCGAAGCGGTGCCGGGCCCCCTGCACGCCGCGATCATCATGGACGGTAACGGGCGCTGGGCCACGCAACGCGGCCTGCCGCGGCTGGCCGGCCATCACCGGGGCGTGGAATCGATCCGGCGCACCGCAGAGGCCTGCCCGGATCTCGGCATCGGCACGCTCACGCTCTACGCCTTCTCGGCGGATAACTGGCAGCGGCCCACCGAAGAGGTCGGCGGCCTGATGCGGCTTCTGCGCTCCTACCTGCGCAACGAGACCCAGCGCCTTGCCCGCACCGGCACCCGCCTCAGCGTCGTCGGCCGGCGCGACCGCCTGCCGGACGGCATCCCCGAGGCGATGGCTGCGGCGGAAGCCGCCACGGCGGCGGGGACTCGGCTGCATCTCCGAATCTGCGTCGATTACTCGGCCCGCGACGCGATCATCGCGGCCGCGCAGCGTCTCCACGGCGATGACCTGACGCGCGAGGGCTTCGGCCAGCTGGTGGCCGGCCCGATGCACGGTTCGCCCGTCGACGTCGACCTGCTGATCCGCACCGGCGGCGAGCGCCGTCTCTCTGACTTCATGCTCTGGGAGGCGGCTTATGCCGAGCTGCATTTCACCGAGCGGATGTGGCCTGATTTCGGCCCCGAGGACCTCGCCGAGGCGGTGGCCGAGTTCGGCCGCCGCGAGCGCCGGTTCGGCGGCCTGAAGGCGCCGGCCGTCCCGGCCGCGGCCTGAGCCGCTTGACGCGCGCGTCCCGGCGCGCAGAGGGTCGCGCGCATGATCGAGACCCTCCACCAGCGCCGCGTCCTCCTCGTCATCGGCGGTGGCATCGCGGCCTACAAGGCGCTCGACCTGATCCGGCGCCTGCGTGAGCGCGGCGCCAGCGTCTGCCCGGTGCTGACCGCAGGGGCGCAGGAATTCGTAACACCCCTCGCGGCTGCGGCGCTCGCGGGCGAGCGGGCGCATACCGACCTGTTCGACCGGGCCTCCGAGGCCGAGATCGGCCACATCAAGCTGGCCCGTCAGGCGGATGCCGTGGTCGTGGCGCCCGCCACGGCCAACCTGATGGCCCGCATGGCTGGCGGCCACGCGGCTGATCTGGCGACCACGATCCTGCTGGCGACGACCCTGCCGATCCTGCTTGCGCCGGCCATGAACGTCCAGATGTGGGCCCATCCGGCGACCCGGCGGAACCGCGCGATCCTGGAGGGAGACGGCATCCGGATCGTCGGCCCGAATGCCGGCAGGATGGCGGAGCCCGAATCCGGGCCTGGCCGCATGGCCGAGCCCAACGAGATCGCCGACGCGCTGGAGCGGATGCTGGGGCTGCAGGCCGGCGACGGGCCCCTCGTCGGCCGGCGCGTGCTCGTCACCTCCGGTCCGACCCATGAGCCAATCGATCCGGTCCGCTACATCGCCAATCGCTCGTCGGGCCGCCAGGGCCACGCCATTGCGGCCGCCGCCGCCGCGGCCGGTGCCGCCGTCACCCTGGTCTCCGGGCCGGTGGCGCTTCCCGACCCGCCGGGCGTCGCGGTGGTCCAGGTCGAGACTGCCCGGGAGATGCTCGCCGCCGTCGAGGCGGCGCTTCCGGCCGACATCGCGGTCTTCGCCGCCGCCGTGGCCGATTGGCGTCCGGAACACGAGGCTGGAACCAAGAAGATCAAGAAGGACGGCACCGGGCCGGCGCCGATGTCGCTGGTGGAAAATCCCGACATCCTCGCCACGATCGCGCGCCGGCCGGCGGGCCGCCCCCCCCTCGTGGTCGGGTTCGCCGCTGAAACCGACCGGGTTATCGAACACGCACGGGCGAAAATCGCCCGAAAGGGGTGCGACCTGATCGTGGCCAACGATGTGTCGGCCGAGGGCGGCGTGATGGGCGGTGCCGACAACGCGGTGCACGTGATCCGCCGGGACGGCACGGTCGAGACCTGGCCGCGCCTCGGCAAGGACGAGGTTGCCCGGCGCTTGGTGGCGCATTTCGCGGGCCTTCTGGCTGATTGATGGAGGTCGGCCAGACTGGAGTGCTGTGAGGCACCTGTGACGATCGCTTCCGTTCGGGAACAACTACGCACAGGAAAGATAGAAAACTGGCTTTCAGGTTTGCATCGGATCGTGAGTAAGAATTTCGGATCCGGCGCATTTTGTAAGCGAAAAAATATGATTGTTCTTGATACTTGCCTTTCTGAATTGCTCGGAACGGGAATCGCATCAAAAAGAGTCTGAGCGTCGCGGCGGTGGCTGAAGAGCTGGGCGCCGCCACGCAAGAGATCGTCCGCAACGTCGCCCGAGAGGCTTAGGCCGCCGCCGCAATGGTCGGTCACATCGCCGGCGTGGCCGCGGCCTCGAAGGCGAATGACGCAGCGACGGACCCTGTCCTTAGCGGGGCGTGCGCCCTGTCGGGCCGAGCCTTTCTTTGCGGAGGTGGGCCGCTTCCTGGCCACCAGCGTCCGGGCCGCCTGAGCGGTCCCGGTGGTGCGGTCGGCCGCCTCCCTGGCCTGGACCGGTCCGAAGCGATAGAAGGCCCTCCGAAGGCCGGCGCGTACGGCGCCGGCTCCAGGGAGAAACCATGCCTCGCCTGTCCCCCCTCTTCGGAGCCGCGTTGATCGCCATGACCACAGCCGCCAATGCCGAGACCGTGACCACGCCGTCGGGCCTCAAGTATCAGGACGAGGTCGTCGGCACCGGGCCTGAGCCGAAGGCCGGCCAGCAGGTCACCGTCCAGTACACCGGCTGGCTCGACGAGGGCGGCAAGAAGGGCAAGAAGTTCGACTCGTCCCGCGACCGCAACCAGCCCTTCAGCTTCCCCCTCGGCGCCGGCCAAGTGATCAAGGGCTGGGACGAGGGCGTCGCCACCATGAAGACCGGCGGCAAGCGCACTCTGATCATCCCGCCGCAGCTCGGCTACGGCGCCCGCGGCGCCGGCGGCGTGATCCCGCCGAACGCCACCCTGATCTTCGACGTCGAACTCCTCGGCGCGAAGTAAGGCATCGATCGGGGCTCGGGCTGCGCGGCGGCGAGAGTTTTCAGAACCATGCTGTTCGCGCAGCTGTCCGACGAGCTGTTCAAGCCGCTCGCCTCGCCGAGCCGCGGCTTCAACGCCGCCCTGCTCCTGCACCTGCACCGGCGCGTCCTCGGGGCCGAGCCGGTGCGCAAGGCCGAACTCCTGGCCGAGATCGGCGACTTCGCCGCCGGCTGGAGCGATCCCGAGATCAGCGGCGACGAGCCGATCTCGGCGGATCCGACCGAGCGCCGCACGGCGCTCTACCGGCGCCTCCTCGACACCGGCTGGCTGATCGAGCGCCGCGAGCGCTACGTTCCGGTCGCGGAATTCGACCCCGAGGCCCGCCTGCTCTTGGAGGAGCTGTCGCGGCTGGAACGGGGCGAGACCCGCTCGTACGGCGGGGCCGTGCTGGAGGTGTTGGGCGGGCTCGAGAGCGCCCTGTCGGACCCGGCGAACCGCTCCGAGGCGCTGTCCAACGCCGCCCGGGGCGCGGCCGCCTTCCTGTCGCACGTGCGCGGCTTGGCAGCCGGCATGCGCAAGGTCGAGGAACGCATCCTGCGCGAGCCCGACCGCGCCAAGACCTTCCGGCTGTTCTTCGAGGATTTCGTCGAGCGCCACCTGATCAGCGACTACCGGACGCTGCATACCCGTTTCAACCCGTTCCGCTTCCGCGCCAGCGTGGTGCGCGAGGCCGGGCGGGCGCTGCGCGACGCCCTCACGGTCCGGGCACTGGCCGAGGGCCTGATCCGCGAGGGGCGGAGTGCCGACCTCGACGCAGCGCAGAAGGCCGTCCGGGCCGATCTCGCCCAGATCCTCGCGGTGTTCGAGGGTCTCGACAACCACCTCGACGCCGTCGACGCCGTGGTGGCGCGCCTGGAGCGCCGGATCGCCTCCGCGCTGCACGTGATGGACCGCCCGGACCCGAGCGGCGTCGAGCGCGTCGCCGCGCTGCTGCGCGCCGTCGGGGGAGCGGAGATCGCCCCCGAGGTGCCGGGCGACGTCTCGCTGCTGCGGCCGCCGATCGGGCACGCGCATCTCCAGGCGCCGCGGACCCGCAAGGCCGCGATCGACATGGAGCCGCTGCCCGACATCGAGGACGACCCCGTGGTCGACGCCTTCGCGGCCGCGAAGGCAGAGTTCCGGCGCCGCACCACCGTGACGCCCGAGAGCATGAGCGCCTTCGTGGAGGGCCACCTCGGCAAGGCCGTTCGGCTGCGCGGGTCGCAAATCGTGATCGCGGGCGTCGACGACTTCATCGTGTTCCAGCGCCTGCGTGAGATCGACGTGCTGTTCGACGCCAAGCTCGGCGCACGCTACGCCCTGACCCGCCTGTCCGAGCGGGTGGTCAACGGCTGGCTGGACTGCCCGGATTTCCTGTTGGAGCGCCGTCCCCGTGCTTGAGGGCTTCCGCGCGATCATCGACGGTGACGAGCCGCCACCCCCCGGCGCCCGGGCGCCGGACGCCGAGGAGCTGTGCCGTGCCCTCCAGGTGCTGCTGAAGGGTCAGGTGATCTACGCCGAGACCCAGAACATCGGCCGCTCCTACGAGCTCGCCCGGCACTACGCGCCGTTCTTCACCGACTACTTCGCCTGCCTCGGCTACGCGCTGACCGTCTCGCACCGCGACCAGATGGTCTCACTGAGCCCGGCTGCAGACGCCCCGCGGCACGACATCGTCTCGGAGCGCCTGCGCAAGGACGAGACCCTGGTGCTGCTGGCGCTCCGGCTGCTCTACGAGGAGGGGCTGCGCGATCATCGGGCCGGCACGGACGGGATCGTCGACTGCACCACCGACGAGATCGTCGAGAAGATCCGCGCCGTGGCACGCAACGAGCCCCCCGAGGAGGGCCGGCTCGCCGACATCCTGCGCCTCTACGCCAAGCGCGGTGGCCTGCGCCTCGGCGAGCGCGACCGGGTCGAGCGGGTCACGCCGCTCGCGCTCCTGCCGGGCGTGACGGTGCTGGCCTCCGACGCCTGGATGGAGCGCCTGCGGGCGTGGTCCGAGGCCGGCGAGGCCTGAGGCCGGCGCCGGCCGCTCCGGAACGCGTCCCCGGGCGACCGCGCCGTGCCTGCCAGCTCCCGGTCAGGCCGCCCGGACCGTCGCCAGGAAGTGCTCGACCTCGCTGCCGAGATGGGCCGCCTGGCGGGCCATCTCGGAGGCTGAGGCCAGGACCTGCGCGGCTGCCGCGCCGGTCTCCTCGGCGGCGCCCGCGACGCCGCTGACGTTGGCGGTCACCGACTCGGTCCCGGTCGCCGCGTCGGCGACGTTGCGGACGATCTCCTGGGTGGCCGCGCCCTGCTCCTCCACCGCCGCCGCGATGGAGTTGGCCATGCCGCTGATCTCGCGGATGCGGCCGGCGATGCCGTCGATGGCCTGGACAGCCTGACCGGTCGAGCCCTGGATCTGCGCGATCTGCGCCGAGATCTCGGCCGTGGCCTTGGCGGTCTGGTCGGCCAGCGCCTTCACCTCGGTTGCGACGACCGCGAAGCCGCGGCCGGCGGTGCCCGCGCGCGCGGCCTCGATCGTGGCGTTCAGCGCCAGCAGGTTGGTCTGACTGGCGATCGCCGAGATCAGGTCCACCACCTCGCCGACCCGGCGCGCGCCGGTGCTCAAGGCCTGGACGAGGTCGGCCGTGGCGGCCGCCTCGCGGACGGCGGCCTGCGCCAGATCCGCGGAGGAGCCGACCTGACGGCCGATCTCGTTGACCGAAGAGCCGAGCTCCTCGGCCGCCGCCGCGACTGTGGTCACGTTCGTGGAGGCCTCCTCGGCGGCCGCCGCTGCGCTGGTCGACTGGCCGGCCGTCTGCGTCGCCGTCGCGGTGAGGCTCTGGGCCGTGGCCTGGAGCTGCGTCGCCGCCGATGTCACCGAGCCGACGATGCCGCCGACGGTGGATTCGAACCGGTCGGCGAGCTCGCGCGTCGCCTGCCGACGCTGGGCTTCGGCGCCGGCCCGAGCCTGGGCGGTCTCGGCCTCCAGGGCGCGCGTATGCAGCAGGTTCTCCCGGAAGACCGCGACGGTCGCCGACATGGCGCCGATCTCGTCCCGCCGCGCCGCGTAGGGAATCTCGGCCTGCGCGTCGCCGTCGGCGAGGCGCCGCATGGACTGCGTCATACGGGCGAGCGGCCGCGACACGCCCGTGAAGGCATACAGCATGGCGCCCAGCGCGATGACGAGGCTGACGAGCAGGCTCACGAAGGTAGTCCGGACCGCGTCGGCCTGGCTGTCGCGAGCCGTACGCCCGGCCGCCTCGCCGGTCTTGATGTTCAGGTCGGCGAGCGCGCGGGTCGTGGTCGAGGCCGCGAGGTAGTTGGCGTTCATCGGCCCGCGGAAATAAGCGAGCGCCTGATCGTGCTGATCGACCGGGAAGGCGCGCAGACGAGTCCAGTCGGTCTGCTGCACCGCAAGCTTGGCGAGCAGGTCGTCGTAGATCGCCTGCTCCTCTTTCGAAGCCACCAGGCTGCGGTAGGCCTCGGCCTTCGCCTGGCGGTTCCGCATCATCTCGTCCGCGTTCTGCAGGCTGGTTTCGCGCTCGGCGTCAGTATCCGCCGTCACGTAGCGGAACTGCCACAGTCTCGCGCGCATCACGAGGGCGTTGATCGTTTGAGCCTCGTTGATCGACGGCACGGCGTTGTCGATCAGCTCCGCAAGTCGCTGGTCGACCGACTGCATCTTGTAGAGGGTCACGCCACCCTGAACCATCGCCGTCAGGAGCAGGAGGGCGAAGAGGCCGCTGAGTTTCGCTTTGAGACTGAGACGCATCGGTATTTCCGGTCGTGCTGACGAGACCGGAACGGCATGAACAGGTTGTGCTAACAGGGTCATAACCTGTGGTGGAATCGGGCTGCAGGGCTGCGCGTGTGTCGGCTTGCATACGCGGCCGAGTCCGGCCAACTGGACCGATCATTCTCCGCCACCGGACCGGCTCACCGACATCGTGTACGTCCTCACCGACATCGCTATCTCGAATTGGTACCTGATCCGCCGCGAGCAGATTCGCCTGCGCGGCGCCGCGGCGCTGGTCGGGCCGACCGGGGCCGGGAAATCGACGATCTTCGACGCGGTCGGCACGGTGCTGGCCGGCAACAACGCCAGCCGCCTCGCCCTCAACGCCTCGGCCTCAGGCCGCAGCGCCCGCACCGTGCGCGATTACTGCCTCGGCTGGATCAGCGACCCTGCGGAAGGCGGCCGCCCGACGCGGGAATCCTGCGAGACCGTGCTGGTCCTGGTCTTCGAGAACCCCGATTCCGGCCGCGTGGTCTCGGTCGGACTCGCCCTGGCGGCTCGGGCTGTCGAGCCGAAGGAGACCGTGCTGTCGCGCTTCATCGCGGTCGGGCACCGGTTCGAGATGTCCGACTACGCGCGCACCGCCCCGGGCGGCACCTACACGGCGCCCTGGAGCGAGATCGCCGCCGACCTGCGCGCCCGCGCGTCGAGCTTCACCGAGTACCGGACCTCCGGCGAGCGCTTCACGGCCGACGTGCTCGCCACCCTGCGCGAGGGTGCGCCGGCGCCGGAGCCGCGCCATTTCCTGCGCAGCTTCGCCAACGCGGTGGCGTTCAAGCCGATCTTCGACACCAGCGCCTTCGTGCGCGCCTTCGTGCTCGACCCGGAGCCCCTCGACGTCGAGCGCGTGCGCCAATCCATCGCCAACTGGCGGCGCCTCCTGGAGACCATCGCCGAGCTGGAGAGCCGGCTCGGGCGCCTGCGGCGCCTGCGCGACCGCTACGAGGCCTGGGGTGAGGCGGTCCTCGCCGCCGCGACGCACGAGCTGCGGGCGGCCAGCGCCGAGCTGCGCCGCCGCAGCCTCGACCTGATCGCCGTCCGGAGCCGGCTCCGCGAGGGCGCCGACACCCTGCGCATCGCCCGCGAGCGGGTCGCGGCGAGCCGCGGCTACGTCCGCGAGATCGACGGCGAGATCGCCGAGAAGAAGGCGCTGGCCGCCGCGAGCGCCGCCGAGGGTCGGCTCGCCGCCTCGACGCTCGGCCTGTCCATGCTGGAGCGGGACCGCAAGGAGCTGATCGGCCGGATCGGCGACCTCGTCGCCCTCGTCGGGCAGATGGCCAAGCTCCAGCCGGTCGCCCCGATCCTGCGCCAGAGCTGCCCGCAGGCGGCCCGCCTCGCCGAGGCCTGCGCACGGGCGGGCCTGCGCCGGGAATCTTCCCCCGAGGAGATCCTTCGCCCCGAGGGGCCGCTGGCCGAGCTCGCCGACGGCCTCGCGCGCCTGCCCGATTTCGATGAGGCCCTGGAGCGGGCCGCCGAGGACGCGGCCGTCAAGGCGCGCGCCCAGGAGAGCGAGGCCGAGCGCACGGCGCCGCGCACCGGCGGCGGCCCGGCGGTGCGCCTGTCCTCCGACACGGTGGCGTTCCGCGGCGAGCTGGAGCGGCGCGGCATCGACGCGATGCCGATCTGCGAGCTGGCCGAGATCGTCGACCCGACCTGGGGGCCGGCGCTCGAAGGTCTGCTCGGGCGCGCGCGCGAGGCCCTGGTGGTCGCCCCCGACCGGCTGAACGAGGCGCTCGGCGTGCTGCAGTCGGGCCGCGACCGCTTCAGCCGCTGCATCCTGGTCAAGACCACCGACACCGCCAAACAGCGGTCGCGCCGCTACGACGACGGGCCGCTGACCGTGATCGAGACCAGCGACCCCCACGCGGAGGCCTTCCTCGGCGTGCGGCTCGGCGGCTACGACCTCGCCCGGGACGATGCCGAACTGGCGCGCCTGTCCCGGGCCGTGGCGCCGAGCGGCCGGACCACGGCCGGCATGGCCTATACGGTGACCCGCAGCGTCGACCTGCTGATGACCCGCGGTCATCGCGGGCCGACCGCCGACAGCCGCCGCGCCCACGAGATCGCCGTTGCGGAGGCGCGGCGCTTGCGTGGCGAGGCCGCGGTGCTGCGCGAGGCCGCCCGGACGGCCGCCGCGATCCGGGCCCGCGTCGCCCGGGGTCTCGACGACGTGGAGGCCCTGCGGTCCGAGCTCGACGGTCTCGAGGGACGGCGGCGCACGGCCCAGACCGAGCGGGAGGGCATCGAGAAGCGCGACACGGCCGGGCTGACTGCCGAGATCGCCGCGCTGACCACCGAGCGGGTCGGCTACCTGCGGGAATTGTCGGAGGAGCTGGAGCCGAAGCTCGACCGCCTGCTCGCCGACGAGGCGGCTCTGCGCGCCCGGATGGGGCCGGTGCGCGAGGCCGTCCGCGCCGCCCTGTCCGCCCGCCGCGCGGCCCTGCGCCAGCTGAGTGCAGGCGACGCGGCGCGGGTGCGCCTCGCCCGCGCCGAGCCCTTCGACCTCGGCTTGGTCGCCGAGGCGCGGCGGGCGCTGGCCGGCCTCGACGCCAAGGCAGCCGGGTCGCGGGTGAGTGCCGAGCGCGGCCTCGCCCGGGATTCCGCTGAGGCCGCCCGCTCGCACGGGCGGATCGCCGAGCGCGAGCTGGCGGAGGCCTGCGCCGCCTGGCGGGTGGAGAACCCGCTCGCCTCGGGCGACGCCCCGGCGATCGACGGCTTCGCCTGGGTGCGGCGGGAATACGAGGCGGTCGAGGGGCACGAGCTGCGCCGGTACCGGGCGCAGGCCGAGCGGGCCGAGTCCGAGATGCGCCGCCTCATGACCGAGGACCTGCTGACGCGCCTTGCCGACCGGTTCGAGCGGGTCCATGCCCGGCTCGCGGCCCTGAACGAGCGGCTCTCGGCCCGCAGCTTCACCGGCCAGACCTACGCGTTCGAGGCGGCGGTCGACCGCCGCTACGCCGCTGTCCACGCGCTGGCCACCGAGACCGCCCGCTCGCCCGAGGCCGCGCAGGCGCTGCTCGCCGGCGAGGCCGAGGGACCGATGGCGGCCGCGCTTGAGGAGATCACCGCGCTGATCGCCGGCGAGGAGGACGCGGCGCGGCTCGCCGATTACCGCAACTATTTCGTCTATGAAATCGGCATGCGCGACCGGGCGGGCAACCGCACCACGATGTCGGCCCGGGCGCTGCGCGGCTCCGGCGGCGAGGCGCAGGCGCCGTTCTATGTTGCGATCGCCGCCTCGCTCGCCAGCGCTTATTATCCAGGCGACCGTCCGGGCGACGAGAATCCGGGCTTGGGCCTGTGCCTGCTCGATGAGGCGTTCTCAAAGCTCGATGTGCGCAACAGCCAGGCGCTGGTCGATCTCTACCGCGCCTGGGGGCTGCAGCTCCTGATCGCCGCCCCCGAGGACAAGCGCACGACGCTGACCGAGGTGATGGACACGATCGTAACGGTCTACAAGAGCCCGGATCTCACCTCCGTCCGGATCGAGGCCGAGCACCCCCTCGAGGCGGCCCGGCGGGCGCTGCACGCGATCAACCCCGACCAAGTCGGTATCGAGGGCTTTCGCCAGTCGGACGCGGCGGAGTGAGGTCTCGACGTGAGAGACTAGAGCGAGGCCCCGGGGCGGGGCATTGCGCCGCCGTCCCCGGTATCCCCGTTCTTCGGGTGAGCGACCGTCAGTTCAGGTAGGTGCGGATCCAGTTCGGCGACAGGATCTCGCCTTCTTCCGTGATGATCCAGGGCTGCTTGGCCGGGTCGGTCAAGGCGCCGGCCGCGGCGGCGATTGCCTCGCGCAGGGTATCGTAGCGCTCGGGCTGCGCGAGCGGGGCGCTCGCCGGGGCCGTGCGCCAGATCGTCAGATCCGCGGGCCGTTCCAGAGCTTCGGTTTCCATCGGTACTCGTCCTTCCGAACCGTTTTTGACCGTTCAGATCGCCGCGGCCGGGCTGAGCCGGGAGGTTGCGGCGATCAAGGGTCTGAGCGTCAATGCAAGCATCTCTGCGGCAGCTTTGCGATCAATTCGGGCGGTTTTCGAAACCAGCCTCTCGTGCCGAGGCACGAGAATGAGCGTGTTTCGGTTTTCCATGTCCGTATCGAGCGCGATTGAACTGCCCTGGACTTGCAAGAATTGTGGCTCCTGAATGATAACCATTCCGTTAGCCAGTTTGCGCCGGTCGCCGACGTGCGCCAGAACACGTCAGGGGCCTATTGGCGGCCGTGCCCCTCTGTGTTGACGCCCCGATCCTGAACGCGCACTTAAGGCTCAGCCCGTCGAGGGCCTGCCTTCGCGCTTCTTTCGGAGACACCCGTGCCGGATCGCACCGTGCGCATCGTCCTCGCCGCGGTCCTGGTCCTGCTGGCGCTCTACGTCGCCCAACCCTATTTGCAGCCCCTCCTCTATTCCGCCGACACGCCGCGGGCGGTGCTGGCCCGCGGCGATTTGGCGCCGGCTGAGACCTCGACCATCGCGCTGTTCGAGCGGGCGAGCCCGTCCGTCGTTCACGTTTTCGCGCAGGGTGCGGCGCAGAACCGCGATCTGCTCGACCTCGACGATCAGGGGGGCGAGCAGGGCGGCACACAGACGGGCACCGGCTTCGTCTGGGACGGCGCCGGCCACATCGTCACCAACACCCATGTCGTGCAGAACGCCGCGCAGAGCGGTGGGTCGGTCTCCGTCCGGCTGAGCGACGGCACGGTGGTCTCCGCGACCTTGGTTGGTTTGGCGCCGTCTTACGATCTCGCGGTCCTTCAGCTCGGGCGGGTGACGCACATGCCGCCGCCCCTGGCAATCGGCACCTCGGCGGATCTGAAGGTCGGGCAATCGACCTTCGCCATCGGCAATCCGTTCGGCCTCGACCACACCCTGACCACCGGCGTGATCAGCGCCGTGCGACGGCGCATGCCGACAAGCGAGGGCCGCGAATTGTCCGGCGTCATCCAGACGGATGCGGCGATCAATCCCGGCAATTCCGGCGGACCCCTGCTCGATTCCGCCGGCCGACTGATCGGCGTCAACACCGCCATCGTCTCGCCGTCCGGTGCCAGCGCCGGGATCGGCTTCGCGATCCCCGTCGACGTGGTGAACCGGATCGTGCCGGAGTTGATCAAGGCCGGCCGGGTGCGCAATCCCGGCATCGGCATCATCGCCGCGCAGGAAGCGGCCACCGCGCGCCTCGGCATCGATGGTGTGGTGATCGTGCGGGTGCTGCCCGGCTCGCCCGCCGCGCAGGCCGGACTGCGCGGCGTCGACCCACAGACCGGCGACATCGGCGATGTGATCGTCGAGGCCAACAATCGTCCGGTCCATCGGCTCGCGGACCTGACGGCAGCCATCGAAGAGGCCGGGCTCGGCGCCGGTGTGACTCTGAAGGTCGAGCGCGACGGCCGGATCCGGCAGGTCCGCGTCACCACAGCTGATGTCGCGGAGAACCGGCGATGAGACGTCTCCGCCTCGCCCTTCTGCTCATCCTCCCCATCATGCTGATCGCCGGCGCCGCGCAGGCCGGCGAGCCGCCCACGCGCGCGCGCCTTTGCCAGGACAATCTCCCCGAGGGCGTGCGCCTGCCGCCGCAACCCGGCTGCGACGCCGGCACCCGCGCACCGAAGCCGCGCCGTCCGGGCTTCTACGATCTGGGCGACGGAACGAGCCTCCAGATCGGCGGGAGCGCCTCGGCTGCCTACGGCGTGCGGCGCTGAGCGATGATGCTGTTCGCCGGCCTGCTCGCCTGCCTGACCCTGTGGTGGCTGTCCAAGAACGGCGGCCTCGGCCGGCGGCTCAAGCGCGGTCTTGGGGCGGGCCTCGGCGCCGCCCTCGGGGGCGCGCGGCTGCCGACCTTCGGCGCCTTCGCGCTGCTCGCCGCCGGATTTCTGCTCCTGCGCGGCAACTTCGTCCTCGCGGCGCTCCTCGGGCTCAGCGGCGTCTGGTTGATCGAGGGGCAGGCCGCGATGACCGCACGGCTCCGCCGCTTCATCCGGCCAGGTCCCGGTCAGGGAGCCCGCGACGGTGAGGATCGCCGCTTCCGCACGACTCTGATTGACGCCCTCCTGCGCCCCGACGGCAGCCTGCGCACCGGCCGGGTCATCGCGGGGCCGGGTGCCGGCACGTGGCTCGACGCCATGCCCACCGGGGCCGTGGTCGAGCTGCTGCGCCTCTGCCGCCTCCGCGACGCCGCGGGCGCCGCCCTGCTAGAGCCGTATCTCGACCGCAGGTCGCCCGGATGGCGTGTAGACGCTGAGGGCGATCGTCACCCGCGGCCGCGCCGTCCGCCGAACCCAGGGGCGATGACGCAAGAGGAGGCGTACCAGGTCCTGGGGCTTCAGAGCGGGGCGACCGCTGAGGAGATCCGGTCGGCCCACCGGTCTCTGATGAAGCGCGCTCACCCCGACCAGGGGGGCAGCGCCGAGCGGGCGGCGCGCGTCAACGCGGCCCGGGACAGGCTTCTGAACCGACATCGCTGAACTCCACGCGCGTTGTCAGAGAGATACCGATTGGCGGCCGCGAGCAAACTCAGTCGCGGCCCTGTCGTCCACGGGCACTCGGGTGCGCCCATGATTGTCTTGAGCGAGGTCTCTTAGGGCGCTGCCGGGCGCCTCAGCTCCGGGTGGCAAAGCAGCTGAAGCCGCTGCGCTTCAGGGCCGAGCAGGCCTCCTGGGCGGAATCCTGCTCGGCGAAGCCCGAGAAGCGGGCACGGAACAGCGTGGTGCCGCCATGCTCGACCTTGACGGTGTAGGGCGCAGCCCTCGAGAGGCTTCCGCCGACTTTGGCGCGTGCCTCGGAGAGCATCGCGCGGGCCTTGGTCTCGTCGTCCATGGCGCCGAGCTGGACCACCCAGGCGGTCGGTACGACGCGGGAGCCGGAAACCGCCTTCGGAGGCTCATCGCGTTCGAGTGACGCCACCCGGGCCGTCGACTTGGACGCCCCCGGAAAGGGCGGCTGAGCATTGCCGGCGCCGGCATAGGCCTGGGCCGCCTTCGGGATCCCCTGCGGCCCGGGCTTCCAGGTGCCGCCCGGTGTCGTCGTCTTGGACGGGGACAGATCGAGGGGCTCGCCGGTGGTGCCGGTGGTCTCGACATCCTCGTCGTCGGCGGAGGCGACCTGCGTGCGGGTCCGCGAGACTGCGTCAGCGATGACCGCCGGACGGGCGCGCTCGGCGACCTCGGTGACGGGCGCCGAGATCCGGGCGCCGGCATAGGCCCGCGGCAGGCTGGAGCGGACGAGGTCGGCCATGATCCGGTCGCGGCCCGCGCCGGACTTGCCGCCCAGCACGATCGCAACGATCTGGCGTCCTTCGGACTTCGCGGCGGTCATCAAGTTGAAGCCGGAATCCCGCGTGTAGCCGGTCTTGATCCCGTCGACGCCCTGAACGTTGCCCAGCAGATGGTTATGGTTGCCGATCACCCGGCCGCGGAACGCGAAGGAACGGGTCTGGAAGTAGCGGTAATAGTGCGGAAAGCGATCCTGGATCGCGCGGGCCAGCACGGTCAGGTCGCGGGCAGTTGTGAGCTGGTCGGGATCGGGCAGACCGGAGGCGTTGGCGTAATGCGTCCGGCTCATGCCGAGCGCATGGGCCTTCGCGGTCATCAGCTGGGCGAAGCGCTCCTCGGAACCGGCGATGTTCTCGCCGATGGCGCAGGCCACGTCGTTCGCCGACTTCGTCACGATCGCCTTGATGGCATCCTCGACCGAGATGGTCTGACCGGGACGCAGGCCGAGCTTCGACGGCGCCTGTGCGGCGGCATGGGCCGAGATGGTGAGCTCGGAATCTAGGGCGAACTTGCCTCGCTCCATCTGCTCGAACAGCATGTAGAGCGTCATCACCTTGGTGATCGAGGCCGGGTGACGCAGGGCGTCCTCGTTGACCGCGTGCAGGGTCTTGCCGCTCTTCACATCCACAACCATCGCGGCATAGGGCGGATTGTAGCCGCCACCGGCGCGGGCATGGTGATGGTGCCGGCCGCGCCGGGCCTCGGCCGGCGCGGCCAGGGTCGTCAGGACCGCGGCGGCCAGGATCGCGGCCGGGAGCGCTGGAATCGTCCGGGAGCGGCCTACTACGCTACGCATCACGCCTGATTGCCTCGCGAGACCGGAACTGGCCGGTCGTATCCCCTGCAGAGCCTCCCGCCGATCGCGTGGCCCCGCTGCATCACTGGAGAGTTAGGCAAGTGCAGTTACAGGCCCGTTAATGCGATCGCGGCGAATGCCGGATCGCGTCATTCCAGCCAGCAGTTGCGGGCGGTCGGTTGCGGACGGTCACGGCCTGGCATCCCTTGCCGGCTACGGCCGTCGGGTCTTACCGGCCCGAGCTTGACGCTGGCTGTCGCCCCGCACACTCTCGTCGTGATCCGAGGATGTCGGTCGCGCGGCCGGCATTTTCGGCGGCGGTCTGGAGATCGGCGATGCAGAGACCCCCTGCCCTCCCGGCGAGCCCGGCCATCTCCGGGATCGGAACCCCCCTGCAGCGTCTCGGGGTTGCGGGCCCGGCAGCCCAGACCCTCGGTATCGAGTATGCCGACTCGTTCAAGAAGGGGTTCGACGATCTCGGGGGCACTTGGCGCGCGCTCGCGGCGGCCCGCAGCCCGGCCGAGATCCAAGCGCTTCAGACCGCATTTCTGAACCGGGCCGGGGAGCGTGCTGCCGCCCGGTTCGCCGCGGTCGGCGACGTGATGCTGAGCCTGACCGATGCGCTTCTGCGGCCGAAGACGGCGGCGAGCGGCCCCACCCGTCCGAGCCCGGCGCATTAGCGGATCGGCGGATATGCGCCGGGGACGAGCTGTGCAGGGCGGACAAGTGCGCACAGGAGTCTGGCGAAGTCGGCTCACCGTCTGTAGATTAACGGCTGTGGAGCCGAGCGCTGCTCCCGGCAGGCCAGGATCAGGATCGGCCTTCATGGCCGGCGGCGCCCGCTCCAAGCAAGGGATCGGTTCGACGCACATGACACAGGTCCCCATGCAGGGCACCGCGAGTTCGACGAGGGTTCACCGGCCGGCGCGCATCGCGGTCACGGCATCCGGTTCGCGCGCGCCGGGGGGCGATGACCGATCCAACACGGCCATCATTACGCGGACCAAGCCGCGGACGAAGCGGCCGAGTCTGTACCGGGTACTCCTTCTGAACGACGACTATACGCCGATGGAGTTCGTGGTCCTGGTGGTCGAGCGGTTCTTCAACAAGAGCCACGAGGACGCCTACCACATCATGATGCACGTGCATCAGAACGGGGTCGGCGAGTGCGGGGTCTTCACCTACGAGGTGGCGGAGACCAAGGTGACGCAGGTCATGGACTTCGCACGCAAACACCAACATCCTCTCCAGTGCGTTATGGAAAAGAAATAGGCGCCGCTCGCGGTAGGCACGAAGGACAGAGGCCAGCTTTGCCAAGCTTCTCACGCAGCCTAGAACAAGCCCTCCACCGCGCCCTGGCGCTCGCCGGGGAACGTCGGCACGAATACGCGACGCTGGAGCATCTCCTGCTCGCCCTCGTGGACGACCAGGATGCGGCAGCGGTCATGCGCGCCTGCAATGTCGAGATCGACACGCTCAAGCGCAGCTTGGTCGACTACGTCGATACCGAGCTTTCCAACCTCACCGGCGACGGGCGGCAGGATGCCAAGCCGACGGCTGGATTCCAGCGCGTGATCCAGCGTGCCGTGATCCACGTCCAGTCGTCGGGTCGCGAGGAGGTGACGGGCGCCAACGTGCTCGTGGCGATCTTCGCCGAGCGCGAGAGCCACGCCGCCTACTTCCTGCAGGAGCAGGACATGACCCGCTACGACGCGGTCAACTATATCAGCCACGGCATCGCCAAGCGTCCGGGCGCCTCCGAGGCAAAGCCTGTGCGCGGCGCCGAGGATGAGGGCGCTGCCGAGCGGCCGAGCGATGAGGGCGATCCCCGTGGCGGCGCGAAGAAGAAGGGCGACGCGCTCGACGCCTACTGCGTCAACCTCAACAAGAAGGCGCGCGACGGCAAGATCGACCCGCTGATCGGCCGTGAGAGCGAGGTCCAGCGGACGATCCAGGTCCTCTGCCGCCGGCAGAAGAACAACCCGCTGCTCGTGGGCGATCCTGGCGTCGGCAAGACCGCGATCGCGGAGGGTCTGGCGCGCAAGATCATCCAGCACGAGGTGCCGGAGGTGCTCGCCGACGCGACCGTCTTCTCCCTCGACATGGGCACGCTGCTCGCCGGCACCCGCTACCGGGGCGACTTCGAGGAGCGCCTCAAGCAGGTGATGAAGGAGATCGAGGCGCACCCGAACGCGATCATGTTCATCGACGAGATCCACACGGTGATCGGCGCCGGTGCGACCTCGGGCGGCGCCATGGACGCGTCGAACCTGCTCAAGCCCGCGCTCGCCTCCGGCACGCTGCGCTGCATCGGCTCAACCACCTACAAGGAGTACCGGCAGTACTTCGAGAAGGACCGCGCCCTGGTGCGCCGGTTCCAGAAGATCGACGTCAACGAGCCTTCGATCCCCGACACGATCGAGATCGTGAAGGGCCTGCGGCCGTACTTCGAGGAGTTCCACAAGCTCAAGTACACGACCGAGGCCGTCAAGGCCGCGGTCGAGCTGTCGGCCCGCTACATCAACGACCGCAAGCTGCCCGACAAGGCGATCGACGTGATCGACGAGACCGGCGCCTCGCAGATGCTGGTGCCCGAGGCGCGCCGCAAGCGCACCATTGGCATCAAGGAGATTGAGGCGACCATCGCCACGATGGCCCGGATCCCGCCCAAGACCGTCTCCAAGGACGACGCGGTGGTGCTCCAGCACCTGACCGAGAACCTCAAGCGCGTGGTCTACGGCCAGCCGAACGCCATCGAGGCCCTGACCTCGGCGATCAAGCTGGCCCGGGCCGGCCTGCGCGACCCGGACAAGCCGATTGGCTCGTACCTGTTCGCGGGTCCGACCGGCGTCGGCAAGACCGAGGCCGCCAAGCAGCTCGCCGCCTCGCTCGGCGTTGAGATGCTGCGGTTCGACATGTCGGAATACATGGAGCGCCACACAGTGAGCCGCCTGATCGGCGCGCCCCCCGGTTACGTCGGCTTCGATCAGGGCGGCCTGCTCACCGACGGGATCGACCAGCACCCGCATTGCGTGCTCCTCCTTGACGAGATCGAGAAGGCGCACCCGGACCTGTTCAACATCTTGCTGCAGGTGATGGACCACGGGAAGCTGACCGACCACAACGGCAAGCAGGTCGATTTCCGCAACGTCATCATCATCATGACGTCGAATGCGGGTGCCTCGGATCTCGCGAAGGCGGCCTACGGCTTCACGCAGTCGAAGCGCACCGGGGACGATGTCGAGGCGATCAACCGGCTGTTCGCGCCGGAATTCCGCAATCGTCTCGACGCGATCATCTCCTTCGGCCACCTGCCGAAGGACGTGGTGGCGAAGGTGGTCGACAAGTTCGTCCTCCAGCTGGAGGCGCAGCTCGCCGACCGCAACGTCACGATCGAGTTGTCGGACGAGGCTCGGGACTGGCTGGTCGAGCACGGCTACGACGACGCGATGGGCGCACGTCCGATGGCCAGGCTGATTCAGTCGACCATCAAGACGCCACTCGCCGACGAGGTGCTTTTCGGTAAGCTGAAGGATGGCGGCGCGGTCCGGGTGGTCGTGCGCAAGCCGGAAGATGCCGAAGCCAAGGCCGGTGCCAAGGACAGCCTGGGCTTCGATTTCCCGGCCGGTCCTGTCACGCCCAAGCCCGAGAAGGACGTGACGAACGCCGCCAAGCGCCACAAACGCGCCAAGCCGCGCGCCGCGTCCCGGAAGAAGATGCCGAAGGACAACAAGGGCGGCGGCGGCAGCTCGGGCGGCGGCGTCCGGACCGTGCCGAAGGTGCCACTCGTGCGCGCCTAATGGTGTGCATGCCGGCTGGCGGCCTTCCGGACTCGGGGGCAGCCGGTCTATGACCGCCGCGACGCGTATGCGCCGCGGCGAGGAGGCGCCCCATGACTGACAATCTGCACGAGGGACCTCTGTCCCCCATCGCGCAGCCGGCGCCCGCCAAGAAGCTCACCCGCCGCGAGGAGCGGCGCCGGCGTCGCCAGCGGCGGCGGCGCGGCGAGGAGGTGCTCGCCTGGGTGCTCGTGCCGTTCATCTGCTTCGGCATCTACTGGGGCATTAACGCCGGCTTCGACTTCTTCGGCACCTCGCCGGGCCAGGTCTGGGACCAGCTGATGCAGGTCAAGGCCATGATGGAGAAGCGCTCGGGCAGCCAGGGCGCGCGCGGATAGCGCGCCGCCGCGCGCCCCGCGCGTAGAGGCCGACGCCTCCGGAGGGAGCCGCGCGGGCGCGCCCATGACACCGACTCGACGTTCGCTTCTCGCCGCTCCCCTCCTGGCGATGCCGGCCCTCCGGATCCGGGCCGGCAGCGGACCCGTGGTCGTCGTCGGCGCCGGGGCCGCCGGGCTCGCCGCTGCCGCTCTCCTGCGGGCGGCCGGACAAAACTTTACCCTGGTCGAGGCTCGAGAGCGGATCGGTGGCCGCGCCTTCACCGACCGCGCGCTCGGCGCCGCGTTCAGGTTCGATGCCGGCGCCGAGTACATCCACTGGGCCGAGCGCAATCCCTGGGCGCCCATCGCTCGGGCGGCCGAGTCGCACGTCGCTCGCGAGGATGGCTGGGCGCGCCGGCTCGTCGTCGACGGCCGTCCGGCCACCGCCTCGGAGGCGGCGCAGCGGCGTGCAGGCTTCTCCGGCCTCGACGCGCTCCTCGCCCCGAAGGGTGGCGATCCCTCCCTTGCGGAGGCGGCCCGGACCGGCGGTCCGGATGCCGCGACAGCCGCGGCCGGCCTGAGCAGGCTCTCCCTCGGCGAGGATCCCGAGCGGGTCTCGGCCGTCGACTACGACCGGCTCTGGTCCGGCTCGGACCTCTGGATCGACGGCTACGGCGACTTGGTGGCGCGGCATTTTGCCGATCTGCCGGTCAGCCTCGGCTGTCCCGTACGGAGGATCGACTGGTCGAGCCGCGAGGTCCTGGTCGACACCGCGCGGGGCACCCTCGCGGCCGCAGCGGCGATCGTCACGGTGCCGGTGGGCGTGCTGAAGGCCGGTGCCGTGGCGTTCACGCCGGACCTGCCGGACGCCGCCCGGACCGCGCTCGGCGGGCTGTCGATGGGCGCCTACACCAAGATCGGCCTGCGCCTTGATCCTGCGCTGCGCGACGCGGCCGCCCTCGGCGACGCGGTGTCGGTGGCGACAGGAGGCCCGACGATCTACTTCGAGATGCAGCCGTTCGGCCGGTCCCTGGCAGTGGCGAATCTCGGCGGCGATCTCGCTCGGGACCTGTGTCGGGCCGGCGAGGCGGCCGCCGCGGCGCTCGCCACCGAGCGCCTGGTCGCGATCCTCGGCGGCGATGCCCGAAGCGCCGTCCGGGCTGGGCGCCTCGCCGGCTGGTGGACGGATCCGTACGCCCGGGGCTCCTACTCCATCGTCGCCCCGGGCCACGCCGAGGCCCGGGAGCGCCTGCGCGAGCCGGTGGGCGAGCGGGTGTTCTTCGCCGGCGAGGCGCTGGCCGGCGGCGGCGCCATGACGGTCGGCGGCGCAACGCTCGACGGCGAGCGCGCCGCCCGGGCGGTGCTCAAGGCGCTGGGCGCCTGATCGCCCGGTCGCGGGGGCGGGCTCAGGCGGTCGCGGCGCGGCTCGGCAGCGGCCGCGCGGGCGCCGCGACGGCGACCCGGCGCCGGATCGCCGCCACGGCCAGGGGCTCGGCGCGGCCGCGCAGGGCGTGGGCGCCGAGATCCTCAGCCACGAGATCGTCCGGCAGCGGCCCCATCCGGGCGAGGAGGTCGGCCGAGACGAGCACGTCGACCCCCAGGGTCTTCGACAGGGCCTCCAGCCGGGCCGTCGTGTTCACGACGTCGCCGAAATACGCGATCTTGTGCCGCTCCAGCCCGATCTCGGCGGTCACCACCGGGCCGCAATGCAGCGCGGCGCGGAATTGCGGCACCTGCCCGAAGCGATCCTGCCAGCTCTCCGCCTCGGCGGCGAGCCGTTCCTGGAACGCGAAGACACAGCGCAGGCAGGCGGCGTCGCGCAGGCCGCGCTCCATCGTCCAGGTCACAAGCGCCAGGTCGCCGACATAGTCGTCGATCGAGCCGCGGGCGCGCGCCACCGGCAGCGCCAGGGCGTTGAAGACCTGCCCGAGATAGGCCTGCGCCGCCCGGTCGCCGTAGCGGTCGGCGAAGCGCGTCGACCCGGTCACGTCGAGGAAGAGGAAGATCCGCTCCTCGCTGATCGGCCGATGGTAGCGCCCGATCAGCAGGTTGGCGAAGACGCCGGGGCCGATCAGGTCGCGAACCCGGAACACGAACACCACCAGGGCCGAGATGCCGAGCGCGTAGAGCAGGCCGGATTGCGACATCAGCATCGCGTTCCGCTCGCTGTACATGAAGCGGAACAGCTGGTTCAGCACCGTGCTGGCGACGGCGTTCCCGACCACGATCAGCGCGATGTAGAGCGCCACCGTCGCGAGCAGGAACAGCGGCGTCGCGAGGCCACGAATGCGGTCGCGCAGGTGCGGCGCCAGCATCCGGCGTTCGTAGAGCAGGATCGGCGTGCCGATGATCGCGCCGCGGATCGCCGTGCCGGTCAGCGGGGCGATCCCGAAGATCGCCCCGTAGAGCAGCCCGGCAAGGGCGCCGAGGCCCGGCGCCACCAGCAGGAACCAGCGCGGGCTGAAACGCATGGGTCGCGTCCCCTGCCCGGCCGTCCCTCAGTCCAGCCGGAGCGCGTGGACCGAGAACAGCTGCTCCGGGTCCGTCCAGACCGTCAGCCACGTCCAGCCCGCCCGCTCGGTGAGCGCCCGGAACGTGGCCGGCGTGTACTTGTAGCTGCTCTCGGTGTGGATCGTCTCCCCCGCCAGGAAGGCGAAGGTGTCGGCGCCGACCCGCACGGCCTGTGCGTCTCGGGAGACGAGATGCATCTCGATCCGCGAGGCGTCGGCGTTGAACACCGCCCGGTGACTGAACGCGTCGGGTTCGAAACGGCCGGCGAGTTCCCGGTTGATCCGGGTCAGGAGGTTGAGGTTGAAGGCCGCCGTGACGCCCTGCGCGTCGTCGTAGGCGGTCTCCAGCACCGCCGCGTCCTTCACGAGGTCGACGCCGACGATCATGTGGGCGCCCGGCCCCAGGATCCGCCCGAACCGGCGCAGCAGCGCCTCGGCCTCGTGCGGGTCGAAATTGCCGATGGTCGAGCCGGGAAAGAACCCGGCGCGCGGCAGGCCGTCCAGACTCCCCGGCAGGTCAAAGTCGCGGGTGAAGTCGGCCACCACCGGTTCGACCCGCAGGTCCGGGAAGTCGCCCTGCAGAGCCTCTGCCTGCCCGCGCAGGAATTCGCCCGAGACGTCCACCGGCACGTAGGCCGCGAGCGTGTGGAGGTGATGCAGGAGCCGGCGGAGCTTGACGGTCGAGCCGCTGCCGAACTCCACCAGCGCCGCGTGCTCCGGCAGCAGCGCGGCAATCTCGGGACCGCAGGCGTCGAGGATGCCGATCTCCGTGCGCGTCGGGTAGTATTCCGGAAGCTGCGTGATCTCCTCGAACAGCGCGGACCCGGCCTCGTCGTAGAAGTATTTCGGCGACAGGACCTTCTGGGGCTTCGAGAGTCCCGCGCGGACATCGTCGAGGAAGCTCAGCGGCGGCGCCTCCAGCGTGACCGGTGTCGCGTCGGTGAAGGTGGGCTTGATGGTCAAGGGCGGCTCCAGGGCGCGTCAGGCGGCATCGGCGAGGCGCAGGCCCGTGAACTGCCAGCGCTGGTGCGGATAGAAGAAGTTGCGGTACGGCAGCCTTGCATGGCCGTCGGGGGTCGCCACCGACGAGCCGCGCAGCACGAACTGGTTGGCCATGAACTTGCCGTTGTACTCGCCGAGCGCCCCCGGGAGCGGCCGGTAGCCCGGATAGGGGACGTAGGCGCTGCGGGTCCATTGCCAGACGAGGCCGAAGGCGTCCGGCAGGCCGCCGTCGCGGGCAGCGACCTCCCACTCGAACTCGGTCGGCAGGAAGCGGCCGGCCCAGCGTGCGTAGGCGTCCGCCTCGTAGTAGCTGATATGGGTGACGGGGGCGTCAAGATCCACCGGGCGCTCGCCGCCCAGCGTCATGGTCGCCCACCCCTCCCCGTCGCGGCGCCAGTAGCCGGGGGCCTCCCAGCCCTCCGCCGACCCGGCATACCAGCCGTCCGAGAGCCACAGTTCCGGCTTGGCGTAGCCGCCATCCTCCATGAAGGCGAGCCACTGCCGGTTGGTCACGAGCGCCCGGTCGAGCCGGCCGGCCGGGATCAGCGTCTCGTGCCTCGGGGATTCGTTGTCGAACGAGAAACCCTCCCCCGCATGCCCGATCCAGGCGATCGCGCGGTCGAGGGTGACCTGCCCGGCCTGCGCCGCCGCCTTCGGGAATCGCCAGTCCGGGTCGTAGGCCGGGTTCAGCGGGTTCTGCGCGAAGGCGTGCAGGATGTCGGTGAGGAGGAGCTCCTGGTGCTGCTGCTCGTGGTAGAGGCCGATCTCCAGGATCGGCAGCACCGCCTCCAGGGCGCGCTCGGAGGCCTGCCGCAGAAGGGCCTCGACGGCGCGGTCGATATGGGCCCGGTAGGCGGCGACCTCCGCCATGGTCGGACGGGTGATCATGCCGCGCTGGATGCGCGGCTGACGGGGACCCGCCGCCACGTAGTACGAGTTGAACAGATAGTGCAGCCGCGCGTCGTAGATCGCGTAGCCCGGCAGGTGCTCCCGGAGCAGAAACTGCTCGAAGAACCACGTGACATGCGCCCGGTGCCACTTGGTCGGGCTGGCGTCGGCCATGGATTGGACTTGCTGGTCCTCCGGGGAGAGTGGCGTAGCGCGGCGCTCGGTCTCACTCCGGACCTGCCGGTAAGCGGCGATCCAGGCGGCCCGGTCGATCGGCCGGGCAGTCACGGGCGGCGGCGGGAAGGCCGATGCCTGGAGGGCGCGCGTCTCGTCCGGGCGCAGTGCGGCTGTTGCTGCCATGACGATGGTCCCCATTTTCAGGCCTGACCGAGAACCGTTTTCTCGACTACCGGCCGGCGCGCAAAAGATATGTCCCGGTGTTGGTCCGACAACCTCTGCAGGAGCGGTCTCTACGAGACGGGCTGTCGTGCAAGCGCCGGGGCTTATTCGCCGCGGCGACGCGAGGGTTAACGGAACGGGTTGGGGATTGCGGGTCTTTCTGTCGCCGCAGAGAGGTTGCCTTAACCCTCCCTGCCGAGATTTTGAGACGCTCTTTGAGGAGTCCAGGGTTCTCATGCGGATCGATCTGATGGCCGGGGCCAGCCTGTCCGCCGCAGCGCTGCGCAGTGTCGCCGATCCGACCATCCTAGTGTTCGACTCCGGGCTCGGCGGCCTCACCGTCCTCGACGCAATGCGGCGCGCCCGCCCGGATGCCCGATACGTCTACGTTGGCGACGACGCCGCCTTCCCCTACGGACGGCTCAGTGAGGCCACCCTCGTGGCCAGAGTGCTTGCCGTGATGGAGCGGCTGCTCGGGATCCACCGGCCGGATCTCGTGGTGATCGCCTGCAACACCGCCTCGACCCTGGTGCTGCCGGCGCTCCGGCAGCGCTTCACGACGCCCTTTGTGGGGGTGGTGCCGCCGATCAAGCCGGCCACCGAGGTGACGCGTTCCCGACTTGTGACCCTCCTGGCCACGCCTGGTACGGTGGCGCGCTCTTACACGAGCGACCTGATCGCGACGTATGCCGGTGCCTGCGCGGTCACGCGGGTCGGTTCGCAGAATCTCGCGGGCTTCGCAGAGGCCGAACTCGCCGGTGCTCCGGTTGACGACGTCACTCTCGCCGCGGAGATCGCGCCCTGCTTCGTCACGGAGGCGGATGGTCGACGCACCGACGTGATCTGCCTCGCCTGCACCCATTATCCCCTGCTGCTGCCGCGGCTGCGGGCCGTGGCCCCCTGGCCGGTAACCTGGATTGACCCCGCCCCCGCAATCGCTCGGCGGGTCGTTCAGCTGATCGGCCCGGTTCCTCGGGAGGCGGACTGGCACGGCTCCGCGCTCGGTGCCTTCACGGCTGGAACCTGCCTCACCAACGCCCTGCGAGCCGCCCTCGCGGCCCGGGGGATCGGCGAAGTTGCCGTCGAGTCGATTCCGCTTCCGATACAGTAGGCAGTTTGGAATCGCGGGGCACCCAAACGGCATCCCCTACTGACCGCGACGAGACAGAGCCGCCGGCGCTGACATTGGCTTAGGTCCTATTTCCTGTACGGGCTCAGGACGTCATGCGTGAGCCGTGTGCAGGTCCTGGGCATATCCGTGGATCTGGATCTTCGATTCCGCTGGCGGCCCCCGAAGGCTCGGCGGAGGCGGCTGCGATGAGTCCAGACAGAAGAAGGGGGTGAGATCCCGCGCGCGTCACATGAGATTGGCTCATCACGCCTACTCCCCGCGAAAAGACGGCACGTTACAGCGTCCGGGTATCGGTGCCCGTGCGATGGCGCGACACGTCTCGACCGGATCCAATGTCTGGGGCGACGCTTACGCACTGCGCCCGTGACGTTAGGCGCTCAGTTGAGGCGGTGCGCGGCGAGGCTCTGCGCGGCCGTCGGAACTTCGGATGCGTCGGCTTCGGTGGGAACGATCAGGTGGACGAACAGCATCCCGGCGGCGACGATCAGCGCCAGGGCGATGATGCGCCAGAGTTCCAGGATTGGCTCCTGAGCCGGCGCATCCTGATGCAGACTTCTCGTCTCGCTCGGCATTGCTTCCGCTTCCCTGCATCTCACCTCCCGGATCCGACACCGGGAGGATGAACGCTTCGTAAAACTCGTCCCCGATCGTCCCCTCCGAGCCTGCCCGCGACCGGAGACGCAGGATTCACCGTTAGGCTCGTCAACGCCGTCGCGAGGGCCGGCTTGACGACCAGCACGATCGGGACGCCGATCCGCGCGAGTTCGCATTGGAATGGGGCCGGAGAGGGACGAGCCCTGCGACGCGGGGTGCGGTGCCGCACCGGGCGACGGTTCGGCTAAGCAAACTCCGAGGGCGTTCGCGCGGTAGAACCACACCCGTTTCCGATGCGACCTGTGGCGCGAAGGTACGAGCGCCGTCGGCTCGGACGATCCGACGTGCCCGCTCAGGAACCTGTCTCACCTTTGGTCTTTGGGCAGACGCAATGCACCCGCTCTACCCTGTCATCCGGGGCCGCATGGCGAAGCCGGGATCCAGACGCCACGTGGCGCCAATGCCCGCCTCCGAAATGCCCCGGATCCGACCTCGCCAGCGGCGTCCGAGCCAGACCGCCGGTACGACGCGGGATTGAAGAGGTGCCCGAAGGGTCCAAGGGGCGATTGCGGGTCCGGGCAAGCCACACTGCAAATCATGCTGCAGCAAAGCCGTTTCGGGCACGCGGCCGCTCAGGCGGCGACCGGAAGGGCCGCCACCTCGCAGCTGTCCGCGCGCAGGCGCCAATCGGCGACCCGCGCACCGGCGCAGAGCAGAGCCTTGGCCTGCCAGACCGCCGACACGTCGGACGGCGCGCCGACCAGAATCGCCCACTCTCGGATCCGGTGATCGTGGCCGGAATCGTCCGCCACGGTCCGGTAGAAGGTTACGCGATAGAAGCGCATTATTCGGGCTCCGCTTCGACGAAGGGATCGTCGGAGACCGGAGCGCGGCGCGCATTGATCCCGCGCAAGGACAGCCTGCAGCCTGCCGTCATCCGCTGCGGGTGCATCGGCGCTGCGAAATCAGATGTCGATAGATGGATACAGCGTGATACCGGCCATTGATCACATTCGGCAGTATGGTCTAGCTTATACTGTGATCATCCGCGGCTCTATAATCCGCCTGCGGCGGGCGCCGGTTCGGGAGTGCCTGATGTTCGAGAGCGTGTTCTGGGGCGCAGTGCTCGTCGCGTTGATCGGGGCGGCGGCGATGGTCGCGATCGGTTCCAGCGTTCAACCGCGCCTCAGCCGCAGGAACGAGGCGGATCCGCGCCTTTCCGATGCCCGCAGGATGTTTGGGCGCAAGCGGCGCCGGGCGCGTCCGCCTCGGGCGATGCGGCGCCTCGGCCCGCTTTCGCTGCGGTAACAGCCGCTCCACCAAAGACGTACATCTTCCGCCCCAGGCCTGCGTGGTAGCCTCAAACCGACTGCGGAAGTGCAGTGTTCATGCCGTGCTGGAGGGTTCGGTACTGATGAGTGTGCGTCAGATTTGTGATCAGGTGCGGATCGCCGAGCAGGCCTTCACCGCCGCGCTCGGCAACATGAAGGCCGCCGGCCTGCGCGAGGCGCTGAGCTGCGAACTCCAAGAGATGGAGAACGCCGAGATCGAGGCCGGTCAGGACGCGGCCTCGGCGCGGTCGGCCTCGTGGAAGCGGGTCAAGATGTTGCACGGGCTCGGATACCCGGTGGATTTCGGCTGGCTTCACGCCTCCGCGGGGCAGGCTCGCTGAACCGGGCTTCGACCGGCCGGCGTCGCCCGCCGGTCGATTGTGCCCTGGGCTCCGGATCGGTGCGGTACCTTCGCCCGTTGTGCCTGCCGGGTGGTCTCCCACCTGGCCACTTCGCCGATCTCTCGACCCGGACACGACATGCTGGCTTGGTTTCGCGCCTTGATGCCGCGGGAGGACCGGTTCTTCGACCTGTTCGAGCGTCACGCCGGCACACTTGAGGAGGGCGCCGCAGCCCTCCGAGCGCTCCTCGACGGCACACAGGCCGTTCCGGAAGCCTACGCGGCGATCGCGGCCCACGAGGATGCAGCGGACGCAATCACCCGGGAGGCGCTGCTGGCGGTCCGCCGGACTTTCATCACACCGTTCGACCGCGGTGACATCCAGGCCCTCGTCGGCTCCCTCGACGATGCGATCGACCAGATGCTCAAGACCGCCAAGGCGGTCCAACTGTTCGAGGTGACCACCTTCGAGCCGGCGATGCGCGAGATGGGGGCGGTCATCCAGGAGGCCGCGCAGGTTACCGCCGCGGCCCTGCCAAAGCTGCGGGCGCTCGGCGAGAACGCGGCCGCGCTGAACGGCCTGACCGAGCGCGTCATCGAGCTGGAGGGTCGCGCCGACGACCTGCACAATGACGGGTTGAAGGCCCTGTTCAAGGCATCGGGGCGGGACCCCATGGCCTTCCTCGTCGGGTCCGAACTCTACGGCCATCTGGAGAAGGTCATGGACCGGTTCGAGGACGTGGCGAACCAGATCAGCAGCATCGTCGTCGAACACGTCTGATCCGCAGGTCGCCGCGTGACGCTCCTCGTCGTCCTCATCATCCTCGCCCTGGTCTTCGACTTCCTGAACGGGCTGCACGATGCCGCGAATTCCATCGCCACCATCGTGTCAACGCGGGTGCTGGCGCCCCGCTACGCCGTGTTCTGGGCGGCATTCTTCAACTTCGTGGCCTTCCTGGTCTTCGGCCTCCACGTCGCCGGCACGGTGGGCTCGGGAATCATCGATGTCTCGGCCGTCGACGACCGGGTGATCCTGGGGGCGCTCGGCGGCGCGATTACGTGGAACCTGATCACGTGGTATGCCGGCATCCCGTCCTCCAGCTCCCACGCCCTGATCGGCGGCCTGCTCGGCGCCGGCATCGCCAAAGCGGGAATAGGGGTGATCGTCTGGCCTGGCGTCATCGCCACCAGCGCCGCCATCGTCCTTTCGCCCGCCCTCGGTTTCGCCCTCGGGCTTCTGCTGATGCTGGCGGTCTCGTGGATCTTCGTCCGCTCGACGCCGCACGCCGTGGACCGGCTGTTCCGGGGCCTGCAATTCGTCTCGGCGTCGCTTTACTCCCTCGGACACGGCGGCAACGACGCTCAGAAGACAATGGGGATCATCGCAGCCCTACTCTACGCCCATGGCGCGAGCGGGGCCTTCCACGTGCCGCTCTGGGTGGTGCTGTCCTGCCAGACTGCCATGGCACTCGGCACCCTTTTGGGCGGCTGGCGCATCGTCCACACGATGGGCTCGAAGATCACGCGCCTGTCGCCCATGCAAGGCTTCTGCGCCGAGACCGGCGGCGCCGCGACGCTGTTCGCCGCGACGGCCTTCGGCATCCCGGTCTCCACCACCCACACGATCACCGGCGCCATCGTCGGCGTCGGCGCGGCGCGCCGGGTCTCGGCGGTCCGCTGGAACGTCGCGCAGGGCATCGTGATCGCCTGGGTGATCACGATGCCGGCCGCGGCCCTGGTCGCGGCCCTGACCTACGCGGCATCGGGCTTGGTGCTGCCGTAGGGTGGGCCGTATTCCGGCTGCGACGCCCCGACGGGCGGGACCGGGTTCGACGCGGGGTCACCAGCGATGGTGCCATCCGCCGTGATGCCAGCCGCCGTGCCATCCGCCGTGATGCCAACCCCCATGCCATCCGACATGGCGGAAGCCGCCCCAGCGGTAGTCGCCGCGCCAGGCGAAACGGCGGTGCCAATGGTAGCCCGAGTGCCAGCGATAGCCGCCGACGCGCGGATAGACCGGGATGTAGACGAACGGTCGGTATCCGAGATTCGGCCGGCACCAACCGTAGATGTTGCGATGGAAACCCGGTCCGCAGCCGTCGCGCGCCTCGGCGCTCGAACCGGCCATCAGGACTCCAGCGGCGAGCGCCACGGGCATGACGAAGGTGCGGATCATGACTCAACTCCATGAGTGTCCGGCCTCGCGGCCGGATGAGGAACGAGGTGCGGTCAGGCAATGCGGCGCTTCAGTTGGGCCAGCAGCGGCGGCCGTAGGGACCGATGTGGAAGCCTGCCGGGCACGAGACGCCGCGAACATAGCCGCGCCACTGGCCGCCCGGACGGCAGCCGCCCCAGGGGCCACGATGCGCGTAGGGGCCGCAGCCGCCATAGACCTGGATGATCTGGGCGCCGTCGAAGCCGGTGGAGACCGCGTCCTGGACTAGCGGCAGCGCCGAGGCGGGGGCGGCGAGGCTGGCGAGGAGGGCGGCCGGAGCGAGAACCTTGAACATCGGTGATCTCCTTCTGCTCGATCGGGCAGGCGCGGCCTGTTGGCCGGCTGCCCCCGCCAAGACGGAGGATCCGCCGCGGCGTGTAAGCGAAGGTTCGTCCGCGCGCGCTTCCCCGATGTGACCGCGACGCGCCGTCCTGTAACGATATGTAACGGCCGGTTGCGCGCCCGTACCACCCGCCCTTCAGGGCAGGCTCGGTAGGATCACGACGAGACGCGCGCCGCCGCGCGCGCTGGCTTCCGCCACCACAGTGCCGCCATGGGCCTCCGCGATCTGCCGGCTGATGGCGAGGCCGAGGCCGGTTCCGCCGGTCTGCCGGCTCCGCGAACGCTCGACCCGGTAGTACGGGCTGAACACAGCCGTCCGCTCCGCCTCGGGAATGCCCGGGCCGTCATCCTCGACGACGATCCGGCAGATCGTCCCGGCCCGGCTCACCGCAACCGCCACCGAGGAGCGTCCGAACTTGACGGCGTTCCCGATCAGGTTGGCCACGACGCGGCGCAGGGCGACCGCGTCGCCTGCCACCGTGGCGTCCCGCACCTCCTCGCCGGTCAGGCTGATGGTGGCGCCCTGGGCGGCGTGCTCGGCTACCTCGACGGCGACCAGATCAGCGAGATCGACGGGCGCGCGGGTCGCCTCGACTGCGGTACCGCGGGCAAACCCCAGGGAGGTCTCGATCAGCTCGGTCATGGCGTCGAGATCCGCCACGATCTTCTCCCGGAGCGCCGGCTCGGCCACCCCTTCGGCACGCAGGCGCAGCCGAGTCAGGTAGGTCTTCAGGTCGTGCGAGATCGCCCCGATGAGCAATGAGCGCTCGGCCATGAGGCCGGCGATCCGCTCCTGCATGCCCTGCACCGCCTGCGCGAGGCGCCGAATCTCGGGGGCACCACGCGGAGCGCTCACCTGTTCCGGGGCGCGGCCGTCGAAGCGGGAGACGGCGTCGGTGAGGCGCCGCAGCGGGGCGAGTTCGTGGCGCGTGCCGACCAGCACGAGACCCGCCGCCGCGGCGCCGAGCACCGCCACCCAGAGGCTCAGCGGCTGGCCGAACAGCCACGGCATGAGCGAGCGGTGACGTTCGGCCGCCGTGATCACCGCGAACCGGCCGTCGGGCAGCCGGTAGGTCGCCATTGCGAGGCGTCCGACCGGTCCGGTCCGCTCCGCCTTGTCGATGTTGGCCGGGTCGACGCCGCGGCGCAGCAGGGCGGTGTCGGTGTAGGCCTGGACGCGATCGGCCGGCTCGGTCGTCATTTGGCGAAGCCGGGTTTCGAGCCGGGGCTCGCGGATCAGGTCGGCCGTATCGGGCGGCACATCGATGATCTCAGCGCGCAGCGCCTCACCGCTCACCGCCTTCAGGATGGCCATTCTCTGGGCCGGATCCGCGTCGCGCAGCAGCGTCATGATGCCGGCGGCCTGATCGACGCGCGGGAAGCGCGAGCCGGAGGGCCAACGCTCCTGCCGGCGTTGCCAGTGATCCACGGCCACCGTGGCGAGGACGAGCAGGGAGAGCGCTCCCAGCAGGAGCAGCATGATCCGCCCGAGTAGCCCAACGCGGCCCATCACGCCGTTCCGGAGCGGACCGGCGCAGCCAGAATGTAGCCGGCATTGCGCACGGTCTTGAGCAGGGCAGCGGTCCGGCTGCCCGAAGCGTCGAGCTTGTGCCGGAGGCGGCTGACCTGAACGTCGATGGTGCGGTCGAAGGCGTCGGCGGTCCGGCCGCGGGTCCAGTCGAGGAGCTGGTCGCGCGAGAGCACCCGCTGCGGCCGGGTGACGAAGCAGTGGAGCAGGTCGTACTCGGCGCTGGTCAGCGGGATCTCGGCGGCCGGATCACCCGTGGTCACCGTGCGGGCCGCCAGATCGACAACGAGATCGGCGATACTCACGCGTTCGGGCGCGGCCCCGGCGCCTGGCACGGCGGTGCCGTGGGCCCGTCGCAGGACGGCGCGGATCCGGGCCAGCAGGACCCGCGGGTTGAACGGCTTCGAAACGTAATCGTCGGCTCCCATCTCCAGGCCGAGGACCCGGTCGATGTCCTCGGCCTTCGCGGTGAGCATGACGATGGGTGGCCCACCGGATTGGCGCAGGCGGCGGCAGATGGACAGGCCGTCCTCGCCCGGCAGCATCCAGTCGAGGACGACGAGGTCCGGTTGGGCCCCTGATCCGAGCAGCCGGTCGAGGCCGGCGGCGCCGTCGAGGGCGACGATGCGAAACCCTTCGCCCTCCAGATAGCCGGCGAGCAGGGTACGAATTTCGGCATCGTCCTCGACGATGGCGATGGTGGTGCCCTCGTGCATGGGGCGAGCATAGGGACGGCCGCCGGGACGGCAACGCGAAATTGCACCGTGTCACAAAACGTTACATGGGCTTTCGAGCGCGGCCGGGCCGTCCCCTCGGAGGCACGGCGGAGTTGCCGGCGGCCCAGCCTCAGTGACGAGGGCGCTGCCGATCCGGGGCCCCGGCGGAAAGCCGGCCGATGGTCGCTCGTCTCGACGCAACCGGCTGCGGCGCCAGATCTCCCCGACAGGCTCGGAGATCCATCATGAAGACCTATACCATCGCGGCCATTCCGGCGGACGGCATCGGCGTAGAGGTCATCGCCGCCGGCATCGAGGCGCTCGACGTCCTCGCCGAGAAGGCCGGAACGTTCCGGTTCCGCTTCGACCGGTTCGATTGGGGCTCGGATCATTACAAGTCGCACGGGGTGATGATGCCGGCCGACGGCCGCGACCAGATCCGGAATCACGACGCGATCTTCTTCGGCGCCGTTGGCGCGCCGGACGTGCCCGATCACATCACGCTCTGGGGCTTGCGCCTCGCCATCTGCCAGCCCTTCGACCAGTACGCCAATGTCCGGCCGACGCGAATCCTGCCGGGCATCACCAGCCCGCTGCGCAACGTCTCGGGTCCGGAACTCGACTGGGTGATCGTCCGCGAGAATTCGGAGGGCGAGTATGCGGGCGTCGGCGGCCGGGTTCATCAGGGTCATCCGAACGAGGTCGCCACCGACGTCTCGATGATGACCCGATCAGGGGTCGACCGGATCATCCGCTACGCCTTCGCGTTGGCCCGCACCCGGCCGCGCAAGCTGCTCACGGTCGTCACAAAGTCCAACGCCCAGCGGTACGCCATGGTGATGTGGGACGAGATCGCGGCGGAGGTCGCCCGGGACTTTCCTGACGTGACCTGGGACAAGATGCTGGTCGACGCCATGACCATGCGCATGGTCACCAAGCCCAAGACCCTCGACACGATCGTGGCGACGAACCTGCACGCCGACATCCTGTCCGACCTCGCGGCGGCGCTCGCCGGTTCGCTGGGCATCGCGCCGACCGCCAACATCAATCCGGAGCGGACCTTCCCGTCGATGTTCGAGCCGATCCATGGCTCGGCCTTCGACATTGCCGGCAAGGGCATCGCCAACCCAATCGCAACCTTCTGGACGGCGTGCCAGATGTTGGAGCACCTCGGCGAGAAGTCGGCGGCCGACCGGTTGATGCGCGCGGTCGAGCGGGTCACCGCCGATCCGAACCTTCACACCCCCGATCTGGGTGGGCGGGCGACGACGCGGCAGGTCACCGATGCGGTCATCGCGGCGATCCGGGGCGACAACGCCTGAGGGGCGCAAACCGTCGATCCGCTGCGCGATGATCCATTCCGTTGATGGCGCGCCCGCTATGGGATCGGGGTCGCGAGATCCGGGCTCGGGGTTCCGCAGGCTCTGCAGAAGCGCTCGAAGGTGCTCTTGCGCTGCGCGCAGGCTGGGCAATGCGCGAAGATGCCCAACCCGCAATGGGGGCAGAAATTCGTGCCCGCGTCGTCGAGGGCGATCGGCCGCTCGCAGCCGGGGCAGGCCTTCTTGGCGAGACGCGCCAGGGCTTGGTCGGTGGCGATCTCAGTGCGCCTCTCCGCGTCCGGACGCGCCTCCACCGCGGCCTGCCGCGTACGGTAGGCGTGCAGCGCGTTGATCGCCGCACGGCCCGCCACCAGCGTGACGATCACGCCGACACCGTACTGCACGTAGCCGCCATAACTCGGCATATATGGCACGAGTTCGACGAAGAAGGCGAAGGCCGCCGCCAGTGCGAAGCCCCAGACGAAGGGCCAGTTGCGGGTGTGACGGCGCTTTAGCAGGAGCCATCCGGCAAGGGCCAGCAGCGGTAGCGTCAGGGCGAGCCGGTAGGCAAAGACGCGCAGCTCCTGGCCGCGCTCGGCCGCATCGAGCCGCTTCTGGGCCACCGCCCGCAGATCGTTGTCCACCCGCAGCTGCGCCGCCTCACGATCCGACAGGGCGAGGCCCGTCCGCGCCAGGGCCGCGAGGCGCTCCTCGATGGTGCGCTCGGCGGCTTTGAGCGCGTCGAGCTGCTGCGTGCGTGCGATCAGGCCGGGATCCTGGTCGACCCGCTGCGTGGCGTCCCGGGTCTTCAGCCAGTTGGAGAAGGTTTCGCGCGCGCCCTCGGACGCGGACTGAGCGGCCTCGAGGGCGAGCTGGTCCTGCTCGACCTGCCGGCGATTGTCGTCCTGCTCCCGACGGATCTGCTTGAGGGCCTCAGCCGACGACGTCCCCTGGTCGGTGTCGAGGAATTGGTCGAGGGTGTAGCGGTGCTCCACCTGGGGTAAATCGCCGACGACGAGCGATCCCAGACCGATGAGGAACCACGCGAAGAGCAGTGCGACGAGCCACAGTGCCAGCGTGAACCAGCGTTCGGAGAGCCTTGAACCGGAACGCACGTGAATCGACCTCGCCGAGAACCCAAGCGGAGCCTTATACCGCGCAGCGTGCATCGGGCCAGGTGAGTCGATCTGGCGGCGGGAGCATCGGGTCCGCGTGCGCCGAACCGATCAGGTTGGGAACTCGGGTGAGCCGCCCAGGACGCCCGCACCCTGGAAACAACAAAGCCCGCCAATATATCGGCGGGCTGCTGTGAGGTCTTTGGTGCCCAGGAAAGAAGTGAAGGAATCCCATGCAGCAGGTGCTTGATGACGTAGCGGGTTAGGGCCCGAGGTAGCATTCCCTGATCACGGCTATCAGCGATGGATGGCGGGTACGGACCAGCATCATCCGTGCCGATGCGATCTGGGGCGAGGTGGGGCTTATCCTGGAGCACTTTGCGGCCCAAGCGCTTGGCGGCACCGAGATCGCGGCTGGCCGTGAGCAGGATGTCGAACGCCTCGCTGTGCTTGTCGATGGCGCGGTTTACGGCGGCCTGGAAGTGCCGGCGCCGGAGGTCGCCGCGAGCGTCTCGCTTCAGCTTGAGAGCAAGCGCGTTCAGGATCATCGGCCGGCTCCGGTGATGGAGCGGCAAGCTCGGCGGCTATGCCTACGACCCGTGAAAGCCGGGCCGATCGCGTTTGCGACACCCTCCCCCGCATCGCGGAGCGCCCCTTAGAACTTGCCCGGGTCGACCATGGACAGGGCCTGCTGCAGCGAGATCGGCCGGCCTCTGGCGATCCAGGCATTCCGGGCGCCATCTCCCCATACCGCCGAGCGGCTGCGGCGACCTTCACTTCAGGTCACACCCACTCCACCAAATGCCGGGACTGAGAATCATATAATCCTCCGGCCGCTGCTCTAAACGCGCCGTTAACCAAGATCAGTGATTTGCCAGATCATTGGTAGCTTCGCGCGGGCTGTACCTTCCGCCGCGCAAGGATGGCAAATTATGCGGCTGATCGTCGGCACATTGATCGTCTTCGCCTGCGTCTTCGGCAGCTACGCGGCGATGGGTGGCCACTTGGTGGTCCTTTGGCAGCCGTTCGAGTTTGTCATCATCCTCGGAGCAGCGATCGGTGCCTTCATCATCGGCAATACCGGGCCGGTGCTCAAGGCCGTGCCCGCCATGCTGGGCACGCTGGTGAAGGGCCCCAAATACAACCAGCAATCCTATGTCGAACTGCTTGGAATGCAATATTCACTGTACAAGCTTGCCAAGCAGAAGGGTTCGATGGCGCTCGAGCCGCACATTGAAGATCCGAGCCAGTCGACGCTGTTCAACGCCTTTCCGACCTTTGCAGCAAACCATCACGCGGTCGAGTTCGTCTGCGATTACATGCGTATGGTGACGCTGGGCGCTAACAACGTCCACGAGATAGACGCTCTCATGGATGAGGAACTTGAGACGCACCACCAGGAGCAGGAGCGTGTCGTTTCGGCCATGCAGTCGCTCGCCGACGGAACACCGGCGCTCGGCATCGTCGCCGCCGTACTCGGCGTTATCAAGACGATGGGAGCGATCAAAGAGCCGCCGGAGGTGCTGGGACATCTGATCGGCGGCGCGCTCGTAGGCACCTTCTTTGGCGTTTTCGTCGCCTATGGCTTCTTCGGGCCCATGGCGCAGTCGCTCAAGAGCCTCTTCGAGGCCGAATCCAAATACTACCTATCACTCAAGGCTGGCCTGCTCGCCCACATTGCCGGGCAGCCGCCGGTAATGGCGGTGGAATTTGCCCGCAAGTCTCTGATGAGCGACGTCCGCCCGACCTTCAACGAAGTGGAAGCGGCAACCGCCGCTCTTCCCGCCCAGAATTGACCCGATATCCGGCAGGGATGCGATGACCACGATCATCATCAAGAAGGTCAAGAAGGCCGCCCACGCGCATCACGGCGGGGCCTGGAAGATCGCCTATGCGGACTTCGTGACCGCCATGATGGCGTTCTTTCTGCTGATGTGGCTGATCAGCATGACGACGCAGGAGCAGAAGATCGGCTTGGCGGAATACTTCTCGCCGGCGGCTTTAAGTCCTGCGACCAGTGGCGCTGGCGGAATACTGTACGGCTCCGCCCTAGACACTTCAGGCAACAAGCCATCCACCCCCCGCGACGCGGAGAGGGGCTCTGCCGAGCGGGAGGACAGAGCGCGCCAAACTAGTCCGGGCCGCGCCAGCGATCTCGATGCCAGCCGCCCGGCCGCCAGCGTGGAGGCCAACTACAGCGCCATAGCCAGCCTCCGGCAGGCGCTCCAGACGATGCCCGACATTGCCGAGCTGTCGCGTAACATCGTGATCGAGCCGACCAAGGAGGGCGTGAACGTTTCCCTCGTGGACCAGGACGGCCGCTCCATGTTCCGCGAAGGCTCTGTCGAAGCCTACGACCGCACCCGTCGCGTGCTGGAGGCGCTCGCGCCCGCCCTGCGGCGGCTGCCCAACCGCCTGTCCATAACCGGCTACACGGCCGCCACGCGCCCAGGCTTGGCGCGGGCTGTCGAACCCTGGAACCTCTCCGCCGGGCGTGCGCTCGCCGTGCGCGAGATCCTGTCGGGTGCCGGGGTTCCCAACGACAACTTCGCTTCCGTGGTGGGACGCGCCGACACCGAGCCGGTTTTCCCCGACAATCCCTACCTCGCGCCGAACCGCCGGGTGACGATCACTCTGCTGAATGCGAGCCCGCCAGTGCCCCCGAACCTTCTTCGCTGACGACGATAAGCCTCGTCCCTGCCGTTTACCCCGCTCGAAGTGGTGCGCCCACACACCTCGCAGCGCGGCGACCGCGGGCAAAGCAGCGGACAACGGTGGCGCATCCGCATCGTTCGGGGCGACGTGTAGGCGATAGCCATCCGCCACGACGTGGAGGACGCAAGCCTCGCGCTTCGCGCCGGTCTCCGGCAGGCGCGTTTCCTCACCCGTTGATCGGAGCGTGAGTGCCACTCAGGCACGGCGAAAGCACGCAGCCAAGCCTGGGCGACTGTCGCGACGGCATTGAGGGTCGTGTGCAGGGTCTCGGCCAGAAGCTCGACCCGGCTGACATCGCGCACTGCCGCGCGCACGCGCGTGCTGTCGGTGCGCTGACGGCCGTGCACCTCAAGCAAGCCTTGATCGCGCGGTATCGAGGATGCGGGCCGGCAAGCGTTCGCTGGCCGCGTGCTGCAAGATCCAGCCTAGGAACTCGCACAGGAGGCTGTGGTCGGAGCCGGGATCGATGAGGTCGAGCGCCAGCAGGTACTTCCAGTCGATCTGAGCCCGGACTGGCTCGGCGGCCTCGCGAGCGCTCAGGCTTTCGCGGAGCTGAATCAGCGTGGCGAGGCCAGACGCCAGTTGACGCCCTCCCATCTCTTTGATCCGGCCTGAGTGCGAGGTTTCCGGTTTTGTGAGATCCTGATGGGAGGAGTAGAGCCGTGAAGATATTCTACCGCTGGAAGAAGCTCTACGGTGGCTTGGGGACGGGCGAAGTGCGACGGCTGAGGCAGCTTGAAGACGAGAACCGCAAGCTCAAGCAGCTCGTGGCCGATCTGAGCCTCGACAAGCACATGCTGCAGGACGTGCTCGCAAAAAAGCTCTGACGCCTGCTCGGCGACGCGAGCTCGTGCACCAGGTTCAGGAGGCGCACGGGGTGAGTGAGCGGCGCAGCTGCGTTGCGCTCGGCGTCGGCTGGTCGAGCATCCGCTCCCGCTCGACCAAACCCGATCAGTCACCGCCGCGGATGCGCATCTGCGACCTGGCCAAGAGCCGGGTGCGCTACGGCTATTTCCCGATCTACATCCTGCTGCGCCGAGAGGGCTGGCGGGTGAACCATAAAAGGGTCCACCGCCTCTACCGGGACGAGGGCCTCAGCCTGCGGCTCATGCGACCGCGCCGGCATGTCGCGCAGCACAGCGGGAGCGTCAGCCTGCGGCACTCCGGCCGAACGAGCGCTGGTCGATGGACTTCGTATCCGACGCACTGTTCGATGGCCGCCGGCTGCGAGCCCTGACCGTCGTCGATGCGTTCACACGCGAAGCTCTGGCGATCGAGGTCGACCAGGGCATCAAGGGCGAGCAGGTCGTCGCCCGCTTGGCACTCTTTCGGAAAAGCGCAACCTACACGCGGACGCCCAACCGGGCTTGGATGGCCCGTGAAGCGCGAAGAACCCCCGCACCCTCAGCTCAAGAGTCCCACCCCTCAGAAACGACAAAGCCCGCCAATGCTTTGGCGGGCTGCTGTCAGGCATTTGGTGCCCAGGAAAGGACTCGAACCTTCACCTCTCGCGAGACTGGTACCTGAAACCAGCGCGTCTACCAATTCCGCCACCTGGGCTCGCCGTCGGCCACTGGCCGGCGACGGCTCCGTTTAGGCAACGGAGCCGTCGCCGTCAATCGGGATTTCAGCCCTGCGGCCACTCCCGGATGTCGACGAAGCGTCCGGCCACCGCCGCGGCGGCCGCCATGGCCGGGGACACGAGGTGCGTGCGCCCACGCGGCCCCTGACGGCCCTCGAAGTTGCGGTTCGATGTCGAGGCGCAGCGCTCGCCCGGACGCAGCTTGTCCGGGTTCATGCCGAGGCACATGGAGCAGCCCGGCTCGCGCCAGTCGAAGCCCGCCGCCTTCAGGATCTTGTCGAGACCCTCGGCCTCCGCCTGCGCCTTCACGAGCCCGGAGCCCGGCACGATCATCGCCGACACGCCGTCATGCACCTTGCGGTCACCGACGACCCGCGCGACCTCGCGAAGATCCTCGATGCGACCGTTGGTGCAGGAGCCGATGAAGATCCGGTCCAGGGTGATGTCGGTGATCCGGGTGCCCGGCGTCAGGCCCATATAGGCGAGCGCCTTCTCCTTGGACTGCCGCTTGTTCTCGTCGGCGATCTCGGACGGATCCGGCACGCGGCCCTGGATCGAGATCACGTCCTCGGGGCTCGTCCCCCAGCTCACCAGCGGCGGTAGATTGGCCGCGTCGAGGCGCACCTCGCGGTCGAAATGCGCGCCCGCATCGGTGACGAGGCTCTCCCAGTAGCGGCGGGCCGCGTCGAAGGCCGCGCCCTTCGGCGCCTTCGGGCGGTCCTTCACATAGGCGAAGGTCGTCGCGTCGGGGGCGACCATGCCGGCACGGGCCCCGCCCTCGATCGACATGTTGCAGATCGTCATCCGGCCCTCCATCGAGAGGGCGCGGATCGCCTCGCCGGCATACTCGATGACGTGGCCGGTGCCGCCGGCGGTCCCGATCTCGCCGATGATCGCCAGGATGATGTCCTTCGCGGTCACGCCGGGCGGCAGCGTGCCATCGACGGAGACGCGCATGTTCCTGGCCTTGCGCTGCACCAGTGTCTGGGTGGCGAGCACGTGCTCGACCTCCGAGGTGCCGATACCGTGGGCCAGCGCTCCGAACGCACCGTGCGTCGAGGTGTGGGAATCGCCGCAGACGATCGTCTGGCCGGGCAGCGTGAAGCCCTGCTCAGGTCCGATGATGTGGACGATGCCCTGGCGTCGGTCGAGTGCGTCGTAGAACTCGATGCCGAAGTCGCGCACGTTCTCGGCGAGCGCCTCGAGCTGCGTGCGGCTCTCGGGATCGTCGATGCCCTGCGAGCGGTCCGAGGTCTGGACGTTGTGGTCCACGACGGCCAGCGTCTTCTCCGGATGGCGCACCTTGCGGCCGGCCACGCGGAGACCCTCGAACGCCTGCGGACTCGTCACCTCGTGTACGAGGTGCCGGTCGATGTAGAGGAGGCTGGAGCCGTCCGGCTGGACATCGACGACGTGGTCGTCCCAAATCTTGTCGTAGAGGGTGCGCGGGCTGGTCATCGGTCTTCGTCTTCGGCGAATGGGATCGGTGCAGAACTCTCGCGATGATGCGTGATCCTTAGTAGGCATCGCGCGCGGTTTTCGAAAGAGGCGAGCCCTGTGCCGGTCGATTGGCCGCCCGGCTGATCCGTGCGGGTGTCACCAAGGTGTCATCGCCGGTGGCTTCGGCGCGCTGGCGCGTCACCCCGCACAGGCTCTATGCCGGGACGGGGAGACGGCCGGCACTGACGAACGGCCGAACGTGGGAGTGAACGATGGCTGAAGCCCCGGTCGAGATCCTGTTGCTCCGGAAGATGCACCCGCTCGTGGAGAAGGCCTTCGCGGGACGGTACGGGGTCCACCGGCTGGCGGACGCCGCGGATCCGGAGGCGCTGCTCGCCGAGATCGGGCCGCGGATCCGCGCGCTCTGCGTCGGCGGCGCGGTCGACGGGGTGCTGATGGACCGGCTGCCGAACCTCGAGCTGATCGCGAATTTCGGCGTGGGCTACGACGCCGTCGACGCCGCCGGGGCGCAGCGGCGCGGCATCATCGTCACCAACACGCCGGATGTCCTCACTGACGAGGTCGCCGACCTCGCCCTCGGCCTCGTCCTCGCCACCCTGCGGCGGATCCCCCAGGCCGACCGCTACCTGCGGGCCGGCCACTGGCCCAAGGCGCCCTTCCCGCTCACGGCGTCCCTGCGCGGGCGGCGGGTTGGCATCCTCGGTCTCGGCCGGATCGGGCGGGCGATCGCCCACCGCCTGGAGAGCTTCGGCGTCGAGATCGACTATCACGGCCGCAGCGGGCAGGCGGACGTCCCCTACACGTATCACGATACGCTGATCGGCCTCGCCCGCGCGGTCCATATCCTGATCGTGGTGGCGCCCGGCGGCGCCGACACGCGCAACCTGGTGAACGCGACCGTGCTGGAAGCGCTCGGCCCCGAGGGCATCCTGATCAACGTCGCCAGGGGCACCCTCGTCGACGAGGCGGCACTGACCGCCGCCTTGAAGGCCGGGACGATCATGGGCGCCGGCCTCGACGTGTTCGAGAACGAGCCGCACGTGCCCGCGGACCTCGCCGCCCTCGACAACACGGTGCTGCTGCCGCATGTCGGCTCGGCCTCCGAGCACACCCGCGCGGCGATGGCCCAGCTCGTCGTCGACAACGTCGTCTCCTGGTTCGAGGGACGGGGTCCGCTGACGCCTGTCGCCGAGACACCCTGGAGACCGACCGCGTGAGACAGGCTCAGGCCGCCCTGCTGGCCGCATCGGCGCTGATCGCGACTACCGCGATCGTCCGACCGGCAGTCGCCCAGGACGTGCCCGCCGCCACCGAAGAGGCCGCTCCCACGCCTCCGCCCCGGCCCGCGGGGACGCTCGCGGCGCCTCCGGTTCCGGTCGCACCGCCGAGCCTGCCCGACAGGCTCGGTCAGGTGCCGGGAACCTGGGACCTGTCCCGGGACGGAACCAACCGCCGCTGCGTCATGACGCTGGTGCTCGACAGCGGCGAGGCGGGGCAGCGGCTGCGTTTCCCGGCCGGATGCCGCCGGGCCCTGCCGGTCCTGAACGCGGTCGCCGGCTGGCTCTTCGTCGACGGCGCCGTCCGCCTCGTCGACCGCAACGTCCGCCCGGTCCTCGACTTCGCCAAGCGGCCGGACCAGCGCAGCCTCGTGGCGCAGGCCGAGGGCGGCGAGGGCTACAGTTTCGTTCCCCTCGACATCGTCGCGATGCGACCGGCCGATGCGGTGGCCGCGCCCGAGACCGCGCCGGCTAATCCGACGAGCTCCTCCCCGCTCCAGACCGCGGCCCCGGTCCCGGCTGAGCTGCAGCCGGCGGCGACCGTCTCGGCGGGTCCGGCGCCCGGCCTCTACGCCCTCGATCGCGTCCAGCAGCGCGATACATGCCGGATCACCCTCGACGGGAGCGGCGGCGGCGTGCACATCGTCCGGGGCTGCCACGACAGCGGCCTGGAAGTCTTCGACCCGGTGCGCTGGCGTTACGTGAACGGCCGGATGACATTGACCGCCAAGCGCGGCCACAGCATCGACCTCGTGCCGAGCGGCGACGGCCGCTGGCGGCGCGACCCGGAGGTGGGCACCGCCTTCGTCCTGCGCCGCGTCGACTGACCACAGAGCGGACCGGCGCCCGGAACCTCGAGACTGCCGGTTGATGCGTCAGCGGATTTGCCCGCGGCCGTCCTGCACGGGGAGCATCCGCTCCAGAAGTCCGTCCCGCCGGACTATCAGGTGCCATGCCGTCCCGGCGACGTGCAGCAGGACCAGGGCGTAGACGAGCCACTGGCCGAAGACGTGGATCGACTCGAAGACCTTCTGGGTCGCGTCGTCCTTCGGCAGTCCCGGAATCGTGAACAGCCAGAAGTACGGCGTGTCCCGCCCCGACAGCGCGCTCAGCAGGTAGCCGCTGATCGGCATGATCAGGAAGATCGCGTACAGCAGGTAGTGGTTGACGCGCCCGATCAGCGTCAGGAGCCGGGGCGCCTGCGGGTCCGGCGGCGCGGGCCGGACCATCCGCCAGACGATCCGCAGGACCACGATCGCCAGGATCGTCAGGCCGACCGACTTGTGCAGCACGAACATGCTGCCCTTGGCGGGCGTCGGCGGCAGGCTGATCGCGACCCAGGCGAGCGGCAGCACGGCCAGGACCAGGGCGGCGTTCAGCCAGTGCAGCGCCTGCGACACCGGATGGTAGCGCGGCATTCCGGAAGCCGTGACGTAGGTGGCGGGCAGCCCGGTTGGCGCCGCCTTGCCGGCCAAGATCGAAGAGCCTGACATGATCCCTCGCGGATGAGCGTGGTCCGTCTCCGATCTAGGGCCCGCCGCAGGCCGGGGGGAGTCTCCCGTCAGGCGGATGCGCCGGTCGCGGCCGTCCGCGATACGTCGAGCAGGGCGGCGAGTTCTGCGGCCGCAGCGCGAAGCCTAACCGCCACGGTCTCGTCGACGATGCGGCCGTCCACCAAGTCGTCAGAGCCGGCATAGACCGAGGTCGGTGCGACATGAGCCGCGAAGAAGCCAAACAGCGGTCGGAGCCCATGCTCGACCACCAGGGCGTGGCGCAGACCGCCGCCCGTCGCAGTCAGCGCCACCGGCATGCCGATCATCCGAGCTGGATCGACGAAGTCGAAGACGTGCTTGAACAGCCCGGCATAGCCGCCCTGATAGACCGGCGTGCCGACGATCAGGGCGTCCGCCCCCTCGATCGCCTCGATGAGGCGCGCGGCGGGCGCCGACAGATCGTCGCGCTGCGTCGCGCCGAGGCCTGGGCCGGCATCCATGAGGTCGTAGACGGCGAGATCGATCCCACGCAGGCGCCCGAGCTCGGCACCGAGGGCCTCGACCAGGATGCGGGTGCGCGAGGGCCGCTTGGCACTGCCCGAGAAGGCGACGACGCGGGCACGGCTCGGCTTCACACTCGACTCGACACTCACCACGAAACCTTCCGCCGCAGCACGCCCCGATCCGGGCCTTCAAACACTCTGGCGCATGCGCGGCACGCGACACGAGTCGATTCGACGGTAACGCATTCCCGCGCCGGATAAAGCCTCGGCCGGGCCGCGTGGGCTGCGGTCCAGCGTGACCGTCTCGACGAGTCCGTCATCCGCGGAGCCGCCAGACATGGCTGCGCTTGATCTCGGCATCCTCGAGCGCGCGCGAGACCGGCACCGCGTAGGTCGCGAGGCAGTCGAGGCGGTTCCGCGGCAGGTAGGTGCGGCCCGGATCGCCAATCAGCACCGTGACGCCGCGCGCCTGCAGGCCGACGAGCCAGGCGATCACGGCCTCGGCCAAGTCGCGCTCGTAGAACACGTCGGCGGCCAGGACCAGATCGACCTGCGGATCCGTGACGAGGAGATTGTCGGAGACCACCGCGATGCGGTCGCCGACGCCGTTGGCCGCGGCATTCAGCTGGATCGCCGCCATGGCGAAGGGGTCGAGATCGCTGGCGACGACGTGGCGCGCCCCGGCGCGGGCGGCCGCGATCGCTACGAGGCCGGATCCCGAGGCGAAATCCACGACGCGCGCCCCGTCCGCGACGTCCGGGTTGTCAAGGACGTAGCGGGCGAGCGCCTGGCCGCCCGCCCAGGCGAACGCCCAGAACGGCGGAGGCAGCCCGATCTCCTGCAATTCCTCCTCGGTGCGCTGCCAGAGATCCGTCGCCTCGTCAGCGACATGCAGGCGGATCTCGGGCGCGTGGGGGACGGGCAGCAGGCGGGTATTGGTACGGATGAAGGCGGCTGGATCGTCCGGTGCGCGCACGGTCAGGCCTCCAGCAGGTCGCGCCACACGGCGCGGACTTGGTCGGTCACCGCGTCCTCGGTGAAGCCCCCGGTCTCGATCCGGACCCGCGCGGCCGCGCCCAGGCCGGCGACGAGACCGGCATCGCCGCTCAGGCGTGCCAGGGCGGCGGCCAGGGCCGGCGCGTCGTCGGGGGGAACCAGCAGGCCCTCGACGCCGTCGCGCACGAGGCTGCGGCAGCCCGGAACGTCGGACGCGACCAGCGCCCGGCCGCAGGCGGCCGCCTCCAGCAGCGTCCGCGGCAGGCCCTCGCCGCCGCGGGAGGGCAGGCAGGCGACGTGGTGGCCGGCCCAGACCGCCGCCACGTCGGTCGTCGGTCCGTGCCAGACGATGCCGTCGCGGCTCCAGGCGCGTAGGGTGTTGGCGTCGATCGCCCGCCGGTTCGATGGGTCCGGCGCGCCGTACAGCGCCAGCTCCACCGGCGCGCCCTGGGTCCGGGCGAGACGGACCGCCTCGACGGCGACGTCGATCCCTTTCGACCAGAGCATCCGGGCGACGACCGCCACCCGCAGCGGCGGCATCGGCGGCAGCGGTTGCGGGACGAGGATCGCGGGATCGACGCCGGCGCCGCCCACCACGGTCACCGACCGGTCGAGCGGATCGAGGCCCAGCGCCAGGGCGTCGTCGGGATTCTCGAACAGGAAGCGCGTCCGGGACGAGGCCAGCGGTCCCCGGATCAGCGCGCGCAGGGCGAGGCGCGTCGCCCGCCCGAGCCGGTCGCTCCGGGCGCCGACGAGGCCGAGGCCGGTCAGGGCGAAGACGCGGGACGGGATGCCCGCCATGGCGGCGGCTGTGCCGCCGACCAGGATGCCGCGCAGGGCGATGCAGTGGACGATGTCGGCCTTCAGCGCCTTCAGGATCGCCGCGAGCTGCCCGGCCGCGTAGCCCGCGGCCATGGGGTTGAGGCTTGCCCGCTCAGCCTCCAGGGGAACGACCTGCGCGCCGGTCGCCTCGATGGCAGCCCGGTGCGCGCGGACCCGCGTGACGACCGCGACCGAAAGGCCCATGCCGATAGCGGCGCGGGCCATCGGCAGGAAATGCGAGGCGAAGAACCAGTCCTCGGTCACCACGAAGACCAGGCGGCGCATCGAAACGGACAGATTCCCGGGGGCGGCATCGGACTGCATGCGCCCCCTCTAGCACGGCGCCGCTGCTCGTCCTGCGGCGGATGTGCAGCCCCGGAACGGCGATCACATGCCGCCTGTTGTCCAAGGCCTTCTCGCCGGGCGAGGCAGCCGGGCGGCGTCGATAGGAGGGGTTGTTCATGGCGTGTATCGAGACGGCGGAGAGCGGCGGAGACCTCCGCGCCGCGGCCGAAGAGGCCGGGCTCGTCTACGTCGATGACGGCCTGCCTGGGCTGACGCGCCGCCGGAGCGGCACGGGCTTCCGCTATCTCGACGCGAAGGGCGCGCCGGTGCGCGACAAGGCGGTGCTGGCCCGCATCCGCAGCCTTGCGATCCCACCGGCCTACACGGATGTCTGGATCTGCCCCCGCCGCAACGGCCACATCCAGGCAACGGGCCGCGACGCCAAGGGGCGCAAGCAGTATCGCTACCATCCAGATTTCCGACAGGCGCGCGAGGCCAACAAGTTCTCGCGGATCATGGCCTTCGCGGACGCGCTGCCCGGGATCCGCCGGCGCGTTGACGCCGACATGAAGCGGCCGGGCCTCTCCCGCGACAAGGTGCTGGCCACCGTGGTCCACCTGCTCGAGACCACGCTGATCCGAGTCGGCAACGACGACTACGCGCGGACCAACAAGAGCTACGGCCTGACGACTCTGCGCGATCCCCATGTCCGGATCGAGGGGGCGGCCCTGTCGTTCCGCTTCAAGGGCAAGAGCGGCAAGACCTGGGACGTGTCGCTGAAGGACCGGCGGGTCGCCCGGATCGTCAAGGCCTGCCAGGATCTGCCGGGCCAGGAGCTGTTCCAGTATCTGGACCCGGACGGCACCCAGCGCGACGTCACCTCCTCGGACGTGAACGCGTACCTGCGCGAGATCACCGGCGAGGACTTCACCGCGAAGGATTTCCGCACCTGGGCCGGCACGGTGCTGGCGGCGCTGGCGCTGCGGGAGTTCGAGACCTTCGACAGCGAGGCGGGGGCCAAGCGCAACATCCGCACGGCTATCGAGAGTGTCGCTGGCCGTCTCGGCAACACGCCGACGATTTGCCGCAAGTGCTACATCCACCCGCACATCCTCGACAGCTATCTGAAAGGCGGCCTGCTCCTGCAGGTCAAGGATGCAGTCGAGTCCGAGCTGAGCGAGGATCTCTCCCGTCTGCGGCCCGAGGAAGCGGCTGTGCTCGGGCTGCTGCAGGCGCACCTGTCCGCCGCCGAGGACGAAGCCAAGGCCGGTGAGGTGATCAAACCGGCAGGTGCGCGCGGAAGGGGGTCGCAGAAGCCGCGGGACAAGGCGGCGCCGGCAGCCGCCAAGTCTCACGGATCCAAGCCTGGGCCGAAGGCGAAGCGAGCATCTTCGGCCCGGCGGTCGGCCGTAGCCGCCTAGGAGACAGTCCCTGCGAGATCAACTGGACGCCCGTCAGTGCCGGGATTGGTTGTCGTTGCCCGGCGAGCGGCTGTCGGTGCCGCGCCGGACCTGCTCGCCGGTCTCGACCACGGGTGCCAGCCCGAGCTGACGGGCAAGGGAGACCAGATCCTTTAGTCGTCCGGTCTGGGTCTTACGCCGAAGGTTGAGTCGGTGCGTCTCCACTGTGCGGACGCTCAATGCCAAGCGCCGCGCGACTTCCTTGTTGCTGAACCCGGAGCTGAGGAAACGCAGAACCTCCGCCTCGCGGGGCGTGAGCCCGAGGCTGTCGCCCACTTCCGCCGGCATTGTCATCGGCTGCTCCGGGGGAACCAGGCAATCCGAGCCCTCCGCCAGGGCGAGCAGCGCCGCGCCGAGCTCGCGAGGCGACTTGGAGCGCGCTACGAAGGCGTCGGCACCCGCGGCCAGCAGGGTGCGAAGGTCATCCGCCGTGAGGGCACCGAAGGCGACCAGCGTGCGGAGGTTCGGCTGCCGCTCCTTCAGGGCGACGATGCGGGCGAGACCATCGGCCAGCCGGATCTCGTCGAGAAAGACTAGGGCGACGTTGCTGCCGGCTTCGGCGCGATCGAGATCGGCCTCGCTGATGGTGTGGAACTCGGGCATGTGCTCCAAGGTGGCGCGCACCGTCGCGCTCAAGTCCTCCGGCTCATCCAGGATCAGGACGCCAACGGCCGTACTCATGACCTCGCACCTCTCTCTCCCGGCTTGATACAGGCGGCCAGGATCGAAGGCGAAGTTCCAAGATCCATTCCATCTGGAACTGACGAATATTAAGCTTTATATTGGCAAAATCGCTGCCTCGAAACGGATACTCGACGGATGGATGCGCCAACCCGGGACAGCGGCGGGACATCGCTGGGGCGACTGTGCCAAAATGGGGCAGCCGGTTTACTTCAGCCGGCGACGGCGCGGACGCTATCGCCCTGATCGATCACGACACGGTTTCGGCTTCCACCTTTGGCCGCGTAGAGGGCAACATCCGCCCGCTTGACCAAATCCTCGACGCTGCCGCCGGGCTGACATGTGCTGACGCCGAAGCTGCAGCTCAGCCCAATCGGGCCAGCTGCTCCGCGGATTTGCAGGGCCTGGATCCGCGTCCGCAGGCGCTCGGCATGCGCTGCCGCCTCCGCGAGGTCACAGCACGGTAGGATGATAGCGAATTCCTCACCGCCAAGACGCGCGGCGATCCCCTCCCCCGCGCGCAGATCGGCCACGGCCTTGATCGACAAGTCGCCGACATCGTGGCCGTGCTCGTCGTTGATGCGCTTGAAATGACCGATATCGAAGAGGATCGCCGAAACGGCGCCGGTCCCCCGGCTCTGCTCCACGGCGCCGCGCGGTTGAAGAAGGTGTGCCGATTGCAGGAGCCGGTCGGCGGATCCGTCTCGGCGAAGCGGATCAATTCCTCCTGCAAGGTGGTCAACCGTTCGGCCGCGCGCTGCCGTGCGTTCGGTTCCTCGGCGTTCGGCGGCTTCTCGATGAAGTCGTCGGCGCCGCTGTCGAGGGCCTCGGCCAAGCTGCGGACATTGCGCGCCGACGACATGGTGATGACGTGGAGCGGCCCGCGGGATTCCGCAAGCAATCGTGCCGGCCAGCAGAGTTCGAGCCCGCAGAGCGGCCGGACCTCAAGGCTGGCGATCAGGATTCGGACCGAGGGCGTCGCCGCCCGGAATTTCAGCGCCTGCTCGGAATTCGTGAAGGCATACGCCGCGTGGCCCCGGGGCTGGATCAGTGACGTGATGATCTGCAGCACGACCGGCTCGAGTCGACGATGACGATCCGCATGGCGTGGCTCGCGACTGATCTGCGCGGTTTAAGCTGGAAGGCCTAACTCAACACCCGGTGGAGCTCACCCCTGTATGAGCGTGGCCATTACCACTCCGGATCGACGCTATATCGTTGTTCGCGAACGTCTGTGGCGACGCGCGAATCCCGACCTGCCGGAAACCTGCCGGACGGTACTGGTGAAGCGCCTGATGACGGCGCGACGAGGCGTGAAGGAGGCCAAGCAGTCCGAGCGGGCGGGCGAGCCGGGCGCCGCGGACGCGCTTGCTTCCGCCAGAGCCGAGGTCGACGCGGCGAAGATCGCGCTCGGCGAGCGCGGGCCGGTCTGGTGGACGGACGGCAGCCCCGACCTCAACCGCCACCTCGTCCGCAACACGCCCTACGCGGCGTGGTTCGCGGCGCTCAGCGCCGGGGAACCTGAACCGCGATGATCCGAGCCCCCGGGGCCGTGTCGGCGCCGACGGCGCGCCCGCCGCGGCGCTCCTGGGGGGCGGCGTTGATCACCGTCAGGGTCGGCTGGGCCGCCGGAGCGGCCGGGATGCCCGACACTGTCGGGACGCCGTAGGTGCCGTAGCTCCAGGGGCTGGGCACGATCTGGGTCGGACGCGGCACGCGGGTCAGCGGGGCGCCGATATAGGTGCCGCGCACGAACTCGCCGGCGAACCCCGGATCACCGGCATACCCGGGCGCGTAGGCGACCGGTGCGTAGGGATCAGCGCTCCGAAAGGTCTGCGCTGAAGCGGGCGTTGCCGCGGCGAGCACGAGCAGGGTTAGGATCATCCGGTTCGCCATGGGGCCGGCTCCGATGGGTGTCGGCGCGCGGTCCGCGCCGGATGCGGGGCCAACGGACCGGATCACCCGCCGTTCCGCGTGGCCAGTCGTGCAGAGTGCGTAACGGCGCCGTCATGTCCAGCCAAACGGCCCCGGGCGCGGGACGGTCACCGGCAGGTGGTGATCCGCCGGACCACCCAGCCCTCGCCCTCGATCCACAGGCGGCGGCGGGCCCGGCTACAGGTAGCGTCGTCGTCGCGCTCCACCGAGGCGGGATGAACCTGCGGATTGGCTTCGGCGACCTTGGTCTCGGCCGGGCCGTTGGCGGCCTCGGCCGCGAGCGGCACGGCCAGCATGGCGGCGCCGGCTGCGGCGGCAGCGATCGTACAGAGTCTCATGGGGAAATGTGCCCTGCGGCCGTGCTTGGAGGTTTGGTCCAGGAATGCACGGGCCGAGGGTTCGGTTGCATCGATGGCGGCGGCCCGTGCGTCAGCTCACATCCCCGGCTACGCGCCCGGCTACGCGCCCGGCCACAACGCTTAGACTTCCCGGCTTTCACGGGTAAGGAAGAACAAAACCGGACGCGCCGGTGCCCAGCCGTCCTGCGAAACTGTCCATCGCGGGCCGCGCGGCACGGTCCACGAAGCAGGGTTCATGAGCAAGCCGAAGCCTCCGACCAACGCGCTCCTGACGCCGGAGAAGCGCACCGACGACGTGGATCAGACGATCCGCCCGTTGAGCCTGGCCGAGTTCATCGGTCAGCGGGCGGCGCGGGCGAACATGCAGGTCTTCATCGAGGCGGCGAAGAAGACCGGGCAGGCGCTCGACCACGTGCTGTTCG